>CAKQMI010000027.1 GCA_934254835.1 uncultured Clostridia bacterium | reverse complement strand
ACAACTTCATCGAGTCCGTGGTCTACGGCATCACCGGCGGTCTGGGCTTCCTGCTGGCCATCTTCCTGTTCGCGGCTATCCGTGAGCAGCTGGACGTCTCCAGCGAGAACCCCAAGGCTTTCGATGGCTTCCCCATCGCGCTGGTCACCGCCGGTCTGATCGCTCTGGCGTTCATGGGCTTCAGCGGTCTGAAGGTCTGGTAAGGAGGTAGAAGAATATGACTATTGTTTATGCGATCGCCGTTCTGGGCGTACTCGCCATCGTTTTCGGCCTTATCCTCGCCATCGCCGCAAAGGTTTTTGAGGTGCAGGTGGATCCCCGCCTGCCGGAGATCATGGGATGTCTCGCCGGCGCCAACTGCGGCGGCTGCGGCTATCCCGGCTGCGGCGGCTGCGCCGAGGCGATTCTCGCCGGTAAGGCTCCCGTTACCGCCTGTGCCCCCGCAGGCCCCGAAAATGCCGCTAAGATCGCTGCCATCATGGGCATGGAGGCTCCCTCCGGCGACAAGATGGTTGCCCACGTGATGTGCAACGGCGGCTGCAACGCCAAGGAGAACTTTGAGTATCGCGGTGTGAAGGACTGTCTCGCCGCCACCAAGGTCTGCGGCGGCGACGTCAAGGCGTGCCGCTACGGCTGCTTCGGCTTCGGCTCCTGCGTGGAGGTCTGTAAGTTCGACGCCATCCATGTCATCAACGGCGTTGCCGTGGTGGACAAGGAGAAGTGCACCAACTGCGGTGCCTGCCGCGCCGCCTGTCCCCACCACCTGATCGTGGAGGTGCCCTACAAGCAGAAGGTGTTCGTTGACTGCTCCAACAAGGACAAGGGCCCCGCTGTGACGAAGGTCTGCGACAACAGCTGTATCGCCTGCGGTATGTGCGAGCGTACCTGCAAGTTCGACGCCATCCATGTGGTGGACAACGTGGCTGTGATCGATTACAGCAAGTGCAAGAACTGCGGTATGTGCGCCAAGGCTTGCCCCCGCAACGCCATCGAGCCTATCCCCACTCCCGAGGAGAAGGAGAAGTTCAAGGCCGCGCAGAAGGCTGCCGCCGAGAAGAAGGCCGCCGCTGCCAAGGCTGCTGCCGAGGCTCCCAAGGCGGAGTAAGCTTACGACAAAAAAAGAACCGTCCTTAGCCAAAGCCCCATAAGGATGTTTTTGCAGGGATACGGTGTAACCCCACAATCGGGGTTGCACCGTTTTCTCTTTTTCAGGCGGTAAGCCTGTATTCCTGCGGGTTTGCTTTGATTTTAGCCATAAGGCTTTTGATTTCGTCCTCTGTGGGAATGTCAATCAGTCCGATTGCCGTGAAGTAGATGTCCACTTTCACATAGCAGTGACCGCTTGATTTGTCGTTGTTATGAACCTCAATCTTGCGGATCAGAGAGTTCACAAGGGTTGGTGTCAATTCTTCAAAGGATGTACTGCTTCGCAGAACCTTCAATAAGGTTTTTAAGTCAAGGCTCGTCTGTTCAATGCAGGCGAGTTTCTTTTCGTCCTCTGCCACCTTATTGATAAGGGTGCGTTGCTCGTTCTCGTAATTGACCGACATTCTTGCATAGCGTTCGGCAGAGATGTTACCGAGGACTTGATCTTCATAGATGCGCTCTATCAGTTTGTCAAGGTCTTGAATACGCCGTTTTCCGCTTTCAATGGCAGTTCTAAGTTTAGAGGTTTCTGTCCGTTTAGATACAATGTCCTTTTGTGCCATTAGATACAGAAATACCGGCTCATAGCACCTAACAAAGTCCGCTAAGCTGTTGATTGCTTCAAGTACGATTTTTTCAAGCACAACATTACGGATAAAATGTATCTGACAACTTCCTCTGCCGCTTTTGTAGTTGGCGCAACGGTAATGCTCCTGATTGGCGTTCAAACTCTTGGCAGCACAGAAGTGGAGTTTTGAGCCGCAATCAGCGCAGAACACTTTGCCGGAGAACAGACTCGTCCTGCCCGTTGCTGTCGGACGGATACGATGCTCTCGAAGTTCCTGCACCCTTTTCCAAGTATCCTCGTCAATGATAGCAGGCTGGGTGTTCGGGATGATCTGCCACTCGTCCTTTGGCTTATACACGGTCTTGTGTACCTTGTAGCTGACTGTGGTAGTCATAAAGTTTACCGTACAGCCTGTATACTGCTGATTGACAAGAATGCCGGCGACTGTTTTCTGATCCCAAGCGTATGGGTCTGTGTACTGTTTTCTTGCCTTTCTGCCGAGCGAAGCATAATAGGCAGAGGGAATAAACACCTTTTCCTGTTCAAGCTGCCGAGCAATTTGCGACGGTCCCCGACCATCAAGGCACAGAGCATAGATTTTTCGTACAACTTCCGCCGCTGGTTCATCTACCAGCCAGTCTTCTTTGTCCTGTGGGTTTCTGACATATCCAAATGGGACGGAGGAACTGACACGCTTGCCGTTTGCTGCCTTGTTCTTCCACACCGCACGGATTTTCTTACTTGTTTGAGCCGCATACCACTCATTGAAAATGTTGTTGAATGGCATCATCTCTGTGCCTGTTTCTTTCAGAGTATCGACATTTTCTTGAATGGCGATGAACCTCACACCCAGCGTCGGGTACTTGATTTCAAGGTAGTTGCCCACATCAAGATAGTTTCTGCCAAAACGACTAAGATCCTTGACGATGATAGTGTCTACCAAGCCTTGCTCCACCAAGTTTTCCATTTGGATAAAACTTGGTCGCTCGAAAGTCGTCCCCGAAAATCCATCGTCCGTAAAAAATTGCGGATTCGGGAAATTATTCCGCTGAGCGTATGCAAGTAAAATCTCCTTTTGGTTCGATATGGAATTGCTCTCGCCTTCACGCCCGTCGTCCTGCGAAAGGCGGCAGTAGAGAGCCGTAATTTTGGTTTCGTTTTGCCCTTTGATATAGTTTGCTGTTGCCATTGTCATATCTCCTTTCCGACAACCGGGCATTGCAAAGGCACGATTATCTTACCGTGCCTTTGCGTTTTCTGCAATTATGCGATTTTCCAGCAAATCCTCTGAAAGTATCAGGTCACGGAATTGCTGCAATACACACCGGCTACCTTCGGGATCAAAATGAGTCGAAATCTCATATACCGTTCCACCAATTTTCATTTTGAAATCGCTGTCGCAGAAGCCAGAGGAAAATTCAATGGCTGGGCTGCTCTTCTGCGAAGTATTCTCCATTAACGCCCCTCCTTGCTTCTTTCGATGACAAGGTAATCATAGCCGAGATTCTGACACTTGTCGCATTTTTCCTTGACTCTCACAAACGGATCAAGGCGCTTCACAATGAAGTTTGGATTGTTCTTATAGTCCTCCAAGCATTTTACGCATAGACAACGAATATCCGAGGGACTGCGATAAGGCTTATCCACCCAAAGTCCCATTGCCTTTTTGATACCGATATTGATCTTTTTCATATAATGCTCGTCGTCGATTTTGCCGATATACTCAATGAAATCGGATTGATTGACGGTTTTCAGTTGTTCGAGCATCACCATAGACGGTTCTTTCAATCCGAATCGGTCGCCTAAAATGATGTGGGACGGTAAATACTGCTTTTTGATAATGGAGGTCATTGCGGCAATTATTGTTGTGCTGCTTGCCGTATTACCCTCATCACACTGTACGACCAAAGCAGGACGCACACCGTTTTGGATTGACCCACCGTTATTGCCGAAATCGTAAAGATAGATTTCTCCACGCTGAACCTTGCCGTTTATGTTCTTGTTTTCCATAATGTATAACCTCTCATATTTTTATTTTTGAAAGGTGTTCCTGTCCGGATCAGAAATAACCCCTTCACTTACTCCGAATAAGGGGTGTCTTTTGGCAGGGTGTTTTTCAAAAATTTTTTCATCTTTTTGATTGCGGCATCGTATGACTCCTGAACCGTGTTCTTTGCTTTACCTTCCGAAGCGGCAATTTTGGCAAAAGACTTTTTCCCGAAAATGTGCTGTTTCACACGGCTTTGTTGGATGGGAGTAAGCAGCGCAAACGCTTTTCCCACAAGCCGCTGCGGAAAGCACTCCCGAAACAGCGCTTCTGTAAAATCGGGGACACAGCATTCAATGTTGTAGCGCTCGGTCATGCCATCCTCAAAGCCGTAGCAGTCATCTTTCTGCATCCGCTTAGAAAACTTGTCCTCGTTGCGCTTAAAGTCTGCGATGACCTCGCCAGCAGCTTTGCTGAGAAGTAGAAACGGGCAATAGTGCTCCGCAACAGGCGCATAGCGTTCCATAATCTGCGCATAACTGAGATCGGTGACAATGGCATACTTTTCGATGCCTGTGTAGCCGGGATACTCGTAGCCCAGCTTGATAATCTTGCAATGCGCCTTAAAATCCTCTGTCAATGCGTCGATGTCGATATTGATTGTGTTGTTAGACATTTTTGTGTTCTCCTTGAAATTCGGATTTTTTTAATAAAGTCAAATTAAAAATTTCATTCCGAAAATCAGGGATACCGGGAAACGGCGCTCTGCCAATGCAGTAAAAACATAACTTCACCCCTTCTGCTCAGGAGAAAGCGAAAAGGGTACAAAAAAGCCGCTGTAGCTTTCAAGTCAATCCTTGATGGCTACAACGGCTTCTTCTCTTAGCTCGTCCTATTCAATTCGCTTCGCCTAAGCTGCTTATAACTTGGTGAAAGATGTGATCTCGTTTCAAAAAACATCCTTCACGGCTGCTGTCGGCAAACAGGCAATAAAAAAGCAGCTACACACCTTTGAGGCTGTAACTGCTTCATATAACCTATTCATTTGCCTGCCCGCCCGGATTGCAGAGAGGGTATGGTGGGCAGAAGATTTTTAGGCAAGTAAATTGTTTGCACTTTTTGACGACATCATTATAGCACGGCGGCTTTTCCGTGTCATCGGCGTATCTGTGCCACTTTCTCGCCATTTTTCTGCCACGCCCCAAAAATGGCTGCAATCCGTCAGCATAGACAGTATAGCAGAGGCAAAGTCGGACTTTCAGTAGGAAGTCGGTCGGATTTTCATCGGACTTTCGTCGGACAAAGGTCGGACTTTTCGGTGCAGGTAAAAAATTCAGGGATCTCGCTCTCATCTCCTTCCACATCAAAAATGCCACGAAATACGGGGATCGCATAACCCCATAGAGCTATTCCAAGCAGCATAACAGCTTCCTTCTTTCGGTCATAAAAGGTGCTGCGTTCTAAATTAAGTATCTCCAGTAGCTCACTTTCAGTATAGCGGAAAGCGGTCAGATAACTCTTGGAGAGTATCTCGTGGTAAAGTCGTCCGTTATTGTAATAGTCATAGACCTTACTCATCGCCTTGTCAATGAGGTCAATCATCCACTTATTTTCAAACAGGTTGCACACACGGCGTTCAAACTCGCTGCGTTCTATATCGGGCGCAAACTCCTCCAAATAGACCAAGGCATCCGTCAAATCGTCGCCGTAGTAATAGATTTCCTCATTTACGCAGTTACAGTCTGAAAGCGTCGCCCAAACCACATCACGGTAAATGCTCAAAAGCAGCTTTGTTTTATGGAATATGTCGTCCTGCGCCAAGCCCAACTGTTCGTACATTTTTGTGATGTTCTTAACTGCCTTTGTATTGTTTCTCCCCATTGCTGCTCCTTTTCCGTATGAACGGGCATACTAATCACGATTGTGTATATTCAACGCCTAAAAAATTGCAGTATCTTTCCGAAACCCCTTGACAAGACACGCAAGTTCGAGTAATATAAATACGCAGCTTAATTGCGTGTTTATATTATACGCAGTTTATCTGCGTTTGTCAACAGATAATAGCAATTTAATTTCTAACATATTTTGAACACTACGGAGGACGCTACAATGAGGTTTTGCGAGAAATTAAAAGAAGCCCGCACAAAGGCAGGCTTGAAGCAGGAGGAACTGGCGAAGGCTCTTGGAGTCTCCCTCAGAACGATCACCAACTATGAATCCGGCGAGTGCTATCCGAGGAAACGGGACATCTACCGCAAGCTGGCGGAGTTGTTTCATACCGAAGAAAACTACTTTCTGAATGAGGACGAGGAGTTCCTCCTTTCTGCCGCAGAGAAATACGGTGCAAAAGGCGCAAAGCAGGCGCAAGCGCTGGTAGATGAGGTAAGCGGTCTTTTTGCCGGCGGTAATATTGCCGATGAGGATTTGGATGTGATGATGAAGGCTTTGCAGGATGCGTATTGGATCGCCAAAGAGAAGAATAAGAAGTTCACGCCCAAGAAGTACCGTAAGGACTGATTCCATCGTGTCCGTTTAATGGGACACAGCTTATGTTAGAATAGAATTGCCGAAATAGGCAGAAGGGGGTGTTCGCTCTTGGATATTCAGACTTTGGAGATTGTACAGACAGCAAATAGGCTGGTCGATACGCTCGGCACGAGAGATCCGCACAGGATCGCTCGTGAGCTTGGCATCGAAGTCGTCCCCGTGGATTTTAAGCGACAGCGTGGAGCCTATAAGGTTCTGATGCGTAACCGATTTATCTTCATTAAAAACGATCTGCATCCGGTGATGGAAAGCATCGTTATGCTCCACGAGATCGGGCACGATATTCTGCACCGAAAGGAAGCTGTGAAAGCGGGCGGCTTCAAAGAGTTCAATATCTTCAATATGCAAGAGAGCCGGATGGAATATGAAGCGAATGTGTTCGCTTCTCAGGTGTCCTTGGGCGACGAGGAAATCCTCGAATATATCCGTTACGGCTATGATATACAACAGATTGCCAGTGCAATGCACTCGGATACGAACCTCGTTGCGCTGAAAACCGATGCACTGATTGCACAGGGCTATTGTCTGCACCATCAGGAGTATGAAAACAGATTTTTGAAATAGGAAAACGGAAGACAATTTGTGCAACGGGCTGTTGCATAAATCCCGTAGTCGCACAAGGCGGCTATTTTAGATATAAAATCACCAATAAACTGCCGAAAGCAGCGGAGGACGATATGGGTGACTACATTCTCAACACAGTCAATTATGACTATAAGACCTTGAACCACGAAGGCTTCGGCGGCGTATGCAAGTATATTGCTACGCCGAAAAGGGTGGGGTATCCAAGGCTTCTTGTCAAGCACGAAAACATACAGTCCGCCTGCAACACCTTTATGTGTAGTCGGCTTGCTGAACTATGCGGCGTCTATACGCCGAAAGCCTATCTTATGAGCACAAGCGGTGAAACCCGCAGATTGTTTCCGATGCACCCGTTTATTGTAGGAACGGAATGGGTGGAGGATTTTTCTGCGGTCGATTATGATAGGGTAAAAGAGTCCCCGGTACTGCGTCAGCAGTATTTGGACAGTATGGCTTTGTATGCAATGTTCTGCCGGATCGCAGACACGCCGCAGTTCGCATACTCGTCCACCAAGGGCGTATTCGCCTATGATTGGGACGAAGCGTTTGATGTGACGGATTTTGTCATCAAGCTGAGCCTATATAACACTGATGCTGGGACAGAGCAGTTGCGGAGAATGCTTCAGCACTTTTCACAGCATCCATTCGAGAGTGATGCCGAACTGTGCTTACGAAGTGCAGCAGAGCATATGACTGCGGATGCTAACAATCTGCGCCCAAGCTATATGCAAGCAATGGAACGCCTTTGTAAAGTGACAGAAGAACAAGTAGCAGATCTGACTGTTGTGCTTGCCGACATCTATCCAATGGGGCTGATTGTTTATTACGAGGAGTACATAAAGTTACTGCAAGCAAAAGTCAAAACCTATATAGGCACGATGTAAATTGCTGAATCTTGCTCACATAGGTACAGAAGTCAGCAAAGCCGCAGTGGAGCAAACTCTGCTGCGGCTTCTCCGTTTTTGCGCTTTTTATAATTGCTCTATTGATATTATCCAAAAAATATATCATCATCCATCTATAAATTCTAACGGCTTAATATCTGTAATAATCTGCGCCGAGTTCCTGCAAGCGTGCTATACGGTCATCACTATGTGGGTGTGTTGAATAAAGTGCTCTTAGCAATCCATTATTAGGGGCTGAACACATATGTCTATCCAACACGCTTGCTAATATTGTGCCATAACCCAATTTGTAAGCATATTCATCTGCAACAAATTCATTTTGCCGCATTGACCACATTAAGAATAACATACAGAACTTAGTCCAAAGCCAAATGAGCACGGTTGATAAGCCGCCGAAAAGTGTCATAAACAAACCGCCCCAAAAACTTCTTGTACTTATACCAACGAGAGCGAAAATACCAGTAATAATCCAGCAAATAACTTTAACAATAAGCAAAAATCCGGAAATAAAGAGATTTCCGCCACCGATAAGAAGTTGAATGGCTGAGTGCTGATACGCAATGTGTCCAATCTCGTGAGCAAACACAGCCATTATTTCTTCATCGGTGAGGTTTAATAACCCGTCTGTAACGCAAATAGTCCTTCGACCAATCGCAAAAGCATTTGGCGATTGGTCGTGTATTATTTTTAGCCTAATAGAATTAACCATAGACGGAGTTCTTTCTTTTGCTTGTTCAAATACGATCTCCAATAATGGCACTAAACGAATTTTAATATCTTTTCGTTTTATTTCTTTTGCTCCTGCAAGTGCTGCAAGTGTCCACTCTCCAATGGGCGATAGACTAATTAAAACGGTGACTATGTAACATACAATCAAAGGAACTGCCACTTCAGGCGTAAAACCATAGGGAAAGAACAAAGCTAAAATAAGACCGATATTCAACAAAAAGAAAATCAGCGTTCCCAAATTTGAAAAGCGAAATATTCTTCCCAACTTATGCCATATATCCATTGCGCCACCTCCTTTTAATATTAAATCTATGTTCTTTTTACCTCTTCTTTAGGTATAAGTAAATGCCGTATTATTCTTGCTCATCATTGTCGTTTTTATATTTTCGATCTTTGAAAAAGTCAACCCAAAATGGATTTGCTTCATCAAACAGAATTTTTTGTTCAGGAGTAAGTGCGTGGGGATAATCCCTAAATAGGTTAAACACTTGCTCTCCATCAAATGTAAATAGCCGTTCTCCTACTTTGTCCGACTTTGGCAACCAAGAAAACTTCAGTTCTTTCTTATCTGACATAACCACTTTCTCCTTTCATCTGTGCTGATTCATCTGTATTGATGTATCCCAAAAGATTCAGAAATTCTGCATTGTTTTGCAAAGATTCCAACTCAATAAGGTAGTTAGCATACTCCCTTGATTGCCCATCTTCGCAACCAAACCTTGAATATAATTCGCTTAAGGTGAGAGTATGCCATCCGTTTTCACTTAGAGTTCCACTTTGCAGTTCCAAATATTGATAAATTCCTTCATTGTTTAACCGGACAATAGCAGCGTGCGCTCCGGTTGCCATATAATATTGCCGTCCTTGTTCCATACTCGACATCAATCGCTCTGCGCATATTGTATCATCTGTTCCACGTAAGACTTGTGAATTTACGCCGTCCAAATTAGCAATTTGTTCTATTGACGATCTTGAAGAAAAAACTTCACGGCTTTGACCATCACGAAAATCGTAAACAATGTAACCGGCTCTATTGCCAGCATACGCAAGAGCCAATGAAGAACAAGAGCCTTCGGTCATATCACCGCCGCTTATGTTACTAATGATTTGTTCTTCACTTCTTGAAAAAAAGGCAGTTCGTATAGGTTTGTATTCAACACCTTTTAGTGCATCGTTAATATTCTGACTCCTATTAAAAATGTTAGCAAAGAAGCCGCTTCTACCATTAGAACCAAATGCTCTTGATGTTTCGTAATTACCGCTCGCTATCTGTTCTTGATTTGACAGATATTCAAGTCCCGTATTTTCATATTCCTGCAAACTATTTGCAAGTGAGCCAACGAATTTTTCGCCCTTATATAGAACCTTTAATATTTCGTTTAAGGCTCTGTTGCACTCTTGAACGACGTCACCTAATTCTTTATATTTTCTGTCTTTCCATTCACCGCTAAGTTGTTGATACTTTCTCGTCATCGTCGTTCTCGTTGTTTCGATGCTTGAAATTGCCGTTTTAATATTATTCCAAGATTGCAGCAATTCAGTAACATCGGCATTTACCATACTCATAGGACCACCTCCAATATTTTTATGTTGACATCAACCATATACAACAGTTTAATCAAACAATTTCTTCAGTTCATTTGCAGAAGGAGTTATGTACGGTTTCATTTGGAATGTGTTTTTAACTCCATCCGTGAAATAAACCGTATTATCCCTCAGACCTGCAACCGAAACATTTTCGATAAGATTGTCAGCATCATTAGAGCCAAGAGAGAAGATAATACGCTCAGGAAATTTAGTGAGTATATTTTCACCGTAGTACATACACTCCCTTACAGACTGATATTCAAGCGAAGTAACCACGAAATGGATACCGAATCCTGAGCCATCTTCAATCATCTTAATGAGTTTTTCTCCAACCGACATATTATCGTCGCTACCTCTGTTGGCGAACATATTATTTACCGCCGCAAACGGATCGGCAGGGTTAAACTCAGGTTCAGCAGAAACTTCATCAATAAACTCGCTCTCATCAATCACATCGCCTTTGAACATCGACTTGACAATATCCAAGAATTGAAGGTTCTTAATTACCACGAAAATTACATCATCACTATTCTGCTTCTTCCAAGACTGATAGTTTTGATAGATCTCGTTGATGAACTTTATAATATCAGCACGATCCTGCGCCACTTTGAACTGCGTACTACATTCTCCGAGAGCATCATAAAACTCTGCCGAACCGTCATCGCCAACAAGTTTATCACCGTCGATGCAATATACAGTCGCATTGCGATTAAGCAATGCCGAAATCATATAATTGTTTGAAACGGTATTTGCCATTCTTTCATTAGAGCCGCAAATCAATAGGTTGTGTTTCTTTTTCTTGTCGATGCAAATTGCAAAAGGCGGGGCAACTTTTATGAGCGTACCCATATGGATTTGTGCAGGGAGTTCAGAGGTTACGCCGATGTTTGCATTTGCAAAATAATCAATCAAGTTGGTTGTCCGACTACCTTCAAAAGTCTGTAATGTAGACGGTTGTTCAGCATAGGTTTTACTGATTAAATCAAGATAATACTTTTGCGTGTCATCGTCACAATAGGCGGCTCTGAAACCAATATTGGGCTGCTCGGTATAATCCAAGTTCATAACAGCCGTGCCGATTGGTCCTTTCATCATTGCCAAAGCCTTTGTGTCGTTTTGGTCGGAGAACAAATATCTCGCATCATTCTCGCCGCATTTTAAGCCGATACGGATACGCATTTGCTCAATCGTTCCGTGCGACAAAGTAAGATCAGAAATAACCTTAGTAGATTGCGTTGCCATCAGCAGATGAATACCAAATGCACGACCCTCGGTAACAATTCTCTTTGTTAATTCGGCACAGTTCATTGCAACTTTGCGGTTCGTGGAGTCATTGAACAATATTTGGAACTCGTCCATAATAACTAAAATTCTCGGCAAAGGTTTTCCGGTTGCTTGCTTATATCCTTTAAGGCTTGTCTGACCTGCTTCCTTGAAAAGTGAACCTCTGTGTTCCATCTCGGAAACAAGATTTTCAAGGATGCTCTCACCAAACTCCTGCATTGCATCTAACGCAAGAAGTTGTATATGAGGGAGTTTTACTGATTCATAAATCTTAAATTCAGTACCACTCTTAAAGTCCATAAGATACAAGTGAAGTTGGTCGGGACTATAATGAAGCATACTACTCATAATTAGTGTGTGAAGCAAGGTGGATTTACCTGAACCCGTAGCACCTGCAATAAGCCCGTGATGCGAAGAACCTTCACCGATAGTGATGTTGATAATACTATCTCCGTCACCAACGCCAACAGGGATTTTCAATGATTTAGATGAATCCATTGAGAACAAATCCTTAGAGATAATGTCCTTAAAAGAAAGCCCCTGTTTTTTGATTATTTCGCTCTTTTCAATGTAATCAGCAATAAACGCATCAGTTGCATTAAATGAGAGTGACTCTGGTATGTTTATCTGCAAATTATAAGGCAGCAAACCGTAATGCCCATCTTTATAATCAATAGATGCACAGAATTTTGAAATCTGCTCTAATCTCTCATCAATGCTTTCATAACGAGAGAAAGTAATATTGGGATTGTAACAAATCATCGTAAACACACCGCATTTATTGCCGTTCCTCAAGATGTTCGTCAAAAGGTCGATGCTTCTTCCGTCCATACCACTTGGGAAATCATACAGAACCAAGAGCGTCACGGGTTCGGCTCTATTTGGTGTATTTATGTTGTAGTCAAGAATATCCTTATACCTATTGCCCAATTTTTCTTGTATAAACTCATCAATCTGAGAGTTGATTTTTTGCAGACGATCATACATCTGTTCCTGACTCGTATAAATCTTTTGGTCGAATGTCTCAGGAGAGCGTTTGCGGAAGTCAAGGAACGGAATAATGCTATTGCCTCGCTGCTCACTATCAAATACGCATACATTTACCTTTGTAACAGGCATAAAGGAAAGGAAACTCCAAATCACATGGTGAGTAAAATCAAGCATACCTTTGCTGCTTGCTTCAGGACAATTTAGGAACAAATTGAACGAGTTTTTCAAATCAAAAGTAAGCGGCAATTCGACAAAAGAGGTGTTTTCTGTATCGCCTTTGTGTTCCGTGCCGAACTTATCAAGTATATGCTGATAGCCGATGCTATCAGAAAATACATCAGCAGGGTAAAGAACATTGCCCAATGTAACCAACGAGGGAAATTCGGAATTGATTTCCGGTACTTGTGCGTATGCTCTTTCGTAGCTTTTCATCATTTCGCAAATTTGCTCAATATGAGCATCAAGTTCAACAGAGTCTTTTGCTTCAATGAGTTTTCTAATAAGCGGTGAAAATGCAATGCCACGATTTTTGATACCTTCAAAGATAAGCATATATTTGCTGAAAAACTTCGCAAATTCGATTTTGTCAGGCATTGTATAATAGACGAGAGGAAGCCCCCGCAACACAAAATTTTCACCGTTTTGATTGATAACCGTTGATAGGTCAATTATGGATTGTAAACTTTGCTGATATTCCCGTGAACGGGTATTATCAGGATCAGGTAGATACGAAATTACCGTGTAAATTCCGCATTTACTCCCATTACGCAAAACATTTCTAAGTTCAGCAAGAGTCCTCTCATCAAAACCTCTCGGAAAATCATAAAGCATAATAAACTCAACATTAAGGTCATAGTCGGGCGTATTATTTGCGTAATCAAAAATAGTGTCATATTGATTTCCGAGTTTGTCCTGAAGAATATTCTCTATCTTTTCATTCAACTTGCTGATTTTTGCAGCAACTTCATCTTTGCTAATATAAATTTTTTCTCCAAAAAGTTCAGGCAACTTCTTTTTTGCATCAAAGAATGGGGAAATGCTATTACCACGATTTTCGGGATCGACAATGGTGTATGTCAACTTTTCAACCGGACAAGACGAAAGCAATCCGTACATTATTGAGTGCGTAAACGCTTGTACCATAGAACTATTGCTATTATCATTGACAATCATCCAAACAGGTGCATTTCTTGTAGACATCATAATGGGCAGCCTTATTGCTCCATTTACCAAAAGTTTCGAGCACTTGTCTTTAATGATAGATGCAACTATCTTTGACTGAACGAAAAAGTCTACGGGATAATCAACATAACACATATTCAACACTTCATCTTGGACTTCGTTTGAAGCGTTTACCTTATGTACTACCTTTGCGTAATTTGTCATAATAGCGCACAAATAGTCCACGAACTCATCAGGAAGAACAGCGTCAAGGTTTGTGCAAATTTTGTCTGCAACCTTATCTAAAGTTATAGAATAATTGCTCTCAAAATTTGCGAACTCGTTTTTCTGTCGCTCAACCATACTGCCTCGTTGGGTAAAATAATCCTCTTTGAGTTCGGTAAGGTTTTCTTCGGTGAGTGGTGGAAGCATTTCTTCAATTTCTTTCACAAATGCCGCAACCGTATTTCTTAGGACAATAAGTTCTTCATAGTCTTTTTTTCGTTGGCTTGAAAACAGATAATTCAAGCCATTGATAAGACCGGGGAGAATGTCGTCCGAATACTTTTTATAAAGTGCCTTGAAACTTTCCTTTATCGTTTCGAGTGTGCTGAAATAGTCGGTTGCATCATCATAAGCATCACTCGTGGTATCTGACAAAAGTTCTTCTTTCTTCTTTTTTGTTTTAACATAGTATTTGTCAACACTTGAGAGCTTTTCGTCCAATTTATTGATTTCAGAAAGTATTTTTTTTGCATCAGCAATAGTTTGTTTTGATTTGCTTTGTACCGAAGAACAGTTCGTTTTGTAGGTGCTATCTAAATTTGACAAGTCGTTACTATGTCTGTTTTGAAGCAGTTTTTTATCCTTATCATAATTTGTCTGAGTAGTGTCAATTAAAGATTCAGCACTATCCGCAAATGCATTTAAATCGGCTATTAAAGCAATTATTTCATTTTGGGCTAAAGCCTTCATATATGCTGTCCTTTCTCCTGAAAAGGCTTACTTTTCTTCTAATTCGTAACTACACTCGCCACTACAATCTTTTCCAAAGCCAACCACAAGCGAAGTGGTTACTTGCAGCGGATAACTAAAGATTTCAACCATTTCTCCACCTATGGCAGGGTCGCTTGTGTTACATACGAGAGTGTATTGTTTTAGGTTGTTTAACAAACGAGGGATATATCCCTCATTAGTGGAGTTCAAAATATCAATAATCAACTTTATACCTATGCTTGTAATAAAGTTGATGTCCACGGAAATGCCGGGTTCAAATTTAACACTTTCAACATCTTCCTGATTGGAATAAATGTGATGATTGGCTTCGACACGACCCGAAAGATCTCCGCTGCCCAATGCACATTTGTAACAAGGCATATTCTTATGCGGAATATGATAGAAAATTTCGCCTGCATACGCCCTTTCCCAAAAGCCGATAGAGATAAATGCTGCATCAAAATAGATAGCGATTTTATTTGCATAAACATCTGCCGTTCTGTTATCGCCACACCCCACAAATATGGTTTCATATGGCGTACACATCTCGTCAAGAATCTCTTTAGGAATGTTCTGTATAATGCCCCCAAAGGTTTTAACATTGGCTTTAGGGTTGATATTCAAAATCTTTCTTTTTAGAGCGTTTACCTTTAAATCGCCAACATCTTCAATGCCGCACTGATGGCGGCAGACATTATGGTACTCAAGAGTATCTGCATCACATAGTACATACTTTTCAACACCTGCTCTTGCCAACTCCATAGCAACCAAACTGCCGACAGAACCGCAGCCGATAATAACTGCACATTTTTTCTTCATAACATCTGTTTCAAGAATGCCTTTGTTTCTCGAAAAAATGCTTTGGTACAAACCATATGACTCGGTTACAATTTTTTCTCCACTCCAATAGAACTCGATTTCATCATTGTTAATCACACCACAGAACCCGTTGGCAGAAGGTGTGCTACCTTCAGGAAGGACATCACCAAGATATTCCCCTCGATCAGATAATTCATTAGGGAATACATTGAAGATGCCTGTATCTTCAAAATACTTACCATAAACTTTTATACACTCCTTGTTGTGGAGTTGTTCTTCGGAAATAAAAACTGTAAGAGGTATGTCCTCTCCAAAGAAATTTTTAGGTCTTTTAATTTCCATCTGCTTATTCCTCGTTTCTATTGAATCTAATTATCTTAATAACGGAATCAACAATTCCGGCTTGTTTTCGCTGCTTTATTCTGCCATCAACATTTTCTTTCTTATCTCGTTCAGATTTTGCTTTCTTAAATGCGTCAGTAAATAGTCCTCTACGATACACATAACATTTATCCTCATAAGAAAGAATAATAGCGTGCTTAACAACAGAAAGCATAAAATACAGTTTTGTTGTTTTATCTATTTCTTCTTGATAGACAGTTAGATAGTTGTCATCGAGTGACATTGCGGCTTCAATTCCAATGGTATCTGCCATAAAAGTCAAATCATCTACGATTTCATCAATTAGTTTTTCTTGTGTTGATTCCTCGCTAAGCAGATTGTTTGTTTCAACATCCGTACACTCATCATCCTCCATCTGCGGTAAAATGAATTTCATAAAAGACGCCAAACTGAGTGCTTTATGGTATCCTTCATTTGCATTTCTGTTTGTTGCAGATGGATAAAGAATATTGTCCATAATGGAATAGAATCTTTCCGGTGTTTTGAACTTTAATAATTCATCCGGAATGAGATTGTCGCCAACATCATATGCAATTTTTCTATAACGACAAGGTCTTTCAACCTGATACATCGTAATTCTAAAAGTAGGGTCAATGTTGACTAATGCCGAGATAGCACCTTGTTTTCTCATAGATGCATACTTAGCATTTGTTCCGTCATCCGTTGATGAAAATTGGTCAAAAGAGCCGGGATGACGATGCCATAGACCGATTAAAGTCAGTTGCTTATCATACAGATTTGCAATTTTGTTTATTAAGTGTTGAGTGTATTTCTGATCATATTCAAAATACGCAATTTCAAAAATTGACTTTGGGCCGGGGTCTATGGCTTCGATAATATACCAAGTATCATCTTGCACG
This sequence comes from uncultured Clostridia bacterium, assembly GCA_934254835.1. GTDB lineage: Bacteria > Bacillota > Clostridia > Christensenellales > CAG-917 > CAG-349. Next base: position 9,119 of record CAKQMI010000027.1, on the reverse strand, counting down.
GTTCCTAAAAACAAACCACCGGTTTCCGTTTTAATCTTTTCAGTTGTTTCAGCTAAAACAGAAGCGTATGCTCTGTTTGAAAAAACTACTCTCATATTGTTGAACCTCCAGCCTAAAAATAAAACCTCCAAACCCTCATTGCTTTTGCAAGAGAGTTTGGAGGTTTAGGCATTTAATAGTTGCCTTCCATAGCGACATCATCGCCAATCTCACCGTTTAACCACATCTCGCAAAGAATAATCCATTTGCAAGCCCAGCTCAACGCTGATGCAGCAGAAGTGGATTGTGTCACATCTCCCTTGAAATACTTTGGATCAGCAGTACAAATAAAGTATTCTTCATTACGACCAAACTGATCTCGATAAATATGAGGCAGACCAAGACCGAAACCTCTACGACAAACTTCATCGTAGTTGTTATTGTAAGTAGCCATAACACTCGGCATTACTTTGTCTGCAACATCTTTAAGTCTTGGACTCAAAGGAAGGATTTGAACTGTTCCACCGTATTCATTTGCACTTCCGACGTGCGGATGGGTGTTCTTGTAGATGAGCATAATGTCCCATACCATACCGCCTTCTCCGGTAGGTTGAACCTTGCCACGCCAATACAGTCTGCCCGAACCATCTTGAAGTTGATTGATTGTAAATGACGGGAAAAACTTTTTCATTGCCGCAACTTCCATTTGATAAAGTTGCGGATCACTTTGATACCAGTAGTAAGCCATTTGTGATCCCCCTTATGCTAATTTGCCATCGGGAACCTGAATACCTGACAAACCCTGATCCTGTGCATCTTCTTTCTTTTCTACTTCGCCACTTGCAGTAACTACGACTGGCTCACCAGTACGAAGTGCTTCTGCTAAGGCTCGCCTTCTTGACGCAACAGCGTCATTCGTGTTGTTATCCATTATTATCCTCCTTGAAAACAAGAAAAGTCCGAACTAATAAGCATATATACAATGCATTTGTTTATGCGGCGTTAAAGTTTCTGATAATCTCACCATTCTCATTGATAGAAGCCATACACTGTCTGATATTTGCTTCAGCAGCAGCTTCACCCTGAGACTGAACCATTTGAGCAAAGGAGTTGTTTGCCAACTCGCTTTTCTCATTCAGAAGCGTTGCTATATCGACGCCTCTATTCTGATTACGGATCATAGTGTATTCCATATAATCTTTCATCTGAGCAAGAGCAGCAGTATCTTCTTCAATGAACTTCGAGGTCTTTATAAGATATGTAATGCACTGAACTACTTTAATAATCGTTTTGATAGGTGCAATAACCAAACCGCCTATACACGCACCGATGAATCCTGCAAGAGATCTTCCTGCGGGGTTATTCCACCAGCCGCTTACTGCGGACTTAACCCAAGTCCAAAACGACCCGAACCAAAGCATACAGAAAATTGCGGCTCCTGCCCCTCCGCTTGATCCAACGCCGAGACCGATAAGCATACCAATGATTGTGGCAACAAACAGACCGATAATTTTTCCCTTCTGAGATTTTAACTCAGAAACATTTTGAGCGACTAATTCCTGCGTACAATCGTAGCAGAGTGCTTGACCTGCATACTCCCCAATAGCAACTCCATACGAATCAAAACAGTCTTTGCACAAATACTTGCCGCATTTTACGCACTGAGCAACGGCAGGTTCATCATTGTGATAATAACATACAGGTCCGTTATGTACGGGAGTCTTGGGTGGGGTAAATGTTTGAGTTGGTGGTGTAAAGGTCGGAATAGAATCCGCACCGCTATTGTTTTTTACTTGTTCGTTATCCATTCTTAAATTTCCTCCTAATTCTCAACCTATCAATAGGTTAAAATTTCACTTTATTGTATTGGTCTAAAGATTGAGCCAGTTTCTCCAACTTTGGCAATGCCGCATTCAGCGTATCAATAGGTGTTGCAGTTAATCGTGCGATCTGTTGCATTAACATATTGAATTGTGCTGCCTGAGCGTCGTCCCAGTTGGATGTTGCAGACATTCCCGACTTAATACCACTACTAATTCGTTCAATGTCACGAATGGTATTGGAAATGTCTTTTTTCATCTCCCTGATCGTTTCGGGAGAAGCTTTTACTGCCATATTTGTCTACCTCCCTTACAGATTGACTTGCTCATATTCGCCAACAGCCTGAAGCAAATCACTAAGTTTACCCATACATTCTTGCAATTCGGTTATGGGCTTTGTTAAAGCGCTGCAACATTCCTCGACAATACCGCCCAGTGCAGCATACTTTTGGTCTTTCCAACCTCCTGAACCGGCTTGCTGATAGCTTCTTTGCAGGCTCTTTGATGCGCTCTCCAATTCGTGAATTGATGTTTTGCAACAACTAATACCACCTTGAATAGCCGCACTTTCAACAGATACACCGCTTGCCATTTTTAGACCTCCTAACTTATTTATTTATTTGTTAAAGGCTCAGCCTTAGAACAATCATAATATGTGCTTATTTATTGCTGATGTACAATTCTTCCTCTTACTCTTACGGGAATTGAATAACCCAATATTTGAGCGAGCATTACCCGATGCCTACCTCCGCCGGACAATTCATAAAATCCGTCACCTACATATACTGTTGGATGGTCTGAACTATCAGTATTAAAAAACAAACTTGCGCAAGCACCGAGCCTATCATCCGACATTAAATTTGATAAACTATCTCCGCTATCTATTCTTTCTTGTACTTCAGGAATCAATCGTGCAATAGCTTCAAATGATTCATAAGTGCCTCCGCTACGTCCCCAAAATGATTGCGGATTGTTTATCTCTCTATCAGAAATCATATCTATACCTGCAATCTCTCTTGCGTTTATAGTCCTTATCTCAAACGCATCAAAGTTTTCATAAGTATAGTCGTCATCATTTCGAGAATATACATCATATGCTTCATGGCAAGCAGATATAACTCCCCACGACCCATTAGCCATTCTTTCAATAGGCAATCCACAAAAATGATTTTCACTATCTGGCAGTTCAGGACAATTTAAATTTGATGCTCCACAAACCCGATTATGTGGTTCTTTCCATTCCGAATTTTGAGAATTTATATTGTCCATTAACTGTTCCTGTGTTCTATTTCCGTAATGCGAACCTATTCCAACATTTGCAGACAAGTATTGTTCGATGCTCTCAATACACCTATCAATAGCACTTGAATTATCTCGTGTTCGTTCAGATGCATTTCCTTCAAACTTTTTCGTTGCAGCAACATAAGAATTTAAATCCGCTTCAACTCGACTATATGTAGCATTCAAGCGTTCAAGCTTATCTTTCATCTTATTGCATCTGTTCTTTTGAACAGATAGTTCACTCTCACATTGGGCTTTTTGAGATTTTGCTGAATTTATCGTCTGTTGAAGTTCAGCTTTTCTCTGCTCAGAATTTTGCAACTCACTTTCTAATTGACTTTTCTCTGCTTCACATTGCGAAACTTGCCGACTCAAAGCGTTGATTTGCTCTTGAATTTGCTGACGCTTGTCATCATCTTCCGTATTTGAAAGTTGCGACCGTAGTGAAGCAATCTGCGAATTTAATGCTGAAATTCTCGAATTAAGAGAACGAATATTATTCTCTAATTGGGGAATTCTTGCAAGGAGAGCATTATACTGATTTGTTGCTTGTTCGATCTTTGCCTCCAAATTTGAAATTTGCTTATTCAATATTGCAATCTGAGTTTCAACCTTTGCTATCTCTGTTTTTGTCAGATTGATCTTGCCTTTACATTCTTCGGTGATGTCATCAGCATTATCTGTCGCTCTCATTGATAATCCGCTTATGTCGGTTTGGAAGGTCGATAAGGCGTTTTTTACAGTTTGCAATGCTTCAGTTGTTACATCTGCCACTCTATGACCTCCTAATATTTTTCTGACGCTATCTTGTTAAATTTGTCTACCGATGAGCAACATCTGTCTCCGGCAATCATAATGTCCTTTGAGTTGTTTGCAACCTCACCTATTGAAGCCGACAATTCAGAAAATTTTTCGTCTTTCCACAAAGACGAGGCTCGGCTTATTCCGGCACTCAAATTCTTGATAGAGGACTGAAAAATTTGCATTTCTTTTCTTATTTTTTCAGTTCCCATATACTACTCTCCATTTGCTTGATCCATTTTTCCTGACAACCAGCACTCATCTAAACGATAGGGGAAAGCATCAAGTTGTCGGATGGTGTAATGCGTATTTGGATTATAGTCAAAAAACAAAATCAATGACATATATGTGTTCCAAGTCATTTTCCTTTTTTGCATTTCTACCGCATTGTAGGTTTGTCTTGAAACGCCAATCGCATTTGCAATCTCATCTTGAGTGGCTTTTGCCGCCCCTCTTAGTGCAGGAAGTTCTTTTGTTAAACGAGCAATCAGTTGACTTTTTTCCTCCGAGGTGAAATTCCAATAACTCATATAGTTTTTTCTGCCAGTCTGACTCATTTAATCCTTCCTTTGAATAATTTTCGTAGAGTAATCTCCTTGACGAAAAGAAGCGGAAAAACCCTTATGTCACAAGGACTATTCCGCTTCTTTGACTATTTTATTGACGGCGAATGGTCTGCTCAGACCAAGACGGGAGTTAGTTTCTCCATATTGCTTCTCTTTAGTTCCATTGAGGAATGGACATATCTATCAAGTGTGATTTTCACACTTGAGTGTCCTAAGATCTCACTGAGCGTTTTTACATCGAAGCCCGCTTCAATACATCTTGTGGCGAATGTGTGGCGCAGTGAATGAAAATTAGCATCACCAATATGTCCTTCCTCTAAATAACCTTTAAATCTGTTTTGCATAGTCCTTGGTTCAACTATTGATTTGCATTCTCCTGATAAGATATAGGCATTTGGAGAACTGACAAATGGCTTGATTGCTTTGACTACAAAATCAGGTAACGGGATCGTCCTTAATGATGCTTTACTTTTCGGCTCGGTGATGATAATTCTTGTCTTATATATAGCGTTAGGATCGTCATTTTGAAGTCGCTGCATTGTATGCTCGATTACAATCGCCTTTTCGCTGAATGATATATCTTTCCATTGCAACGCACACAATTCGCCTATGCGTATTCCTGTGTAAAGGCATATAAATACTCCTAATTTGTATCTGTCAAAGTCCTCAAACAAAACCGAAAGTAACTGCTGTTGTTCAAATATACTCAACACTCGCATCTCTTGGGAATTCCGTTTGAAACTGATTCCATCAAAACGGCATATCGTAATAACTCCCGCAGTTTGAGCATATTTGAAAGACTCCTTAATTATAGTCAGCATATCAGACATTGTTTTTGGAGATAACCCACCATTCCCATCAAGCCGTCCGTTGTTTAATTTATTGGAAACAAAGCGTTCCATCAATGGTGTACTGATTTTGTTGATGGGATATTTGCCAAGATCGGGATTGATATGATTTTCAATTACATTTCTGTACCGAATATAAGTTGAGTCTTTAATCCCTATTCTTTTTGAACGCAACCATTCAAATAGCCAAAATTCATATTTCTCTCTATCTCTGATTTTTTCTGCTTCAACTTTGGTTTCAACAGAATTTTGCACCCTGATTAGTTTCGTTTTTACTTCAGCATAAGTTCGAGCATATAGATACTTGTATTTAGCCTTTCCGTCGGCATTATACGAGGAAATATACCGGGCTTCCCATCTTCCGTCCTTTCTTTTGTAAATATTTTCGCCTGTCCTTGCCATAGCGTTCACCCTTTCGTTTATGATTGGCTGACGGACAGTCTGACGGAAAATGGGGTGTGGAATGGAGTTTCTACGCCCTAATATACGAGAATTCAAGACCGTACAATATTCATTTTCGACTTTTTCCGGTGATTTTCGTTTGACACCTTGACAAATCCGACAACACTAAGTATAATTATAAGTGCTATTTGGAGTTTTTTCTCCTTCGTCAAGGAGATTACTCTACGAAACAAATGACCATTTTAGCAGGCGCATTTTGTGCCTGCTTTATATTTTTATAATCCTCCGTCCGAGTTGTTCTGCCATATGCACACAAGCGGCTGTTCCGCCGCTTTCGTTTCGTATATAGGCTATCAACACATCTGTATTTGTCACCATCCAGCGGTTGCGTTCCGTAATTGCCGCTTTGGGATGTACCCCGTGTAGTTCATCCGGGATGATGATTTCATCGTAATAATCCTTGTAATACTCATAATCCTTTACCGGATATGGCAAAACGAGAATCATAGCGCTATTATCGTCACGGTAATTCTTATGAAGCCGCTTGATCACGCTTGCAGCCAGTATGTCAAAGTCACCGTTCCTGCCCAAATAGAACTCCACATATTCCTTCGTGCGAAGCAATTCCCAGAACAGTTCATGCAGCCTTTCCTCTACACTGTAATCCTCGACAACCCGGTGTCCGATCATGCTGACACGGTATATCTCACCAAGCAAAACACCTACCGCCTCCCGTTACTTTCTAAAAAAGTACACCTAAATACAAAAGCCCAAAACCGCCATCGAAGGAATTGACTGTTCGTCAAAACCATGATATAATATCTAAAACCGTTGGAAACGGTGGATTTTCAGCTCCGTTTTCAGCCCTATAAGCGCAAAAAAATCACTGTAAAAAAGTGTACTTTTTTACAGTGATTTTTATTTTCCGTCATTCAAAGTGGCTCGATATTCCCTTAGCCGATGGTAAAAGGTTGACTCACACATTCCACACATTTCAGCGGCTTCATAGGATTTGATGATACCGTTTTCCCATTTCTCCACGATCTCTGGGAAATTGGGCGGAGCCTTTTTGACAGGTCTGCCGAACTTCATTCCGTTGGCTTTTGCGGCAGCAATGCCTTGAGCCTGCCGCTTTCGGATATTTTCTCGCTCATTCTGTGCCACAAAGGACAGAACTTGCAGCACAATATCCGCAAGGAAAGTACCCATTAAGTCTTTACCCCGCCGTGTGTCTAAAAGCGGCATATCGATCACAGAAACATCGACTTCCTTTTCCCGTGTCAGAAATCTCCACTGGCTTTGAATTTCCTCGTAGTTTCTGCCAAGCCGGTCAATGCTCAAAATATACAGGACATCCCCCTTTTTAAGTTTGCGGAGCAACTTCTGATACATTGGGCGGTTAAAGTCCTTGCCGGACTGCTTATCCTTATAGATGTTTTCCTCTGCAATTCCAAGCTGTCGCATTTCTACCATCTGCCGTTCTTCGTTCTGATCCAAGGAAGATACCCTGACATAACCGTATTCTTTCATTTTCGCTTCACCTCCAAGCATAGATAGTATTTTATCAAATCTGTGTGTCCCGCCTTTTGCTGTGTTTCATTTTGTACAAACTCAACCGAAGAAGAAAACCACCGACTTCCTGCGTGAAGAAGCCGATGGTTTTCATAATTTTCCATCAGTAGTTCGGAACTCCGTATCCGAGGATTTCGTAGTGACCTACGCTGTACTGGTTTACTCGGCAGCTATCGCCTGAGTTCCCCTCAACGGTATAAACGATACCGTTCTCGACCTTTTGGACAATACCGGTGTGGTCAGATTGTCCATCCTGCGGACCCGATGAACCCTTGTTATCCCAGTCAAAGAAAATAATCATTCCGGGGACAGGCTCGGCAGAGCCGTCGATCCACTGTCCTCGATCTTTGAACCACTGAACGCCGTTCACACAGCCTGCATATTTGGGTACAACCCCGGTGTCGATATAGCCGCACTGATCGGCGCACCAGCTTACAAAACAAGCACACCATTCCACACGGCTTCCGAAGCCGTACCAAGACCAGTACGGTTCGCCGCCTACATTGCCCACCTGAGAAAGAGCGACGGTGACAATCTGATCGTCACTGTATCGGATACCGTAAAGCACCGCCGCCCAAAGGGAATTGTTTTCATCCATGAGTAGCTCGGCAAGGTACTCTCGCTGTTCTGCGTCAAAACCGTATAGGTCAGCCATTTCTTCCACCGTCAAATGAGAAACGGTGATATAAAGCGTTGTTTTTGTGACTGTCGTTTCCGTCTGAACGATGTTGCCGTTTCCGTCGTCCGTTTCGGTTATTTCCGTTTCCGAGTGGCTTTCACTGCGGGAGGATATGGAGTTCATCTCCCAAAAGATGTCCGAGAGGATCTGTTTCTTACCCTCGTCCATCGTGGCAACCTCCTGAGGATCGTCCTTGTCGGTATTCGTCTTAACTGCATAAACCGCAAGCACATCCTTCCAAACGGCTCGACCGCCGCTGATCTCCATATTATCATAGGCTACCGAGTTTTTCTCCGTTTCCATCTTGGCATCATAATCAGCGTTGATTTCCTGCACGGCTGTCTGCATCGACATTCCCGTGCCGGAGTCCTCGCCGGAGAAGAATACCCCGAAAACAGAGCCGCAAATCAGAGCAATCAGGCAAATCACGACAATGACCGCTACAGCGACCCAGCCGCCTGCGGCGATAGCGGCGACCAGTGCTTTTGTTGCCGCAATGATCGCTTTGACAGCTGCAATCGTTGCTTTCACGGCAGCTTTTACGCCGGCAACGGTTGCCTTGGCTGCGGCTTTGGCGGCTTGTGCAGCTTTTTGTGATGCCTTCACCGTAGCCTGTGCGGTTTTCTGTGCCGCCTTTGCCGCCTGCTGTGTGGTCTTGATTGCCGTTTTTGTGGTCTTGACCGACTTCTGTGCTGCTTTGGCTGTACTTTTTCCGGCAGTCTTGATTGTTTTCTGACCAGCAGAACGAGCAGACTGTTTAATCGTCTTTTCCGTTTGCTCGACCGCCTTGATGGTCTTATTCCCGGAGGTGCGGATAGTTTGCCTTTTCATTGACTCTGCCGCACGCTTTTCCCGGAACTTTTGAACACCGTCCTTTGCTTTGGAAACATTCCGTTTGGTTTCTTCCAGTCCCTTGCGACCCTGCTTATCAAACTGGTGCGCCGCTTCGTGCGTGATACGGTCAACGCCGCCTTCCACTCGGTCGGAGGCGTACTCCTCGGCATTATGCTCATCCGGGTGCGTTGTGTGTTCTGCCTTTTCCTTCGTCTGCACATAGGCGGAGCGCATACGGTCTGCGGCGATTGCCGCTTTGTCGATCTTCTTGATTGTGCCTTTCACGACATCTCTCGTTTTAATATCAGCCATTGAACCCTCCTTTCCGGGGCGTACC
>CAKQMI010000026.1 GCA_934254835.1 uncultured Clostridia bacterium | reverse complement strand
ACGGCGAGCAAGTTGTTGCTATTAAAGACAAGAGCGACAAAGAGTAGTAGTGTGTCTTAAAGGTAAGGAAGATTAGCGTTTTCCTTACCTTTTTAATTATTATGATAACTTCAACCGCAAACGAAAAGGTAAAATTCGTCAAGAAACTGCACGACAAGAAAACCCGCGACGCCGAAAAGTTGTTCATCGCCGAGGGTGTGAATATCTTGTCCGATTTGAAGGAAGGCTTTGTCGTGAGGGAGTTTTTTGCAACGGAAGATAACGCGGAAATTGCAAACAAACTTTCCAAAAAACACAACGCCGTTTTGACGTTTGTGTCGGAAAGCGTTATGAAAGTAATCGCCGACACGGTAAGTCCCAGCGGTATTCTTGCGGTCATCGAAACACCCGCTTTTTCTCCGAAAGGGGAGCGTGCCGTGGTCTTGGACGGCGTTCAGGACAGCGGAAACGTCGGCACGATAATTCGTACTGCGGTCGGCGCGGGCTTTTTCGACGTCTATCTTTTGGACTCGGCGGACGCCTTCTCTCCCAAAACGGTCAGGGCGAGCATGGGCGCGGTTCTTCGTGCAAATATCGTCAAAACCACAAAAGAGGAACTTGGAAGTTATCTTATCGGATATGAAAAAGTCGCGATGGATATGGGCGGTGACGATTTGTTTTCTTACGTCCCGAACAAAAAAATCGCGTTGATCGTCGGAAACGAGGCGCACGGTTTATCCGAGTTTACAAGGAAGTTTTCCGACGTTACCTTATCTATCCCGATGCAGGGCGGACAAGAAAGTCTGAACGTGGCTGTCGCCGCCGGCATCGCAATGTACGTTATCAATCACAATACAAAGAATTAGGAGTTTTTTATGAGCGGACATAGCAAATGGCACAACATACAGGCAAAAAAAGGTAAAAGTGACGCGGCTCGCGGAAATATCTTTACCAAAATCGGACGCGAAATCGCAATCGCCGTCAAACAGGGCGGTTCCGATCCCAACAGCAACAGCAAACTTCGCGACGCGATTGCCAAAGCAAAGTCGAACAATATGCCCAACGACAACATCACGAGAAGTATCAAAAAAGCCGCGGGCGAACTCGACAGCGTCAACTACGAAGAATTTACCTATGAAGGATATGCGACGGGCGGTGTAGCCGTCATCGTCGAATGTCTGACCGACAACAAAAACCGCACGGCGGGCGACGTCAGACACCTTTTCGATAAGTTCGGAGGAAGCCTCGGTAACAGCGGTTGCGTTTCTTATATGTTCAGAAAACGCGGTGTCATCGACGTTGACGTCAACGCCATGAGCGAGGACGATATTATGATGCTGGCAATCGACGCAGGCGCTGACGATATCGTCACCCTTGAGGACGTTTACGAAATCTATACGATGCCCGGCGATATGTCGAAAGTTCGCGAAGCAATCGAGGACGCAGGCATCGAAATCCTTTCGTCCGAAATCGATATGATCCCCGACAACGAGGTTGACGTCGATCCCAAACACAAGGATTCCGTCATCAAACTTATCGATAAACTCGAGGAACTTGACGACGTCCAAAACGTCTTCCACAACGCCAAAGACCTTGGCGGTGACGAAGAATGAGCGTTACTTCTCAGGCTGAAATCGCCAGAAATTCCGCATTAAAACTGCAGGGATATTCCACTGACGACAAAAACAAGGTGCTTTCGGCAATCGCCGACGGCATTTTGGCAAACAAAGATTTTATCATTGCCGAAAATAAAAAGGACTTGGACGCTTTCCCCGACAAGACTTCTGCGCTTTACGACAGACTTTTGCTGAACGACAAACGCGTTTTGCAGATGGTCGAGGGCGTGAAAGCCGTTGTCGCGCTGAAAGATCCCGTTGGCGATGTCACGGCCGAGTGGGACAGACCAAGCGGTATCCATGTCAAAAAACTGCGCGCGCCTTTGGGTGTTGTCGCGATTATTTACGAGGCACGTCCCAACGTCACGGTTGACGCCGCCGTCCTTTGCGTTAAAAGCGGAAATGCGTCGATTCTTCGCGGAAGCAGGCAGGCTCTCAACAGCAATCGCGCCATCTATAAGGTGATGACCGAGGCTATCAAAAAGGCGGGTTTTGACAAAAATATCGTGCAATTCATCGACGACGCGTCCCACGACGGCGCGAAGGAACTGCTCACCTGCGAAAAATACGTCGATCTCGTTATCCCGCGCGGTGGCGAAGGGCTGAAAAAATTCGTGCTTGAAAACAGTCTTATTCCCGTACTTGCGTCGGCAGGCGGAAATTGCCACATTTTCGTGGCGAAGTCGGCGGACTTCAAAAAAGCCGTCGATATCATCGAAAACGCCAAGTGCAATAAGCCTTCGACATGCAACGCCGTCGAGCATATCTTGATTGACAAATCGATTGCAAAAGACTTTGTACCTATATTGAACGCGCGTATGCGCGCGTGCGGGGTTGAGGTTTTGTCCGACGAGTTTTGCCACGCAATCGACAAAGAAACGAGGCTTGCAACCGACGCCGATTACGATACCGAATTTTTGGCGTTGAAACTCACCGAAAAAGTCGTGTCGGACGTCACCGAAGCCATTGACGAAATAAACCGTCGCGGTACCCGTCACAGCGAGTGTATCGTCACAAACGATATGTCGGAAGCCGAAAAGTTCACGACGCTTGTCGATGCCTCCGCAACCTACGTCAACACCTCCACAAGGTTCACCGACGGGTTTGAGTTCGGCTTTGGCGCGGAGATGGGCATTTCGACTGGCAAAATGCACGCAAGAGGTCCCATCGGGCTTGAGCAATTGACCGCCGAACGATATATTATCGACAGCGACGGCGCACTAAGAAAATAATAAAATCCACTTAAAATCCTGCAAATCGCAGGATTTTTTGTTTTGTCAAAAACGTAAATTTCGATATTTTTGCAAGGTTTGAATTATTCCTGTCTGGTATAGTAAAAAAACCTTATTAAATTAGTAAACTTTATTTGAAAAATCGTTGACAACGCTATTTAGTATAACTTATAATAATCTTGACTAAAAAGGTAGGGTTTTTATGAAATTATCATCAAAAGCAAGATACGGACTGAAAGCCTGCTTGGCTCTCGCCGAAAATTACAACGAAAATCAACCCCTTGCATTACCCGTTTTTTCCGAAAAAGCGGGCGTCACCGAAGCGTATATGGAGCAGATTATTATCCTTCTGAAAAAGGCGGATATTGTTGAAAGCGTCCGTGGCGCGGGCGGTGGCTACTATCTGACGAAATCGCCAAAGGAAATTAAGGTCGGCGACGTATTACGCGCGCTTGAAGACGGGCTTGAATTTATCGATTGCATTAACACCCCCTGCGAGGGCGGTGAGGAGTGCAAGGCACGTCGCGTATGGAACAAGATTTACAAGAGTATGAACCTTGTTTTGGACTCCTTGACGCTGGACGATTTGTTGCACGACCAAAAACACTATATATATCTCGACCACTCGGCTACGACGGCTGTCGATGAAGGCGTGCTTTCCGAAATGTTGCCGTATTTTTACGAAAAGGCAGGCAACGCAAGCAGTCAGCACGGTATGGGGCGCGAGGCTGAAGTCGCCGTTGACCGCGCCAGAAAGCAGGTTGCCGACGCAATCGGCGCAAAACCCAACGAAATTTACTTCACGTCGGGCGGTAGCGAGTCGGACAACTGGGCGTTGAAAGGCATTGCTCACGCTTATAAGGCGAAGGGCAAACACCTTATCACGTCGGAGTTCGAGCACCCCGCAATTCTGAATACGATGAAACAGCTCGAAGCGGAAGGCTATGAGGTGTCTTATCTCCACACCAACAAGGAAGGCTACGTCAGCGTCGAGGAACTTGAAAGTCTTATTCGTCCCGACACGATTCTTGTCAGCGTCATGTACGCCAACAACGAAATCGGCACAATTCAGCCTATTGTCGAACTTGCAAAGGTTGCCCACGCTCACGGCGTACTTTTCCACACCGACGCGGTGCAGGCAATCGGCAACGTCCATATCGACGTCAAGGAGCAGGGTATCGACATGCTGTCAATGTCGGCGCACAAGTTTTACGGTCCGAAAGGCATCGGTTGCTTGTATATCAAAAGCGGTGTCCGCCCCGAAAGACTTATCGCGGGTGGCGAGCAAGAACGCAATCAACGCGCCGGCACGACCAACACGCCGGGCATCGTCGGCATGGGTAGCGCAATCGAAAAAGCCGTCAAAAACATCGACGAATACAACGCCTATATCGGTTCGCTTCGCGACGAGTTTGTGAAAGAAGTCAAAGCAAGAATTCCCGACGTCCGCTATAACGGCGGTGAAAACAGGCTTTCAAGCAACGCTCACTTCACGTTCAAGTATATCGAGGGCGAAAGCATTTTGTTCACGCTTGACCTTGCGGGGATTTGTGCGTCCAGCGGAAGCGCGTGCAGTTCGGGAAGTCTTGAAGCCTCCAAAACGGTGCTTGCAATCGGCGTGCCCGCAGAGGAAGCGCACGGCAGTATCCGCTTTACTTTCGGGCGTGAAAACACTATGGACGACGTCAAATACACCGTTGACCAACTGGAAAAAACCGTCAAACGTCTGCGCTCGATGAGCCCGCTGTTTGCCAATGCGAATGCAAAAATCACGATGATTTAATCGTTTTTTGTCATAATTTTTATTAAAATCAATAATAATCGTCACGAAAATGTGACAAAAGGAAATACTATGTACAACGAAAAAGTAATGGAAATATTCAAAAATCCCAAAAACGTGGGCGAGGTCGAAAACTACAACGCAATCGGCACCGTCGGCAACGCAACGTGCGGTGACATTATGCAAATCACCCTGCGCATCGAGGACAACGTCATCAAAGACGCCAAGTTCAAAACTTTCGGTTGCGCGGCGGCAATCACGTCGTCGAGCGTCGCCACAAGTATGATTATCGGCAAAACCATCGACGAGGCGTTGAAGATTACCAACAAAGACGTCATTACCGAACTTAACGGTCTCCCTCCCCAAAAAATCCACTGTTCGGTGCTTGCAGAGGAAGCGATAAAGTCGGCAATCGACAACTATCGCGAAAGACAGGGTGAGGCACCCGTGACTTCCTCGACGCCGTGTTCGTGCGGTTGCAGTGCGAAAAAATAAGGTCGAAATAAATAACAAATTTTACCATTTGTAAAATGCGCATACTTGCCCATACTAAAATCGGAGGTAAGATATGCAAAAAAGTTTTATGTTTGGAGTGATGGTCGGCGCGTGCGCAATGGGCGCGTACGAGATGGGAAATAAGGCAAAATCCGAGGTCACGCGACAAAAAGAAAAAATCAAGAAAAAGCTGAATAAAATTTTTGATTAAATGCCAAAAATATGAATATTAACTTGTTCACAACCGAAAACGCAGAGGTTTTGGCATAGCAAAAATTCTATTTCAAAAAAGAAAAACCGCAATAATTTTGCGGTTTTTTGCAGTTTTAATAAAAATATTGTCACTTCAAAAGTTCCAACGGAAGGTTTTCAAAGATGATATTATCGGCATATCCACGTGCCTTTTCAAGGTCTTTTTCGTTCCTTATCGTCCAGGCAAAAACGGGCATACTTTCGCGAGTTTTTGCGATATATTCGTTGGGCGCGCTGTTGACGTCATAGGACGTAAACATTGGCTTGCTGATTTTGTTGATTTTCAGTTGTCCCATCAAGTCGTTGATAAACTTCGGGGTTTTTCCTTTTTCGCCGACGCCCGACGCAAGTTGTCCGAAGGGGTATTCGTTTTGGTGTTTTCTGCACCACTTCACCGCAAACGGATCAAACGATTGCAGGGCGATGACGTCCTTATAAGGATAGTTTTTGAGGTCGCGCAATACTGCTTTGGCAAGGGAGTTGTTGCGCCAACCCGAGAGGGTTTTCAGTTCGATAAGAATGGGGACTTGTCCGTCGACGAGTTTCAGCATTTCGGGGAGGGTGGGAATAATTTCACCGCCGAGCGTCATCGGGTAGTCTTTGAGGTCTTTGGACGAAAGGCTTTCGATTTTGACGTCCTTTCCGCAAACGCGTTTCAGGGAATTGTCGTGGTGTACGGCGACGACGCCGTCTTTCAGCAAATGCACGTCGGTCTCGATTGCGAAGCCGTGTTCGATGGCGGATTTGAAAGCGGACATACTGTTTTCTTCGCGAATATCGTCGTGAAGCCCGCGATGAGCAATAGGTGTGGACAAAAACTTTTCAAGACTTTGCATGATAAAACTTCCTTAATATCTTTGTTTTTAGTATCCAAGTTCCTTATTGACGATTACGACGTAAACTTGCTTGCTACGCGGTGGGAGCGTGATAATGCTGGTTGCGTGGCAGATGTTGGTGTCTTTCGGGCAATCTTTGCAATCTCCGCCGGTGACGCACGGATTTGAAAGATATCCGAAGCGCAAGCAGTTTTTCTTGGCGGCGACGGTGCGAATGCGCTCAAGTGCCTCGGGGACGTCCTTGACGATTTTGTTGACGCCCAGGACGAACACGGTATTTTTACCACCGTAGAGCATAGAAGCGATGCGGTTGCAGTTGCCGTCAACGTTGACGAACTCTCCGTCCTCGGTCAAGGCGTTGGTCGATGTCAAAAACCAGTCGGCAAAGACGGCTTTTTTCATGACCTCGTCGGGATCGACGTCGGGCATAAGTCTGCGGATATATACGGTATTTCCGCGTTCTTTCAGAGCGTCGCCGATGCCGATTTCGTCAAGGGTTGCGCTTCCGCCCGCGCCGACGGTGTCCGTGCGCTTGATAAGTTCCAACAAAAGGCTTTTCGTCTCGGTGACGGTATTTGTATAAAACGTGTGAAAGCCTTTTTCCTTTAATTTGGTTGCAAGTTCAAAAATATCCATATTCCACCTCAATCGCTATAAATTATACTATAAATATTATTAAAAGTAAATAATAACGCAAAATTTATCCGACAAATATTTGCATTGAAGCGCGTTTTTTTATATAATTACCGTAAGACTTTGAGGTATTAAATGGAATTTGAAAACTCTAAAATCCGCAATTTTTGCATAATAGCGCATATCGACCACGGCAAAAGCACGCTTGCCGACCGCCTGATGGAAAGCACGAATACCGTGTCGCAAAGAGATATGGAAGACCAACTCTTGGACAATATGGACATCGAGCGCGAAAGAGGTATCACTATTAAACTGCAAACTTGCCGAATGTTTTATAATTATAACGGTGAGGAGTATATGCTCAACCTCATCGACACCCCGGGGCACGTTGACTTTACCTATGAGGTGTCGCGTTCGCTTGCGGCGTGTGAGGGCGCGCTCCTTGTCGTAGACGCAACGCAGGGCATCGAGGCGCAGACGTTGACCAACGTTTATCTTGCGCTCGACCACGATTTGGAAATTCTGCCCGTCATCAACAAAATCGATTTGCAAAGCGCAAACCCCGACGGTTGCAAGGAAGAGATTGAGGACGTCATCGGGCTTCCCGCAGACAACGCACCGTTGATTTCGGCAAAGGAGGGCGTCGGCATACCCGAACTTCTGGAGCGCATCGTCACCGATTTGCCGTGTCCGAAAGGGAGCAGGGACGAGCCGTTCCGCGCGCTCATTTTCGACAGTTTTTACGATAATTATAAGGGCGCGATATCCATGGTGCGCGTCGGCGACGGACGTATTAAGGCGGGCGATACCATTAAAATGGCGTCTTCGGGCAAGACTTTCGACGTGACGGAAGTCGGTGTATTCACTCCCACGGCAACCCCCGTCGAGGAACTTTACGCCGGTATGGTCGGCTATATCGCCGCCAGCATCAAAAACGTCAAAGATACGGCGGTGGGCGACACGATTATCCTTCGCGACAACCCGTCGAAAAACATATACGCAGGCTACAAAAAAATCACGCCGATGGTCTTTGCGGGAATTTACCCCGCCGACGGCAGTAAGTACAACGACCTGAAAGACGCGCTTGAAAAACTGCAATTAAACGACGCAAGTCTTTTGTTCGAGCCCGAGGTTTCGACCGCTTTGGGATTTGGTTATCGTTGCGGATTTTTGGGACTTCTGCACATGGAAATCATCGAGGAAAGGCTTGAACGCGAGTTCGACCTCGACCTTGTCACGACCGCTCCCAGCGTCAACTATAAGATAAAACTCACGAACGGGGAGGAAATGACGGTCAGCAACCCCACGCACCTTCCCGCACCCGACAGAATCGACTATATGGAAGAACCCGTCGTCAAGGCGGAAATCTATACCCCGCCCGAATACGTCGGCGCGATTATGGAACTTTGTCAGGAAAAACGCGGTGTTTACAAGGAATTGACGTACCTTGACAGCAGTCGCAGTAAACTTATTTACGAAATCCCGCTGAACGAGATTATTTACGACTTTTTCGACGCTTTGAAGTCAAGAACGCGCGGTTACGCAAGCCTTGACTATGAAATAATCGGATATAAAAAGTCCGACCTTGTCAAGCTTGATATGCTTTTAAACGGCGAGATGTGCGACGCGCTTTCCACGATAGTACACCGCGACCGCGCCTATACGAGAGGGCGTCAGATTGCCGAAAAACTCAAAGAAGCCATTCCTCGTCAGCAGTTTGAAATCCCCGTGCAGGCTTGCATAGGCGGGAAAGTCATCGCGCGCGAAACCGTCAAAGCCGTCCGAAAAGACGTGCTTGCAAAGTGCTATGGCGGTGATATCACGAGAAAGAAGAAACTTTTGGAAAAACAAAAGGAAGGCAAAAAACGTATGCGTCAGGTGGGCAGTGTGTCGGTGCCGAGCGAGGCGTTTATGAGCATTTTGAAAATCGACAGTTAATATGGATATATCTCTTTATCTGCACATTCCGTTTTGCAAGAAGAAATGCAAATATTGCGACTTTGTGTCGATTGACGCGCGTAACGAATTTGTCGCGCGTTACGTTTGTGCGCTCGAAAAAGAGATTGAAATCCAAAAAAATGCGTACAAGGACGCCGTTGTAAAGACGGTGTTTTTCGGTGGCGGGACTCCGTCGATTTTGGAAAAGGAACAGTTTGCACGCATTTTACGGGCGATAAAAAAACACTTCAAAACAGATTTTCAAGAGGTCACCGTCGAGTGCAATCCCGAAAGTTTGACAGAAGAAAAACTTGAGGTTTATAAGGCGGAAGGCGTCAACAGAATTTCAATCGGCGTGCAATCGTTTGATGACAATATTTTGCGGTTTTTGGGCAGAATACACGATAAAAACACGGCAATCGAGGCAATTAAAAGGGCAAAATTGTATTTTGATAACGTGTCCGCCGACCTTATTATCGGCGTCCCGGACGAGAAAATTCCGTCGGTTTTGCACTCGGTCGATTTGCTTAGCGACTTGGGCGTGACGCACGTTTCCGCGTACGGGCTGAAGGTCGAAAAGGGCACGATTTTGTACGAACTTCAAAACATGGGCGCGTTTGAACTGAACGAGGACTACACCGCTGACGTTTACGACGCGGTACTTCGCCGACTTGAAAGCCACGGCTTTGAAAGATACGAAATCAGCAACTTTTCAAAAAGCGGATTTGAAAGCAAACACAACCTTGCCTACTGGCTAAGAACGCCTTACCTCGGACTGGGCGTGGCGTCCTATTCGTTTGTCGGGAACGCGCGGTTTTCAAACACGAGCGATATTTCGGAATATATTAGACTTGTCGAGCGCGGTATCGTACCCGAACAAAACAGGGAAATACTGAGTGTCGACGACGAAAAAGAGGAAACGATAATGCTGTCGCTTCGCACGAAATACGGGCTTGACGTGACGTCTTACAACAAAAAATTCAACGCCGACTTTATGAAAGAAAAAGCCGACGCTCTTTCCAAAAACTCGCAATTTTTATTTATATCGAATAATAATATTACTATACAGAAAGACTATTATTATATCTCCAACGCGATAATATCCGACCTTATATAAAAATTTTTGCATTTTTTTCAAAAAATTTTCACAAACCCTATTGACAATACATAGAATCGGTGTATAATAGGTTTAGCAATCGGGAATAAAGAGTGCTAACAATAAAACCACCTGATTGCCAAAGGGTTATGGAAAAAGAATTATCCGAAAGAAAACAAAAGATACTTCAGGCGGTCGTTGATGAATACATCACGACGGCAGAACCCGTATCGAGCGGTGAAATCAAGGAGAAATATCTTGCAGACATTTCCAGCGCCACGATAAGGAACGAACTTGCCTCGCTTGAAGAAATGGGATATCTCGTCCAGCCACACGTTTCGGCGGGACGCGTCCCTTTGCCACAGGCTTACAAACTTTACGTCGATAAGGTTATGAGCGGAAAAAGTCTTTCCAAAAACGAAATTTCTTTTATTAAGAATAAGTTCAGCGAAAGAATGGACCGCGTCGAGGACATTATCGAAAAAACCGCCAAGGTCATTTCCGACGTCACGAATTATACTTCGGTTGTCGTCGTGAAAAATTTCAAGGACGTAAAGGTGAGCGAGATTAAGCTTGTGCCCATCGGCGACGAAACCGCGCTGGTGATTATCATTACCGACCGCGGGGTGCTGAGGGACAAAACCATCGCCATCGAAAAGTGCGACGACGATATCGGAGCCTACGTTCAATCGGCGACGATGCTGTTGAACCGTATGTTTGCGGGCAAGACCGTCAAAGAGATTTTGAATCCCAACAAAATCATCAAAGAGGAAATTGCCGAGTTCAGACAGATTTTTGAGGAAGTCATCGAAGTGTTGACCAGATACGACAAAGAAGAGTCGGGCAAGGTTTATACCGAGGGCACGCTCAAAATGCTGGACTATCCCGAAATCGGCGACGCCAGCGACGCCAAACACTTCCTGTCGGTTGTGGGCAGTCCCGAAAGGCTGACAAACCTTATCGAAAGCGGAGATGATATGGAGTTTTCGGTGAGGATCGGCAAGGACGAAGCCGACGGCATGGAAAAATGCGCGGTCGTCAGCGCAAAGTACAAAATCAACGGTCAGGAAGTCGGACACGCAGGCGTCATCGGCCCCGACCGCATGGATTATAAAAAAGTAATCTCGGTGCTTAAATACGTCGGGCGCGCTTTAAGCGAGATTATGGAAAACAAAACAGAGCAAAAGGACCTGAAAGACAAAAATGAGTAAAGACAAAAAACAAAAAGACGTGAAAGACGAAAAGGTTGCGAAAAAGACCGAGCCCGAGTGCGAGGTCGAAACCAAACAGCCCGTCGTCGAAGAAGTCGAGGAGTCCGACCTTGAAAAGGCGCGTCGCGAGGCAAGCGAATACAAAGACCTTGCTTTAAGACGTATGGCAGAACTCGAAAACTTCCGTCGCAACAACCAAAACGTAGCAAAAGACGTGCGCGACAGGACCTTGTCCGAGGTGATTTTACAAATCCTTCCCGCAATCGATTCTTTCTCCCGCGCCGAAGAAATGGTGTCGGACGAGAAAACGAAAAGCGGAATCGAGATGATAAAAGAGCAACTGATGAACGTCCTGAAAAAGTACGGCGTCACGCCCATCGACGCACTTGACAAAGACTTCGATCCCGCATATCACGAATGTATTATGCAGGTGGACAGCGTGGACAAAGTCGGCAAAGTCATCTACGAAATCGAAAAGGGCTATACGATGAACGACAAAGTGTTGAAATATACAAAAGTCGCCGTCGGAAAAGAAGAAGATAAATAATCGGAAACGATTAAATATAATAAAAATAAGTTTTCGCCCGAAAGGGCACAGTGAGGTATATATGAGTAAAATAATAGGTATTGACCTTGGCACGACCAACTCGTGCGTAGCAGTAATGGAAGGCAAAGAAACAACGGTTATCCCCAACAGCGAGGGTAGTCGTACAACCCCGTCGGTTGTCGCATTTTCAAAGGACGGCGAACGTCTTGTGGGCAACATCGCAAAACGTCAGGCTGTCGCAAACCACGCAAGAACCATCAGCAGTATCAAGCGTGAAATGGGCACCGATTTCAAAGTAAAAATCGATGACAAAGAATATACACCGCAAGAAATTTCCGCAATGATTTTGTCCAAACTCAAAGCGGACGCGGAAGCATATCTCGGACAAAAAGTCACGCAAGCGGTTATCACCGTCCCCGCGTACTTTTCGGACAGTCAACGTCAGGCAACGAAAGACGCCGGCAAAATCGCAGGCTTGGAAGTTTTGCGTATAATCAACGAGCCTACGGCAGCCGCGCTTGCTTACGGTCTTGACAAAGAAGAAAACAAAAACCAAAAAATCCTTATTTACGACTTGGGCGGTGGCACGTTCGACGTATCCATTCTTGAAATCGGCGACGGCGTATTCGAAGTGCTTGCAACCAACGGCAACACGCGCCTCGGCGGTGACGACTTCGACCAACGTATTATGGACTATGTCGTTGACCAGTTCAAGAAAGACAACGGCATCGATTTGTCAAAGGATCCCGCGGCAATGCAACGTATCAAAGAGGCTGCCGAGAAAGCGAAGATCGAACTTTCGGGCGTCACCAAAACCAGCATTTCGCTTCCGTTCATCACCGCAGACCACACCGGTCCGAAGCACATCGATATGGAATTGACGAAAGCAAAATTCAACGAAATGACGGCAGACCTCGTCGAAAAGACGGTTGGTCCTACGATGAACGCGTTGAAAGACGCAGGGCTTAAAGCAAGCGACCTTTCCAAAGTTATTCTTGTCGGTGGCTCCACGCGTATCCCCGCGGTTATCGATAAGGTAAAAGAAATCACCGGAAAAGATCCTTACAAGGGTATCAATCCCGACGAATGCGTGGCAATCGGTGCGGCAATTCAAGCGGGCGTTCTCGCGGGCGACGTAAAAGACGTGCTCCTTCTGGACGTAACTCCGTTGTCCTTGGGTATCGAAACTTTGGGCGGTATATGCACCAAACTTATCGAAAGAAACACCACGATTCCTACCAAGAAATCGCAAATTTTCTCGACCGCAACCGACAACCAAACCAGCGTAGAAATTCACGTCTTGCAAGGCGAACGTGAGTTTGCAAAAGACAACAAGACTTTGGGCAGATTCTCGCTTGTGGGCATCGCTCCCGCTCCTCGCGGAGTACCTCAAATCGAGGTTACGTTCGACATCGACGCCAACGGTATCGTATCGGTATCGGCTGTCGACAAGGCAACCAACAAGAGTCAGTCCATCACGCTGACCGCCAGCAGTAACTTGTCCGAAAAGGACATTGACGCCGCTGTCAAAGACGCCGAGAAGTACGCCGACGAGGATAAAAAACGTAAGGAAAGCGTCGAGGCGAAAAACAGCGCCGAACAACTTATCTTCACAATCGAAAAATTTGTGAAAGATAACGCGGATAAGGTCGAAGAAGCCGACAAGACCGCAATCGAAGAAGCCGTGAAAGACGCTCGCGAAAAACTTGAAAAAACCGACGACGTCGCAGAAATCCAAAAAATCGTCGAGGAACTTTCCAAGGTGTCCGATCCCGTGTTCAGCAAACTCTATCAGCAGGGCGCAGGTCAACCGGGCGAAGAAGCGGGCAACGCCGACAACGCAAACGACGGCAATGCCGACAACATCGACTAATCAAAAATAAAGTGTCCGTACTCACCCCAAAGCGGGGTGAGTTTCGGCTATTAAAATAAGATAATTTATGGCACAAACTGATTTATACAAAATTTTGGGCGTCGAAAAAACGGCGTCCGCCGACGAATTGAAGTCGGCATACAGAAAACTTGCGAAAAAGTACCACCCCGATTTGTACACCACCGCAAGCGACGAAGAAAAAAAGAAGGCAGAAGAAAAATTTAAGGAAGTCAACCACGCTTACGAGGTCTTGTCCGATCCCGAAAAACGCAAGGTTTACGACACCTACGGCACCGAAGATCCGCAATCGGCGTTTTCGGGAGGTGGCGGTTTCTGGGGAGGCTCGGGCATGGGCGGTATGGATATCGACCTTGGCGACATTTTCTCGAGTTTCTTTGGCGGTGGCAGTCCGTTTGGCGGATCACGCAGTAAGAAATCCACGCGCGCCGTGCAGGGCGAAGACATTCGTCTGAACCTGACGCTCACTTTTGAAGAGGCGGCGTTCGGTTGCGAAAAGGAAATCAAATATAAACGCACCGAGAATTGTCCCGACTGCAAAGGTACGGGCGCAAAAGGCGGTGTCACCAAAACCTGTACAAAATGTAACGGCACGGGCGTTGTCAACAGCGTAAAGCGCACTCCGCTTGGTCAGTTTTCGACGCAGACAGTTTGCCCCGATTGCGGTGGCACGGGACGTGTTGTCGTTGATAAATGTCCAAAATGCAACGGAAAAGGCAGGATTTCGGCTGAAAAAACTCTGAAAATTGTCGTTCCCGCAGGCATCGACGACGGTCAACGTATGACTTATTACAACGAGGGCGAGGCGGGTTACAACGGCGGTCCTTCGGGAAGCGCGGTCGTTTTCATCACCGTAAAACCGCACAAATTCTTTGTCAGAAAAGGCACGGATTTGTATCTCGATTATCCCGTCACGATGATTCAGGCGTCACTCGGTTGCAGGGTGCAAATCCCCACGCTTAAAGACTCCGCCGAACTTGAAATCCCTGCAGGCACTCAAAGCGGTACGGTTTTCCGCATAAGAAACAAGGGCATAAAACACCTGAAACTCAAAGATTACGGCGACTTGTATGTGAACGTTATTGTGGAAGTTCCGCAAAAACTCACGTCGGAGCAACGCGACTTGCTGTATAAACTCGACAGTTTGTCGACGGCAAAGCAGTATCCGAAAAAAACCGCTTTCAAAGACAAAATTTAAGGGGCGTACATAATAAATGAAATGGTATGAAGTGACGCTTATATCAACCCACGAGGGCGCGGATTTGTTTGCCGACGCTCTCTTTTCGGTTGGTTGCGGAGGCGTTTCGATTTACGACAGACAAGATATTCTCGCGTTGTACGGTAGCGATATTGTGTGGGACTATATCGACGAAAATCTTGTGAACAACCTCGACGACAGAGTGTTCGTTAAGGGCATTATCGGCGAGGAAGAAAAAACCGAAGTGTTGCAAAAAATCGCCGAAGAAATCAAAGAATTGAAGAAAAATTCCCCGTTTAACCTCGGAAGTGGCGAAATAATTGTCAATACACTCGACGACGAGGACTGGAAAAACGAGTGGAAAAAATATTATAAACCCATCGTCACAAAGTCGGTGACGGTCGTCCCCGTTTGGATAAAATACCGAAAAAGCGCGGACGAAAAAATCCTGTGGATTAACCCCGGTATGGCGTTCGGCACAGGCGAGCACGAAACCACAAAAATGTGCCTGGACCTTTTGGGCGAAATCGACGTCAACGGAAAATCCGTCATCGACGTCGGCACCGGGAGCGGTATTTTGGGTATCGCGTCGATTTTGTCGGGCGCGAAAAACGCCTATATGTGCGACATCGACAGCACCGCAATCGACACCGCAAAGGAAAACGCAAAACTCAATAACGTAAAAGACAAATGCGATATCGAACGCGCCGACCTTCTGGAAAAAAGCAAAGAGCCCGCCGACGTCGTTTTTGCAAATATTACCGCTGACATTCTCATCAGGCTTTCAAAAGATATCGGCAGGTTTTTGAAAAACGACGGCACGATAATTTTGTCGGGCATAATCCACGCGCGTTTGGACGAGGTGAAAACCGCTTTTGAAAACGCCGGATTTAAGTTTATAAAGCACGTCCGCGACGGAGAATGGAACGCGCTTGAATTCAAAAAATAATGGAAATCAGACGTTTACGAGCAAATTTATCGGATTATCGCGACGGCGTTTTTGAAATTTCAAACGACGAGTTTATCTACGCCGTCAAAGTCCTGCGCCAAAAAATCGGATTTTCCGTCATCGTGAACGTCGGCGACGGATACGATTATAACGGCGTCATCATCGACATAAAAAAAGACAGACTTTTTGTGAAAATCTCCGAAAGAGTCAAAAATTCCGCCACGCCCGAAAAGGCAATTACTTTGTATCAGGGCAGTTGCAAGACAGGAAAAAACGACTTTATCGCGCAAAAAGCGGTGGAATTGGGCGTCAGCAGAATTGTGTTTTTCACAAGCGATAACGTGGTTGAAAAGGACGTCAATCTCGAAAGACTTAATAAAATCGCAAAAGAAGCGTTGAAGCAGTGCGACAGAGCGGACGACGTCACGGTCGAGTTTTCGACATTCGAAAACGCCGTCAAAAACGCAAAAGAAGCGGTTATTTTTTACGAAGGCGATTGCGAAATTTCGGCAAGCGATATTCCCGTCGCCACAACGGAGTTTTTCGTCGGGAGCGAGGGCGGTTTTTCGGAAAGAGAAATCACACTTGCAAAAAACAAAGGCATAAAAACCGTGTCGCTCGGCAAGCGTATTTTGCGCGCCGAAACCGCGTCGGTGGTTGCGACGACTCTCGTGCAACTCAAAACGGGAGGGCTTTTATGAAAGTTTGCGTATTCACGCTCGGTTGCAAAGTCAACCGCTACGAAAGCGACGTTATCGAAAGAAAACTCAAAGAAAAAGGCTTTGAAGTCACCGATAAACTGGAAAAAGCCGATTATTACGTCATAAATACCTGCGCGGTCACCGCAGAAGCCGAGAAAAAATCACGCCAGTGCGTCGCGCGCGTCAAAAAGCAAAACCCCGACGCCAAAATCCTGATTTGCGGTTGCGCGTCCGAAAACAACGCGGGACAGTTTGAAAAGGACGGCGTCGTTTACGTTTCGGGCACTGCCAAAAAAGATTTGCTTTCGATGCTTCCGTCCGACGGCGTCAACGTCGAGGAAATTCCCAAAGATTACGAGGAAGTCGGCTTTGCCGAAACCACCAGAACGAGGGCGTACGTCAAAATTCAGGACGGTTGCAACAACTTTTGCAGTTATTGCCTTATCCCGTATGTTCGCGGAAGAAGCAGGAGCAGGGCGATTGAAAATGTCGTGAGCGAGATAAACTCTTTGCCCGACTGCATAAAGGAAGTCGTTTTGACGGGCATCGACATTTCGTCGTACGGAAAAGACACGGGGCTTTCCTTAATAGACCTTGTGCGCGCGCTGAAAGACGTCGATAAACGAATCCGTCTCGGGAGTTTTGAAATGAACGTCATCGACGACGAATTGTTGACGGCGCTATGCGAACTCATACATTTTTGTCCGCATTTTCATTTGTCGTTGCAGTCGGGAAGCGACGAGGTTTTGAGGACGATGAACCGCCATTATAAAACCGCCGACTATCTTGAAAGGGTAAAACTCATCAGAAAATACTTTCCGCTTGCGGGAATTACAACCGACGTCATCGTAGGATTTCCGACCGAAACCGACAAGGAATTTGAAATATCAAAAGAGTTTGTAAAAAGCGTCGGATTTTCGGACGTCCACTGTTTTCCGTATTCACCGCGTCGAGGAACGGTTGCTTTCAAAAGGTACAAACCTCTTTCGTCGTCCGTCATCGACGAGCGCATGAAAGATATGCTGATTATCAAGGAAAATCTCAAAAAAGAATTCCTTCTTAAAAATATCGGCGTTTGTCACGAGGTGCTTTTTGAGGAGTACGAAAACGGCTATTGCGCAGGGTACAGCGAAAATTATCTGAGGTTTTACGACAAAAACGCAAAACCCGACGAAATCAAAAAAATCACCGCAAAACAGGAAATTTTTGACGGTTTGATGTAAAAGTATTATAAAAAACCACTTAAAGGAGAATAGTATGTGCGTATTTTGCAAGATTATCGCGGGTGAAATTCCCTCGACCAAAGTCTATGAAGACGACGATATGATTATTATCAAGGATATCAATCCGCAGGCGAAAATCCATTACCTTATGATCCCGAAGGAGCATTTTGCAAGCATTACCGAAATGAACGAGGAACAGGCAACAACCCTTTCCCGTATGCTGTTGACGCTTGGCAAAATGACCGACAAACTGGGGCTTCAAAACGGCTTCCGTCTTGTGTCGAACAAGGGCGCGGACGGCTGTCAATCGGTTGACCACCTGCATATCCATATTATGGGTGGCGAAAAACTTTCGGAGAAAATGGGCTAAAAGTAAATTTTGCTTGACAAATTTTGGCGAATTTATATAATAAATAATGTTGCTTGCAACAAATACTCAAAAAAAGGCGGTGAATAAAGATGTCAACTGTTAAAGTCGGTGAAAATGAATCGATTGATAATGCTCTCCGCCGTTTTAAGAGAAAATGCGCGCGTGACGGTATCATCGGCGACCTTCGTAAACGCGAAGCGTACGAAAAACCCAGCGTAAAACGCAAGAAAAAGGCAGAAGCAGCGCGCAAGCGTATGTACAAAAACTAATTGAGTTTATGCGACAATCCCGACGGATTGTCGTATTTTTTTGCATTTGTATGACTTTCTCACTTCATTTCAAAACTTCCGTGTTATACTAAACTTATAATTATTTTGAGGAGGGAAATTATGTTACTTACACTTGCTTTATCGCGTCCGCACACGACGACACCCGAAATGCTTGAACAAGCGATGCAGTGTCCAAGCGATCCCGTATTCGGATTGAAGTGGTATATCGTCCCGCTTTTCGTCATTTGGCTGTTCCTTATCGTCAGCGAAATCAGACAAAGGCGTTTCAGCGTGGTATTCGGCGCGGCGGCGTTCTGGCTTTGGGACGTATTCAACGAAACCTGGAACGCGATGGTTTACGCGACGACGGGACAACCCGTATGGGGCACGACCGCTGCCGGCGGAAGCGCACTGCAAATCCTTGTCGGATACAACATCGAAATCTCGTTTATGTTCTTCATTTTGGGTATGCTCACCTGCAAACTTTTGAAGACGAGCGAGGGCTATGAGGGCACGGGCTTCTTCGACGCCAACAAAAACTGGCTGGACGATCCCAACAATATGTATTATAAGGCGAACAAGAAAAAATCCGAACTCACGCCCGAAGAATACAAAACGAAGGTCAAGGCGATTCTCAACCGTATCGGCGTCATCGTTTTCGGCAGTATTATGGCTGTCATCATTGAAATTTTGCTGAACAAATGCAACGTGCTCACTTGGGAAAAACCTTGGTGGCAACCCAACTTCCCGTTCATTCTGTTCATCATCGGATACGTTCCGTTCTACGTTGCGGCGGTGGTCATTCACGACTTGCCGAGAAAATGGCAGATTATCGGACTTACTGCAATCGTCGCGGTGGTCGTACTGCTTCTTATCATCTCGGGTTCGTTGGGAATGCTCGGCAAACAGACCGACGGCAACGGCAATTGGATCGGCAAGTTCTGCGACGGCGACAACGGCTTGATAAGAGTTTTGTTCAACGCATAAGCGGAAAATTTCAAAAAAAACGAATATATCGTTTTTCAAGGCGGGCGAATGCCCGTCTTTTTTTAATATCATTTTGACAATTTTGAAAATTGTTGTATGATAAATATATAAAAAGTTTTGGAAGTGCTATGGCTCCGATTATATCTTCGGTTGTAGGCTTTATCGTTTTGGCGATTGTTTTGTGGCTTATCGTCGTAAACGTCAGATGCGGAAAATACAACCTCATAAAAGTCAATAAAAAAGGCGTGCCGTCAAAAGTCACGGACGAACCCGTCGAGTGCTACGTCGAAGTCAACGGGATAAGTATGCACTACGCCGTCTTGGGAGAGGGCGATCCGCTTGTGCTTATTCACGGCAACGGTGGCTCGCACGAGGAACTGACGGGGCTTATGCGCTATCTCGCCAACGACTTTCAAGTTTTCGCGCCCGACAGCAGAAACCACGGGAAAAGCGGGCAAACCAAAGAACTTTCTTACAAACTTTTGACAAGCGACTACAACGCATTCATTTCCGCGCTCGGCTTAAAAAAGCCTGTGGTCGTTGGGTTTAGCGACGGCGGTATCATAGCAATCCAACTTGCAATCGATTATCCCAATTTGTTGAAAGGCTTCGTCGCGTTCGGCGCAAATTCTCGTCCCGGCGGTATAAAAGCGCATTTCAGAACGTGGGCAAAATGGAAATACTTGAAAGACAGAAACCCCATGTATCGCATAATGATCGAGGAGCCCGACCTCACCAAAGAACACCTCGAAAAAATCACAACGCCCGCATATATCGTCGCGGGGGAATTTGACGTGATAAAACTTTCGGACACCGCATTTTTGCACAAAAATATCAAGTCAAGCAGAATCGCAATCGTAAAAAGCAGGGGACACGACTTTTGTCGTCGCGCCCCCGAAATTGCTTATAAAATCGCGCGGGAATTTTTCAAAACCATTTAGTTATTTTTTGACG
This sequence comes from uncultured Clostridia bacterium, assembly GCA_934254835.1. Lineage (GTDB taxonomy): Bacteria > Bacillota > Clostridia > Christensenellales > CAG-917 > CAG-349. Next base: position 7,337 of record CAKQMI010000026.1, on the reverse strand, counting down.
TTTCGATGATTTCCGTCCTCACGCCCGGCGTTGACGAAAGAATGAAAATTGACTGATGTTTCGGTTTGCATTTCGTTTTACTTTGGCAATTTAATATGTTAAAATATGTTTAATATTTATTAAAGGAGCGCACTATGTTTTCGACCTACGAAAGAAAAAATATTTACAAGGACGCCACGGACGAAAAAATCAAAAAGATTTTTGATTATTCCGAAGGCTATAAACAGTTCATCGACAACGGCAAGACCGAAAGAGAAACCGTCGAATATACCATAAATATGCTTGAAAAAGCGGGGTATAAGGAATATAAACTCGGCGATAAAATCAATCCCCGCGACAAACTTTACTTCAACAATCGCGGGAAAGCGTTGTTTATCGTCAAAGCGGGAAGCGCAGACAAAATCAAAGAGGGCGTACGTATTCTCGTTGCGCACGTCGATAGCCCGCGCCTTGATCTAAAACAAGTCCCCCTTTACGAAAAGAGCGACATTGCATTTTTCAAGACGCACTATTATGGCGGTATCAAAAAATATCAATGGTTGACGATACCTCTTGCGTTGCACGGCGTGGTGGTGCTTTCAAACGGCAAAAAAATCAACATCAAAATCGGCGAAAAAGACAGCGATCCCGTGTTCTATATCACCGACCTTTTACCGCACCTTTCGCAAGAGCAGGTCAAAAAGACAATCGCCGAAGGGTTCGAGGCGGAAAATCTGAATTTGGTTGTCGGCGGAATACCCCTTAAAGGCGAGGACAAAGACGCCGTCAAGAAAAACGTCCTTTCAATCCTTATGGATGAGTACGAAATCGGCGAGGAAGACTTCATTTCGGCGGAACTCGAAGTCGTGCCCGCAATGAAAGCGCGCGACGTCGGCTTTGACAGGGCGTTTGTCGCGGGATACGGTCACGACGACAGGGTTTGCGCTTATCCAGAAATCACCGCAACGCTCGATACAGACACCGACAGAACGGTCATGACAATCCTTGCCGACAAAGAGGAAATCGGCTCGGAAGGTACGTCGGGCATGCAGTGCGTGATTATCACCGACATTTTGGATGAAATCGCAAAAAGTTTTGGCGTGTTGCCGTCTGCGCTTCGTGAAAAGTCGCTGTGCTTGTCGGCGGACGTCACGGCAGGATATGATCCCGATTTTGCCTCGTGTTTTGAAGACAATAACGCAAGTTTTGTAAATAAAGGCGTCGCAATGTGCAAGTTTACGGGAGCACGCGGAAAATCCGACAGCAACGACGCTTCTGCCGAATTTATCGGACTTGTGCGCAGACTATTCAACGAAAACGGCGTCACATGGCAGACGGCGGAACTTGGCAGAGTTGACCTCGGCGGTGGCGGAACGGTTGCAAAATATATCGCCAAAAACAATATCGAAACGGTGGACGTCGGCGTCCCGGTGCTTTCGATGCACGCGCCTTACGAACTCATCAGCAAAGCGGACATATATTCTGCGCACCTTGCGTTTTCGGCATTCATCAAAGACTAATTTAATCAACAATTACTATGGACGGCGTTTCGCCGTCCTTTTTTATGCGACGAATTTGGTACATTTGATAAATTATAATTTAATCATAAAAACAATTTTAGGAAAAGTTTATGGACAGAAATTGTGTAAAAAGAATAGAATTAAGAGTTAAATATGAAAGGATTAGTGAGGAAAAATTTGGTTGTCGGTTTTTAGCGTACAAAATTTTTAATAAAGAAGACGAGAATTATGATGAAAACTTGAAAATTTTCAAGTATTTATTCTCGCTCGGCAACGAAGCACGTATATATTTATGGAATTCTCTTGCCAGCCTTTGCGATTTCAATAATGTGTACGAAAATATTGTTCGGGACGAGTTTACAAAAGAAGAATTTACTTTATTTGAAAATATTCATAACACGTTCAATGAACTTAATGCTAAATATAATGAAATTTATTACGATGTAATTAACGTTAATGACGTTATTGAAACAAAAAGACTTTTGATTAAACCGTGCGACAACATTTCAAACGGAATAATGATGGAATATTGCAAGAAAAACTTAAATCAATTTAAGGATTTGAATAGAATTGATTATTATACCGAAAAAAAATTGCCGGTTGGCGTCGGTTATAGTTCAAAACTAAAATTCTCGATTTTTTTGAAAGAAACAAATGAATTTGTTGGAATAATTGAACTGTCGGACTGCACGACAGAAGTAAAATATGGATTAAATGTCTTTATACTTGATAATTTCAGGGGGAAAGGGTATGCAACAGAAACGATAGAAACTTTGCTGGAAAAGGTAAAAAACAGGCAATTGTTTTTCCTTGACGAAACGTTAAGATTATTTGTTTATAAGAAAACCGCTCTCGATGTTAAGTGCATAGAAGCCGTTGTCGACGAAAATAACGTTGTGGCAAACAAAACGCTTGAAAAATGCGGATTCAAACTTGCCGGAAAGAATTATTACGCGCATTATTATAAAGGCGCATATTTTAACAACAACGTATATTGTTTCTTTTTATAGAATTTGACATTTTAAGGACGACAGCGACGCCGTCCTTTTCTGTGATAAAAACGTAAAAATCAATCAAATATATTTTATATGGCGTTTTCGTTGATATAAAAACCTTTTCGTGTTATCATACTTCTCTATGGAGGATTTATGAAGAAACCAAGCGTCACCAAAAAAATTGTATTATCGATAGTCGCCGTTGCGGTTGTCGTGCTTTTGATCAACTTTTTGTTTTTACCGCTTTCGGGAAATCTTTCCCGCACCGACAAGCCGATTGCGACAGGCAACGACTATATCGTCAATCACGACGGCAAGACGTCCCTTATCAGCGCGCATAGGGCGGGCGGAGACCTCGCTCCCGAGGAAACTTTGAAGGCTTTTGAACTTTGTATGACCGCCACGAATTACAAGGTGGACATTGTCGAGTTCGACCTGCACATGACCAAGGACGAAAAACTCGTGCTTCTGCACGACGACACCGTCAACCGCACTTCAAACGCCACCGAACATTTCGGCAACAAAAAAGTCAAAGTCAAGGACAAGACTCTTGCCGAACTCAAAGAACTTAACTTTGGCGAAAACTTTCAGGCAATCGACGGCTCTTATCCTTATCGTGGACTTCGCGGAGACGACATTCCCAACGAGGTGAAAATCCTCACCCTCGACGAGATTTTGACGTATTTGACAGGGGTGCGTCCAAACCTTAAATATATTATCGAAATCAAGGACGGCGGAAAGATCGGCGAAAAGGCAACCGATATTTTGTGCGAAACTATCGAGCGTTTCGGCATCACAAAACAAGTCATTCTCGGCACGTTCAAAGCCAACGTCACGAAGCATATGACCAAAAACTACTCGCATATTGCGCGCTCGGCAAGCATAAGGGAAGTTTTTGATTTTTATTACGCTTTCTTGTACGGCGTCAAAAACGTCAAGACGAACTTCTCGGTTTTGCAAATTCCAGTCGGTGGCAAAGGCATTTACGACCTTTCGACCAAAGCGTTCGTCGAATACGCCCACGCCCACGGAATCGCGGTGCAGTACTGGACAATTAACGATAAGGACGAAATCGACAGACTTATCAAAAACGGCGCCGACGCCATCATCACCGACAACCCGGAAGTCGCCCACGGCGTCCTCAACTCCGCAAAATAATTTCAAAAATCATAAAATAGTGCAAAAAAACGGCGAGTTTTTGCCGTTTTTTAATTTAATTGTAATTTTTGGTTAAAAATACTTAAAATTATCGGTATTAAAATTAATTTTGAAAATTTGCAATTTGCTTGCATATCGCAATCTTTTTGTATATAATATAATTAGAAATATTCGGAGGGTTTTTATGGCAAGAACCGCAAACGTCTTTACAAGAGTTGATCCGGAAATTAAGGCGCAGGCTGAAAACGTCCTTGAACAACTCGGCATTTCAATGGCAACGGCGATGGAAATATATCTTCGACAGATTGCCTTGCAAAGGAAAATTCCTTTTGAAATGAAACTGCCAGATCAAAGAAAACCTATTGCGTACGGCTCGCTTTCCGATGAGGAATTTAATTTGCTGATGGAAAGGGCGGTCAAATCGTACGCCGACGGTCGTTGCACCGATTTTCAAGATTTCAAAAATGAAATTTATAAGGAAATAGGGCGATGAGCGAGTGGAGAATAATTCTTTCTCCCGAGTTTAAGCAAGAATTTCGGGATATTCTTTCGTACGTCGAAAATATTTTGCTTGCGCCGGATACGGCAAAAAAACTTGCCGAACGTATCCTCGATAAAGTCGAAAAGCTCGGTGATATGCCAAAAAGGTTTGCATTAGTCGAAAACGAACCGTGGAGAAGTTGCGGACTACGAAAACTAATTGTCGATAATTTTATTGTTTTTTATTTTCCAAACGATAATACTAAAGAAGTGGTGATATTTCACGTGTTTTACGGCGGTCGCAACATTGACGAACTTCTTAATAAATAAACCTTTTTTATATGAATCGTTGCGAATTTGAAAATTTTGTATTAGATAATTATATCGCTTGCGCTGATTTTCCTTGGTATATTTACCCGAATTACGAGGTGTTCCGCCACGCAAATAGCAGAAAGTGGTTTGCAGTCGTTATGGACGTGCCGAAATTCAGGCTTGGTCTTGACGGCGAGGAACTAATTGACGTCGTTAATTTGAAGTGTGACTCGGTTCTTGTCGGCTCGCTCCTGTGCGAAAGCGGATTTTTCCCCGCCTACCACATGACAAAGGGCAGTTGGATAACGGTTGCGCTTGACGGCACTGTCTCCGACGACAAAATCAAAATGCTTTTGGATATGAGTTATCACCTCACCGATAAAAAAATCAAACCAACCAACCTCACCGATTAAAACAGATAATTGTCAAATGAAAAGCAGGGCAAAGCCCTGCTTTTTGAATTTTTCTTATAGAAAGAATAAATTAATCATTGCCTAAAATATAATTCGCATCTAAATCCAGTTCCTTGCATAATTTTGCGAATGTGTCAAGTTTAGGTAGTTTTTTGGTGGTACTGTATTGAGTAACCATTTCGGGTGATACGCCGATTCTTTTGGCGATTTCTATTGTTGTTAAACCACTGTTTTTGAGTTCTTCGCTTAGTCTTTGTTTTATTATTCTATCTTCCATATCGACATTTTATAACTATTAGTTAGAAATAATACTTGACACTAACTAACAGTTAGTTTATAATTTAGAAAAAAACAAATAAGAGCAAAAAATGCAACTATTTGTTGGATATATACAAACAGGAGGGAATTATGAGCAAAAGAAAAAAGATTATTATCGCGTCGGTTGTTTGTTTTGTTGTTGCGCTTACAATTATTTTATCAGTTTCTTTAACCGTCGGAAGTTTTGAAAATCGCTTTATCAAAACAATGACAAACCTAAATTATGATGTTACCACACATTTTCAGCGAGTTTATTTTGAAAATTGCACATCATACTTTACTTATATCAATGCTTATAGGTTATCGCCGTTAGGTTCCGAACATGATGATTATGTTGATGTTTATATTTTTCAAATAAAAAACGACGCAACAAAGTTTTATGGAAAATCCATGACGGAGAAATTAAATCATCAGCGCATTATTCAAAAAGGCAATAAAGTCTTTATCGGAACCGAACAAGGCTTTTTAGATTTTAAGATATGAAATCGGGGGAAATTGCGATATGAAGAAAAAGATTAGTATTGTATTGTTGATTGTTTTGGTCTTCAGTATGATGTTGATGCTTGTGGCGTGCAATTACGAGACAAAATACGCAAAAAAACTGCAAAAACTTGGCTATACTATTATTGCAGATAGTGAAGAAAAGTATAATTCAACTTACGAAGGCGGGTTCTATGAAATACAAGCAGATAATGATAAAGGTGGTTCTGTTTATATTTTAGTTTTTAAAAAAAAGGACGACGCTACAAAAGCATATAATTTTTATTTGTCGTCAAAAGATGATGACAATCAAGTAATTCAAAAGGGCAAAAAAGTTTTTATTGGCAATAAACAAGGAATTAAAGACCTTGGTTAATAACGCGGGGGAAAATGATATGAAAAAAAAGATAAGAATTTTAGTTTTAATTGTATTAATGTTCAGTATGTCAACCTTACTTGTAGCATGTAATCAGGAAGCAAAATATGCAAAGAAACTTGCAAAACTCGGATATTCGATTGAACAAGAAGGTGGTAAGTTTTATGATTCTGATTTAAAAGGCGGTTATCGTCGCTTAAATGCAGAAAAAAATGATGAATGGGTTTCCGTTGAAATATATGATAATATTGACGATGCAAAAAAAGAATACAGCGACTATATGTCCGATATAGATGACGAGTTTTCTGCTTATCGTGATGGGAAAGTCGTTATCTTTGGCACAAAAAGTGCAGTTAACGACGCCCGAAGCAAGTAAATATTAAAAACAAACCGCATAACCTAAACATAATACTAAAGAATTTTACAAATTGTTTAGTATTGCGTTTTAGTAAAAAAATAAAAGGAGTTAACAATGGCAACAGCGACAAAAACAATTAATGTATCTGTAAAAACACATTCTGAGTTTGGAGAACTAGTTATGGATGCGCTTGAACGCATTAATAACTATTCGGTGAGTTTTGATGGAAAGGTTGTAACATGCAATGAAATATCCGCACCAAAGGTCGGAATGGGAATAAATTCTTGGCAAAGAGGAAGGGCATATACTACGATTACGTTTAATGCGAGTAAATCACAGATTTCGATAGAAACTCAAATTAATGGTTGGACAGGGGCGATTTTTAATAGTAAATATGCAGATGAAGTATGTCAAAACATAGCATCTAAAATCCACAATCAAGATATTAAGAACCAGCGTGTATCAAGTTCTTCGGAAATGCAAAAATCGCAGTCAACAATTTCAGTTGCCGATGAAATTGTAAAATTCAAGAAATTATTGGATGATGGTATAATTACCACGGAAGAATTCAACGCCAAGAAAAAAGAACTGTTAGGATAACAATTAAGCGTAAACAAAAAAACGCACAACCAATTTGGTGTGCGTCTTCTATTACAATGTTTTGTACTAATTTTGAGACAACAGGGGCTACTCTGCATTGTACTTACCTTTTATATCTTTCAAAACGCTACAAACTATCAACCATTTCATACACGGCGAACAACGTAAGCGTTTGCAAGCAACCGCCGAACACCAACCTAACGGTTGGGTTCTCGTCCTTTGTTTGTCTCCGCAAACAAAAAACGCACAACCAAATTGGTGTGCGTTTTTTGTTGGTGGAGACAACAGGACTCGAACCTGTGACCCCTCGCATGTGAAGCGAATGCTCTACCAGCTGAGCCATGCCTC
>CAKQMI010000025.1 GCA_934254835.1 uncultured Clostridia bacterium | reverse complement strand
TATGGACGCACAACAAGGCTTTGCAAAAGGCGCGCGAAAGTTTCAGAATCGATAAGTCGCAAAAGGATTATCTCAATACTCTCAAACGAAAATAATAAAAAAGGCATAAAAAAACCACCGTGATTTTTTCCACGGTGGTTGTTTTTTTGAAGATTACATAATCTTTTTGTAGATTGCCTCCACTTCTTTTCTTCCCCAAATGACGGGGCAGGGGTACAAGGGGTTGGCTTCTTTCAACGCTTTGGTGATGCAGTCGTCAAGGTCTTCTTCCTTGATAAGTTGACTGCCGTCTTTGGCGCGGATTTTGTCGGGAATGTTCATGGAAGCGTTCATATCCCTGATCCACTGAATGAAAGCGTTGGCTTTTTCGGCGTTGTCTTTACCTTTGATGCCGATGCAGTCGGCGAGTTGCGCCAGTTTCTTATGTGCGCTCTTTCCGTACGCTTCGAGGACGTAGGGCAGAATAACCGCGTTGGCAAGACCGTGAGGCACGCCGTAGTGACCGCCGAGGGTGTGCGCGATTGCGTGGACGTATCCTACGTAGGAACGAGTGAATGCGCGACCTGCGATGAACGAAGCGTACTGCATTTTGTTGCGGGCTTCGAGGTTGTCGCCGTGATCGTAGGCTTCCTTCAAATACTTGTTGATAAGTTGGACTGCCTCGATGCTGTCCTTTTTGGTTTGCGGGGTGTTTTCACCGCCGATGAAGCCTTCGACCGCGTGAGTCAAAGCGTCCATACCGGTTGTCGAGGTAATGTGAGGGGGCAGACCGATTGTAAGTTCGGGGTCCATCACGATATACCGAGGTATAATTTTGGTGTCGTTAATGGGGTACTTCTCGTGGGTGTCGGGGTTGCTGATGACGGCGGCGAGAGTAGCCTCGGAGCCCGTGCCCGACGTGGTGGGAATTGCGACGATGGGGGGAAGTTTGCCGAAAGGATTGCCCAAAGTAACTTTCAAAACGCCCTTTAATTGAGGCACTGATTTTTTGGGAAGCATAACGCGCGCGCCGATACCTTTTGCGCAGTCCATCGCCGAGCCACCGCCGAGAGCGATGATAACGTCACATTTGTTCTCCTTATAGACGCGAAGACCGTCTTCGATGTTGGTTATTGTAGGATTGGGAACGACGTCGTGGTAAATAACCGCTTTCATGCCTTCTTTTTCAAAGGCTTCCTTGATAGGATCGGCCATTCCGAGTTTGAACAAACCGCCGTCAGTGACGATAAGCGCACTTGTACAGCCTTCTTTTTCCTTTATCCATTTGGGGAGTTGTTTGATTGAGCCCGCACCCGAGAGCGTGCCTTTATTTTGACGCCAGGGCAAGAACCACATTGCAACCCACATGGTTTTTTGGAAAACCCTGTAGCCGAATTTTGTAATCCCGTTCATATTATATCCTCCTAAAAGATTATATGAGAATTATATCATCATAATGCAAAAAAGAAAACGATTTTAATGGAAAAAAAGAATAATCGCGCAAAATGAGGGGAAAAACAGCGATTTTATCCGAAAACAACGGTTTCGGGACTTCGTTTTTCGGTGATTAAAATGAAAAAAACCGGGCGGAAATTTTCAGCCGTTCAAATTTTTATAAACCTTTTCGCGCACACAATATATTGACTTTGACAAACACATAGTGTAGTATATATAGTGTCAAAAACATAGGGGAGACAAATTATGTCGGAATCCATTTCAAACGAAAGATTGAGCAAGCGTAACCTGTGGGGCTACTCGATGGGCGGTATCGGCAGAGATATGGCGTATCAGTTGGTCAACACCTATCTTCTGACGTTCATCACCTTCACAAAAGGGCTTTCTACCACAGAATTTGCGATGGTCGGCGTCATTATGGTGCTGTGCCGTATTTTCGACGGGTGCAACGATCCGTTCATGGGCAGTCTTATTGAAATCACGAGGACGAAAATCGGCAAATTCAAACCGTGGATTTTGGCGGGCGTCATCACAAACGTCGCCGTCATAATCGCGCTATTTTGCGTGCCTCTTCGCGGGACGCAGTATCTTATCTTCTTTGCATTCGGCTATCTCCTGTGGGGTATGACCTATACGATGAACGATATTTCTTACTGGGGTATGATGCCGTCGTTGTCATCGAATCCGAGCGACCGCAACAACCTTGCAACCCTTGCCAACATCGGCGCGGGTATCGGCGCGGGGCTTGCCGTTATCTCGATTCCGTCGCTGACGCAGGGCGATCTTGCAATCGCGTCAAGCGCAAGCAAATCATACGCAATCGTGTCGATTATCGTATGTATATTCTTCTTCGCTTGCCAGATTATGACGGTGTTTGTCGTCAAAGAAAAGCCTTTGCCAAAAGTCCGCGTGGACGACGGCGAAAAACGCTCCTTGAAGGAAATGTTTAAGGTTATCTTCAAAAACGACCAGTTAAAACACGTTATGGCGGCAATGCTACTGTACTCAATCGGCAGTGGTATCACGATGGCACTTGCAAGTTACTGGATTTATTACCGCTTTGCGTACCAAGGACTTCTTGTCACGCTGTTCACGGTCATTTCGGGTATCTCGACGCTCGTCATCGTGTTCTTCCCGTTGATGTGCAAAAAGCACTCGCGCCGTTGGATATCCAAACTTTCGATGATAATGATTGTCGTCGGCTATCTTTTGATGTTTGTGCTTAGCCTTACGACGGGCATCAACGATAAGGCGGACAAAGTCGGGTTCAAAATCGGCGAAGTGTTTATCCCTGTCACGTTCATTTTCATCGGACTTTCGGGAGCGTTCGCGTTCTTCGGGCAGACTTTGTTTTATCAGGTGTTGACGATATCGGTTGCCAACACCGTCGAATACAACGAATACACGACGGGTATACGCGACGAGGGCGTCATCTTTGCTTGCCGTCCCTTCACGACGAAACTCGGTAGCGCGGCGGTCGTAGGCATCACCACGCTCATCATTTTGGTACTGGGGCTCAACCCCACCAACAAGGCAATCTCAGGCGCCGACTACGAGGCGGGACAACTCGCAACCAAAGTCGAGCAACTTGTCAAAGAAGAACGCCCCGACTTCGATACGCTTTCAAAGGAAGAAAAGGCGGAACTTATAAAGGCAAAGAAAACCGAAATCGAAAAGAACAACGTTTCGAAAATCGAGGGCATTATCCACAACGGTATCGACCACGAGGGCAAGAATACCAAAGTCGAAAAATGGCAATACCAAACCTTGTTTGCGTTTATGACGCTGTTGCCTCTCCTCATACTCCTTTGCAGTTTTGCGATATACTTCAAAAGGTACGACATCAGCGAGGAACGTTACGACTTCCTTTGCGCTGAAATCGAAAAGAGGAGACTCGTGGCAGAGGGCAACGCCGAGGTCGTAATGGACGGCGCGGACACAGAGGAACTTGCAAGCGATATTGCGTCGTCGGTTGCAGATACGCCCGACGAGGAGCTTGAAAAAGAAGTCGCAGAAGGCGACGAAGAAGTAACGAGCGAGGTTGAAAAATAAATGATAGTCGCGATTATTCTTGGCAACAGAATGAACGATAACGGCACTTTGTCCGCGCTTGCAAGACAGCGTTTGGATCTCGCCGAGCAACTTTACAAGAAGTTTTCGCCCGATGAAGTGATACTTTCGGGCGGTCGCGCCAATTTGAAAGTCGACACGACCGAGGCGGAAGCAATGCTCAAGGAACTGAAAAGACGCGGTAATATCGACGAAAGCGTAATCATTCTCGAAAAGAAATCTTTGACGACGAAAGAGAACGCAAAGTACTCGGTGCCTATTGCGTTGAAGTACAATCCCGACAAGATTATCGTATGCACCACGCGCGAGCACGCAACGCGTCCTTATCTTAATCCGCTGAGGCTTTTCCGTCGCGCGGTCAAGGACAACAAAAGCGACGTCCCCGTCGAGATTTTCACAAACAAGTAAAAATACAATTTAATTTTTTGGAGTAATAAATATGGCAGACATCAGAAGCGACGTCCTCATTATCGGAGCAGGACCGTCGGGCATTTTTACGGCGTTGGAACTCATTCGTACAAACGCACAAAAGTCAATCACAATCGTCGAGCAAGGGCGCAATATTAACAGGCGTTTTTGCCCGAAAAACAAAACTGGCAAGTGCGTCAACTGCAAGCCCTACTGCAACATCACAACGGGCTTTTCGGGCGCGGGCGCGTTCTCGGACGGCAAACTTTCGTTGTCCCCCGAAGTCGGCGGAGATTTGCCCGAGCTTATCGGCTACGACGTCGCGCAGGAACTTATCGACTACACCGACGGCATTTATCTGGACTTCGGCGCGGACAAGAAAATCGAGGGCGCAAACAGCGAGGACGTAAAGGTCAGAGAAATTCGTCGTCGCGCAATTTCCGCGGGGCTGAAACTTGTGGATTGTCCCATACGCCACCTTGGCACCGAAAAGGCGCACGAGGTTTATTCCCGCATCGAGCAATACCTTATCGACAACGGCGTGAACATACTGTTCGATACGTCGGCGGGCGATCTCATCATCAACGACGGCGTGTGCGAGGGCGCGCATTTCGTCAATAACCTGACAAACCAAAAATTCGCGATAAAAGCCGACAGAGTCATTGTGGCGGTCGGTCGCGTCGGTGCCGACTGGCTGGACGAATTGTGCAGAAAACACGGAATAAAGCGTCGTGCGGGCGTCGTAGACATCGGCGTGCGCGTCGAGTGTCGCAACGAGGTCATGGAAGAAGTCAACGACGTTTTGTACGAAAGCAAACTCATCGGTTACGTTCCGCCGTACAACGATAAAGTGCGCACTTTCTGCCAAAACCCCGGCGGATTTGTCTCGCAGGAAAACTACGAGGGCGGGCTTGCCGTCGTCAACGGACACAGCTTTAAGGATAAAAAATCCAAAAACACCAACGTCGCGATTTTGTCGTCGCACCACTTCCGCGTGCCTTTCGATCAGCCTATCGAGTACGCAAGAAAGGTGGGCGAACTCACCAATATGCTGGGCAACGGTCAAATCCTCGTGCAACGCTTTGGCGATATCTTGGACGGCAAACGTACCTGGGAAAAGGAACTTGCCAGAAGCAACGTCCGTCCCACTCTCCCCGACGCCGTGGCAGGCGACATTACGTCGGCTATGCCTTACCGCCCGATGTCCAACATAATAAACTTCATAAAAGCGGTGGACAAGGTCGTGCCGGGTTTTGCAGGGAAGGAAACCCTCTTATACAGCCCCGAAATCAAGTTTTACAGCAATAAGGTGGAAATTGACGAGCGCTTTGAAACGAGCGTTAAAAACCTTTATACGCTGGGCGACGGCTCGGGTTGGACGCGCGGACTTATGCAAGCGTCGCTTATGGGCGTGTTGACCGCAAGAAACCTGTTTTCGGAATAATCAGCCCATAAAAACAATAATTAAACCACACAAAAACCACAAACAAAAACCACAAACAAAAAGCCTTGCGTTCTCGCAAGGCTTTTTCTCCTTTATTGGAAATCGCCTTTTATAGAAAAAAATCAATTATTGACAAAACACAAAGCGAGATAGTATAATTTTTTTAAGCCGGTGTCACCATTGATTTTGCCAGTTTTGTTTTCGGCGCATTGAAACACTGAAATTGGAGGGAAAATTATGAAGAAGAAATTGACGATGATTTTTGTCATTTGTCTGATTTTTGTCACGGCGTTTTGCTTGTCGGCGTGTAGCGGAGACAAAGACGACGACAAAAATAAAATCGATTTTTCAAACGATACGTTTACCGTTGAATCGGCGTACGCACAAGCGCAAGACCTTGGTTTCGAGGGCACGCTTGATGAGTTTATCGCTATGTTGAGCGGAAAAAACGGTACGGACGGCGTCAGTATCAAGACTATTATAGTTGACGAAAACGGCAACTTGTCCGTAACTTTATCAAACGACCTTACAATAGATTGCGGAAGAGTCAGGGGCGCTGACGGAAAACCGGGTGAAAAAGGTAAAGACGGTGTCGATGGTAAAGACGGCGTAAATGGTAAAGACGGTGACGACGGATTAAGCGCGTACGAATTGTATGTTGCTACATACGGCTACGAAGGCACCGAAGAAGAGTGGCTTGATGATCTTGCCAACAACAGATTGCGCGCGGTATATCATCAGGTTGTTTTCCTGACACATTTGGCAGATATCGATAATCAAAAAGTTCGTCATGGCGAAAAAATCAAAAAACCAACTGAAATTTTGGTAAATCCCGGGTATATTTTTGACGGTTGGTACTGTGGCGACGAGAAATGGGTGTTTTCGGGATATACGGTTACGGAAGACATCATGTTGACTGATAAATGGGTTGAATGTAAGCACGAAAAACAATATGATGCGGAGTATTGTCCCGATTGTTTATATGGACATACTCACACGTTTGATACGGATAATGAATGTATAGATCGTCAATGCAACGTATGCCATGGCGTTGTCCGAAAAAGCGGGCATGTATTCGACGTAAATTACAGCTGGTATTGCACCGATAAAACATGTACAAAGTGCGGGGAATTTGTGCCTGCAATCAGTTGGCATTCCTCTGATGAAAACGGAGTATGTACTTATTGTCATAAGCAAGTAGAAGATGAGTACGAGCACATTGACGGCGGATATAGGCTTGTAAAACACTATGTTGGTGTAAACGTAGTGGTTCCCGAAACTCACAAAGGAGAGCCGGTAATTGAAATTGATTTATTTGCGGTTAGCGAAATAATCATTGAGTCAATCTCGATACCCAAAACCGTAAAAAGAATCTTTATGAGTTCAGTCGCGAATACATGTGTATGGGAATACGATGAGCTTGACACCCGTGTTTATTCAAAACTTGAAACTATAACGGTTGATGAAGAAAACGAGTGGTATAAGGTCATTAACGGGTGTCTTGTTGAATTGTCCACCGAGACGCTTATTTGGGCGACAAATACCGGCACGATTCCTACCAGCGGTGTCAAAAAACTCGGTATAGGGGCGTTTTTGGGACGTACTCAAAGTGAATTGATTATTCCTGATAATATCGAAAGTTTGGGAATGTATTCATTGAGCGGAATGTCGAATATTAAATCGTTTTATGTGCCCACAAGCGTCACGAATTTGGATGCATGGGTGTTTTTTGCTTCAAGAGCGACAAGTATTGTATTTGACAAAAATAGTCCTCTTACCGTGATTCCAAGTTCAACGTTTTATGCTTCAACGCAAATTGAAAGCATTGTATTTCCCAAAAACTTGGAAATAATAGGTTCCGATTGTTTCCAAGGATGTTTCAAACTTTCGATAGTTATACCAAAGACGGTAAACCTTGTTGGCAGTTGCGCGTTTATCGGTGTAAAGAGCGTTACTTTTGAAGATTGCGAGGGCTGGTATAAACATAGTACAAATTTAGGTTATACGTGCGACGAAGAATACTCATTTGAAGAAACGTTTGAAAGAAAGCGCGGGTTACTAATTAAGGAAGCAAACAGTGAGATATTGGTTGCAATTGTGAATGTGGAGGAAGAATCAAAGAAGTTCTATATTTACAAAAATAAGTAAACAAACAAAAATCACAAACAAAAAGCCTTGCGTATTTTTCGCAAGGCTTTTTCAATGATATCGATATTAGGCGGCGCGTTCGTAGATTTCGTTTTCGCGACGTTTTTTGAGGACGGGAAGTTCCGCGGCGCGGAAAAGGTGGAATTTGCCGTTTTCGTCCTTGGAGAACAACAAAAGGATTTTGCCTTTTATGACGCAGATGCCCGCGGCAAGCGGTTCGATGAGGAATATGACGCCCAAAATTGCCATAAACACCAAAACAACCCAAATGAAACCGCCGTCTTTGAACCACATTTCAAAGCCCGTATAGATGGTGTGAACGCCCATAATATTGCTGAATCCCGACAGCCCCATGGCTTTGCCCGCCGCCTCGTTGACCTGTGCGGTGGTGAATTCGGGGTGAGCGTTGCGCGCCGTTTCGATGGCGTTGTTGACGTCCGCCATATTGTACTTTGCGTGGAAGGGAATGAGCGCAATCAAAACGTACGTCAGAGGAATGGTCAAAATGAACGCAAACGCCGTGATGAATATGGTCAGGCGTTTTCTCAATTTGTCGTCCTCGAAGCGCAAAGCGACGTTGGAAAACAGCATAATGCCCGTTGCCATCGTTAAGATGACGACAAGGTACTTTGCAAGGGGGTTTTTGATTGCGGCAAAATTTTTATAAAAACTTGCAACGCCCATCGCGTTGACAAGAAACAGAATGCCGAATACCATAATTACGCACGATAAAATGATACCGTTGACGCATTTTTTGTCGTGTGACGAAAGATTTTTCATAATTTCTCCTTACCCTGAAATCGGTTGCCCGTAAAACCATAATAACAAGCGCACGCGACGCGTGTCAAATATTTTTTGATATACAATATATTTTTATTATACTGTATTTATATTGTGTGGCATAATCGGCGGGCAATTTCTTGCCTTTTCCTCGGCGGTATGATAATATTATATGGAAAAATGCGAGGTTAAAAATATGAGTTACGCAGACAAAGTTTTCGTTGAAAACGTCAAAGATATTTTGGAAAACGGCGTGTGGGACACCGACAAAGACGTCCGCCCCCACTGGGAGGACGGCACGCCCGCGCACACCGTCAAAAAGTTTTGCGTCGTCAACCGCTATGATTTGCAAAAGGAATTTCCGATAATCACCGTCAGGAAGACTTTTTTCAAGTCGGCAATCGACGAAATCTTGTGGATTTGGCAGAAAAAGTCCAACAACGTCCACGACCTGAAAAGCAGAATTTGGGACAGTTGGGCGGACGAAAACGGCAGTATCGGCAAAGCGTACGGCTATCAACTGGCGAAAAAGTCCATTTATAAGGAAGGCGAGTTCGACCAAGTTGACCGCGTGCTTTACGATTTGAAAAACAATCCGCAAAGTCGTCGCATAATGACCAACATTTATAACTTTGACGACCTGCACGAAATGCACCTTTATCCGTGCGCGTACAGCATGACTTTCAACGTGTCGGGCGATACGCTGAACGGGATTTTGAACCAGAGAAGTCAGGACACCCTCACCGCCAACAACTGGAACGTCGTGCAATACGCGGTGCTTCTGCATATGTTTGCGCAGGTGTCGGGGCTGAAAGCGGGCGAGTTGGTGCACGTCATCGCGGACGCGCATATTTACGACCGTCACGTCCCCATCATCAAAGAGGTCATCGAAAAACCGCAATATCCCGCGCCGAAGTTTTGGATAAACCCCGAAATCACAAACTTTTACGACTTTACGGTCAACGACTTCAAACTTGAAAACTACGTCGCGAACGACCTTGACAAAAAAATCGAGGTGGCAATCTGATGAAAACCATTGTTGCAGTTGACGAAAAATGGGGCATAGGCAAAAACAACGATTTGTTGTTCACAATCCCCGAAGATATGAAGTTTTTCAGAAAAACGACGCTGAATAAAGTCGTCGTGATGGGCAGTAACACGCTGAAAAGTTTCCCGGGCGGTCAACCTTTGAAAAACCGCGTGAATATCGTGCTGTGGCCCGACGGCGAGGAGCGTGACGACGTCATCATCGCAAGAAGCCTTGAGGAACTGTCCGACATTCTTTCGGGCTATGACACCGACGACGTGTTCATCATCGGCGGGGCAATGTTTTACAAAACCATGTTGCCGTATTGCGACACCGCGTACATAACGAAAGTGAGGGCGGACGGGCAAGCGCAAGTCTTTTTTGAAAACCTGGACAAGCTTTCGGAGTGGACGCTTGACGAGGAATCCGAAGTCTTTGACAACGGGCAATACAAGTTTTCGTTCTGCACCTATAAAAACAACAACCCAAAGAAGTTTTGATAAAAAACAACACAAACGCATCGTGAAAACGATGCGCTTTTTATATAAGGATAATCCGCAACGTGCCAAAGGCACACATCGTGCCAAAGGCGCATCGCTTTTGCCTTGCCATAGGCAAAAACATCACATCATCGTTTTTCAAGGTGTCCCGAAAGGGCACAAAAAAGCCTCGGTTTTTGCCGAGGCTTTTTAATGTGTTGATTAGTCGTTAAGGTTCTTGTAGTCGTCTTCCTTTTTCTTGGAAGTCTTTTTCTTATCGACTTGCGGTTTGCCTTCCTTGAGTTTGGGCAGGTACTTCTTGATGAAGAATGCGGCGACCGCGATGACTACGATTGCGCCGAATGCGACGGACGTGAAGATAACCCAGTTGAATTTCTTTGCGGTGGTGTCTTTTTCGTTTTTATCGGGTTCTTTTTCGGGTGCAGATTTTTCTTCCTTATCGACCGCATCGTATTTGACGGTGTTGATGGCGCCGATAGTTGGGTCGTCCTTGTGTGCTTCTTTGAAGTCCGCAACGAACTTATCGAAGTCGGATTCGTTAAGTTTTTCGATGAGGACGTCGTCGAAGAGGGCATATCCCGACGCTTTGTTATCAGCCGATTCGCCAAAGCCGAGTTGGATTTTCAGGCTCAAATCTTTTGCGTTGTCGCCGTACTTATCGCCTTTTGCGGGGGCTTTGATGAAGAATACGTATTCTTTATAATCGTCGCTTCCTTCGACCTCGATGGTTTGGTCTGCAACGGTTACGTACTTGCTGTTTTCGCCGTAGCCGGTTGCGGTGAGGCGGATATACGCCTTGCCGGTGTGGTCTTTGGACGCTCTTGCCCATACGGAAATCTTATAATAGCCGTCTTTTGCAAGGGTTTTTGCGTCGCTGGAATAATAGGTTGCGCCTGCGGTATCGATATAAGGAATAATAAGGCAAGAGTCGCCGTTGTGCGCCTTATATGTGTCGCTGTTGATGACACCGCTTTGAAGCCCTTCGGTGTCCGTATCCTTCGAGAGCGTGGTCTTTGTCCAGCCTTTGGGGGAAGCGGGCTTGTCTTTTTCGAGGGTGGTCGAGGTGCCAAAGCCGTCAACGTTCATTTCGACGCGGTTGATTTCCTCGATTCTGTCGTCTGCGGAAGCGACTGCCTCGGCGGTTTTTGCGTTGTAGTCAACCTCGGTGATGTCCTCTTTGATGACGTAGTCGAACAAGACCGTACCGCCTGTTGCACTGCCCTTATAGTTGTAAGTATCTTTGACGTCTTTATGAGTGTTCTTGTTGTAAACGACGAACTTTACGGTGCCGTCTTCTGCGACTTCTTTGACGTATTTACCCGACAAATCGTTTTCGAGTTTGGTCATCATATTCTCGTCGGTGAGGGCAATGTCCACGTCTTTTCCGCCAAGATACAATCCAAGCGTTGCGCTGATGGACGAGAAGCCCGTCTTGACATAGAAGGTATAGCGCTTCCAGTTGCCCGTTTCGGAGGACACTGTGCTGTTGATACCTTCAAACTTACTGCTTTGGTTGGTTTCCGCGATGTTGTTGTCGGTCATGAGATAGACGCTTGCCTGACCTTTTATGACTTTCACCAAAACGCTGATCTTATAGTAAGAGTTCGCGTTCAGTGTAAGGCTGTTGGAAACGTAGCCGACGCGCACCGTCTCTTTTGCAAGACCTTTGTAGTCGTCGGAGTGGACGAGGAGATAAGAACTTCCGCCCGCGAAAGTGCCGTACGTTGTGATGTCCTTGTCGGCGGGGTTGAAAGTAAACGGAGCGTTTTTGAGGTCGTCGGGTATGCCTGCTTTATTTTTAAGGTTTTCAAGCAAAGCCTCGCGGTTGACGTCAACGATACCCGCAACAGCTTTTTCTTTTTCGCCTTTGAGCGTCCAGCCCGAAGGTACGCCGAAAGCGGTTTTTTGGAATTCGTCTTTATCGTTCAGACCGCCTTCCTTGAAGAACTTCGTGTCGGAGTAGTTGTATTTTTGGAATTGACCGTTGGTGAAAGTTTCGCTCGAAAGCGTTTCGTACCAGTCGTGTTTCTTTTCGTAGGTGCCGGAAGCCGACGCACTGTTGTATTTTGAATAATCGGTTTCGACAAGAGATGCGTTGGCGATATACGCCGTGCCTTTGAACAGGGTGTCGCTTGTCCACGCGTTGCCACTGCCGAGCGCGATTTCAAACGTCACGGCTTGTTCGTCACGCGACGTGGTGTGGAAGTAGCAGACGAGTTCGCGATAACCGTTGAGGCTCGACGAGCTGTCGGCAAGGTCCTTTTCGGTGACGACCGCGTTGAACGTTGCGATTGCTTTCGCTTCCGGATTTTTGGTTATTTTATCGCCGTCGTAAACGGTCAGGACGACGCCCGAAGTCGAAGGAACGTCAACTGTCTTTACCCATACGCTGAAACGGTAATATCTGTCTTTTTCAAGGGTTGCTGTCGTTTGGAATTTAGCAAGCGTCGGGGTGTTCGACGTGAATATCCTGTTGTTGTCGCCGAAAACGTCAGAAGAGTAGGGCGTCTTGTCGTCCTTGGAGAAAGTTGCGCCGTTGTTAGAAATTGTCACGGGAACGCCGTTGATATCGGTGCCACTCTTATTTTCAAAGACGGTTTTAATCAGGTTGTCGTCTTTTTTGAGGCGGTTGTCGGTGACATGGTCGCCGGTGGTATCGCCGATTTCTTTGATTTCTTCGATGCGCAAATTGTCAACAAGAGCATAGCCTTTTGCCTTGTTGTCGCTGTCTTTACCGAGACCGAAGTGGAAGTAAAGTTCGTCCGCGGTATTCTCGTTTGCGTAAACGAAGAAGGTATAGTCGTTCCAACCGTCTTTTTTCTCGATTTCGATAATTTTGTTTTCGTCAAGGTCTTTCTTGCCGAGGGCAACGTACGCCTTGCCTTTTTCGACTTGGGTGCCGTTTTCTTCGACAATTTGCGGTTCAACATACTGAGTGTTCACCGCAATGGTGACTTTGTACATGTTACCGCGCTTGAAGTACAAGGGGTTGGCGGTGTAGAAGCCCATTTTGGCAAGGGCGGTGTTGTAGATTGCAAAAACATTGCCGTGATCTTTGAGGGCGTTCGCATCGATTTTGCATTCGCCGACCAAAGTGATTTTGTCGTTTTCGTCTTTTGCGCCAGACTCGTTCACAACGCCGAAGTTGCTGTTACTGTCGGTTGAAAGTCTGTTGTAAAGGTACGGGAAGTTTTCCTTCGTGGTATAGTCGAAGTTTGCGTTGGGCACCGAAAGGACGATTGGTTTTACGTTTTCGGTGGGCAAAACTGTGTCGTCTTTGACCGTGGTCAGACGAATGTTGTCAAAAAACGCGAAACCGCCGGTCAGATACTCTGCGCGAAGGTTGTCGTTGCCGAGCATAAGTTGCAGTTCAAGCGAGGTGTTGCCGTTGAATTTGCCTTCGATGATGAAGGAATAAGTCGTCCATTCGCCGTTGGTCACCGAGTCGAAACTTGCGTAGCCCTCGGTTGAGGGAATGGTCGAGCCCGAAGTATAACTCTTCGAGACCTTAATCGTCGCGCCTTTTTTGTCGCCACCGCTGAGATTTGCGGTGCGGACGTCAACTTGCAACAGATATTTCGTGTTTGCGGACACGGTGAACTCGTTCGATCTGTACATATAGTAACGAGCCTCGGTGTTGTTTATCATAAGAACGTTGTCGTCCTTATTATAGTTTTTCGCATCGTTTTCGTCCGTCAGACGTTTGGCTTCAAACTTTTCAAAGGTGCGCCAGTCGCCGAGCTTGTTGTAGTCGGCAAGGTTGATTACACCGCGTTTTACGGTGTCCAACTTGGGCAGGGTGCCTTCGGCAGGATCAGACGTGGGCGAGCCGGTGAAGCTCGACGGAGCGTAAGGATATCCGCTGTCCGAAGAAACGTATGACTTGAAATTGCCGTTGGTGAATGACGGAGAAGCGCTCGTAGTGTCGGTTGTCTTGTTGTCGTCGGTCTTTTTGTTGCACGCCGCAAGAAGCGTGATGGACACGATAAGCATCAGACATACGAGAAGTGTGAGCAATTTTTTTTGATTGAGTTTGTTCATTTCGACTCCTGTATAGTGTGTACTATGCGCACGTAATGCGCGTTAAAATAAAATATACATTTTGCATTATAATACATATCGAATTATTTGGCAATCGATTTTTTGAATATACCAGACGGGAATAATACGAACTGTGCCAAAACGCCGATATTTCCGTGCTTTTCGGCAAAAACTCGCTTGTGGTACAAAAAGTACAACTGCGTTCGTCTTTTCCAAAAATCATCGAAAATCTCGACGGTTTGGTCTAAGGAGTATTGCCCCCGCGTTTTTAGACGAAAACAAGGCACGCGAGCGGGTTAATACTGTATGTATAAACCGTGAGCGCAACGAAGTTTTAGTCAAAAACACGGAGCAAGACCACGGTTCGTATTATTCCTGTCTGGTATACCAAACTTGAATAATGCAAACTTTCAAAAGACGCCGTTCTTTTTTCGCGTTTTTGAAAATGCTTGCATCGGTACAAAGCACAACCGAGTTCGCGCTTTTCAAAAATCATCGAAGACCTCGGCATTTTGACCACGATTCGTATTGTATCTGTCTGGTATGATAACCCAAATACTTAAAAATATTATAAAAGAGAGGACGGGAAAAGTATTATTTCGTGAAAATTCAAGATACTATTTCCATGCAAAAATATGCTTCGGTTTCAAGGAAAAAGGAAGTGCTGAGGGTGGCGTCTTTGATAATTTCGGGGGCGGTGACGGGTGCTCTGTCGGGATTTTTCGGGGGCGGTGGAGGTATGCTTGTCGTGCCCGCGCTCACGCTTATTATGAAACTTCCCGAAAAGAAAGCGCACGCAACCGCGATTGCCGTAATCCTGCCCGTGACGATTGTCGGCGCGGTGACTTATATTTTGAAAAACGTGCAGACGGGGCAAGGGTTTTCGATGACGGCGATAGGGGTGATTATCGGCGGACTTTTGGGCGCGTCGCTCCTTAAAAAACTGTCCAACAAGTTCATATCGTTTTTGTTTTACGGCGTGATGATTGTCGCGGGAATAAAAATGGTATTGTGACAAAACACGGTTTTAACTTTCAAAATGGAAGCGTTATATATTATATTTGGCATAATCGGCGGTTTGTTGGGAGGAATGGGAATGGGTGGCGGTACGCTACTTATTCCGCTGTTGACGCTTGTATTAAACACACCGCAACAGTCGGCGCAACTTGTCAATTTGCTGACGTTTATCCCCATGAGCGCGTTCGCGCTTATCGTCCATTTCAAAAACGGATACGTTGTCAAAAAGCGCATCTTTTTCGTTATTTTACCCGCGCTCGTTTTTGCGGTCTTGGGTGGAATATACGCCACAAAACTTCCGCAAGACACACTGAAAAAAGCCTATGGGTATTTTCTGATATTACTTGGCGGGGCGTACTTTATAAGTTGCATCGTCAAAAAACTTTGCAAAAAGTAGGCGTTTTTATTAAAAACTAAAATAATCAATGCTTTTCAAATTGATAGAAAGCGTTAAAAAATTAACTATCAGCAAGTTCTTGTTTTTCATTTTACAAATATTTATATAAAGTGTTATCATATATCTATTGTAATGAGAAGGAGGAGATAGATTTTTGATTTTCACTTTTAAAAGAGGCGTTCATCCGAACGGTAAGAAGGAACTGACGGAGAACGCCACTCTTTCGGACTTTCCGACGCCTGTTTCGGTCTGTATTCCTTTGTCGCAACACATCGGCGCACCTGCGGAACCCGTGGTGAACGTCGGCGACTACGTCAAAGAGGGACAACTTATCGGCAAGGCATCGGGATTTGTTTCGGCAAACGTCTATTCGTCGGTATCGGGGACGGTCACAAGGTTTTTGACTTTGCCCACGGCACCCGGCGGATCTTGCAATCACGTTGTCATTGCCAACGACGAAAAGTACGACCGCGTCACGCTCCCCGCGTTAAGCGATCCCGCGCCCGAAGAAATTATCCACAGGATTCAGGAGGCGGGTATCGTAGGTATGGGCGGTGCGACTTTCCCGACGCACGTCAAACTCTCGCCGAAAAACCACGTCGATACGCTTATCATCAACGCCGCCGAGTGCGAGCCTTACATCACCTGCGACTACCGTTTGCTCCTTGAAAAGACGGATGAGTTCATCGCAGGCGTTTTGTTGTTGAAAAAAGCGTTGGGCGCGGAAAACGTCTTTATCGGCATCGAAAAGAACAAGCCCGAGGCGATAAAAAAACTTATCGAGGTTTGCGCCGACAAAGGCATCACCGTTGCGCCGTGCAAGGTAAAATATCCTCAGGGCGCAGAAAAACAACTGATTTACGCCGTCACGCGAAGGGTAGTGCCTTGTGGCGGACTTCCCGCCGACGTCGGCGTCGTCGTGTCCAACGTACATACCGCTTATTCGGTAGCGCGCGCGATATACAACGGCGAGCCTTGCTACAAAAGGGCGATGACGGTATCGGGAAGCGGTGTGCAAAACCCCGGCAACTTCTGGGTGAGAACAGGCACGTCGTATCAGTTTATTTACGACACTCTCGACAAGGACGTGTCCCTGCCTGAAAAGAACGTAAAAATCATTTCGGGCGGTCCGATGATGGGCTTTGCGCAACCTTCGATGCGCGTCTGTACCACCAAAGGCAGTTCGAGTTTGTTGTTCTTGACCGAGCAGGACATCGAAAATAAACCGCGTACTCAGTGCATCAACTGCGCCGGTTGCGCAAAAGTGTGTCCCATGCATCTTATGCCTATGAAAATCGAAGCGGCGGTGCTGGCAAACGACTGGGAAGAAGCCAAAAAATTCGGCGTCTTGAACTGTATCGAATGCGGGTGCTGTGCTTACAACTGCCCGGCGAAACGTCCGCTGACTCAGGCAATCCGCCTTGGCAAAAAAAGCATAAAGGAGAAGAAGATTTAGTATGAATGACAGCAGTTACAAATATATAGTTTCGACTTCTCCGCACGTCACGAACGGCAGGACGACCAGAGGCGTTATGTTTGACGTCATAATCGCGCTTATGCCCGCCGTTATCGCGTCGTTTTTGTTGTACGGAGTTTACACCCTGCTTATGACGGCGGTCGCCGTTGCAAGCGCGGTTTTTGGGGAATATCTTTACAACCTTATCAGAAAAAAACCTCACACCGTTAATGATTTGTCGGCGGTGGTGACGGGTATTATACTGGGGCTTAACCTTACGCCCACCGTGCCCGTGTACGTTCCGATTTTCGGCGGAATTTTCGCAACGATGGTCGTGAAAATGTTGTTCGGCGGTCTTGGCAAAAACTTTGCAAACCCCGCAATCACGGCGCGTATTTTCGTAATGCTCGCCTGGACGACCGCGATGACGTCTTTCGTCGCCCCCATCGATTTGTCGAAGGGCGGAATGGAACTTATCAAGTATTTCAACCACGACACCGTCAATGCGCTGACTTCGGCAACTCCGCTTGTCGCGCTGAAAGAGGGCGCGGTGAACGTATCCGCTCTCGACTTGTTCATGGGACGCGTCGGAGGCTCTGCCGGCGAAACGTGCGCGCTTGCGCTTATTATCGGCGGTGTGTATCTTGCGATAAGAAAGGTCATCGACGTTAAAATCCCGCTCATTTACATTCTGACGTACTTCCTCGTCACCCTTGCGATTTACAAGGACGCAAAGGTTGCGGGTTGCGGTATTTTGTCGGGCGGATTACTTCTGGGCGCGATATTTATGGCAACCGACTACGCGACGTCCCCCGACACCACGATCGGCGTTTGCATCTATGCCGTCGGGTGCGGACTTTTGACGGCGATATTCAGAAAATTCGGCAGTATGCCCGAGGGCGTGTCGTTCGCAATTCTTTTGATGAACATCATCACACCGCTTCTCGACAAGTATATTCGTCCTCGTCCTTTCGGTTACGTCAAACCCGAAAAACCGAAAAAGGTCAAAAAATCCGAAAAGGAGGCGCAGGCGTAATGGCAAAGAAAGAAAGAAAACCCAACAAAATAGTGGTCTGGCTGAGCGATCATCCGATGCCTGCGTGCGTTATCGTATTGTCGTTTATCGCGCTGATTGCGGGCATACTTTTGGGCGGTGTCAACCAGTTGACTTATCAGTCGCCCGAAGAAAAACTTGCAAAAAACCTCAACAAGGCTTACGCAAGCGAGGGCGGTTGGACAAAAATCGACAACCTGTCCGATTACAAAGTGACTCCCATCGATTCGACCACAACGGTCACCGCCGTGTACAAATGCGGTGACGAAACGAAAGACGTCTATATTTATACGACCTCCGCAAAAGGATATAAGTCGGGGTTGGAACTTATGATTGTCGTCGAGGACAACAAAATTATCAAGATTATGAAAACGTCCTCGTCCGAGACCATGGGCGTCGAAAGCAAAGAAAGTTTCCTGAATCAATTCTATAACGTCGATTTGACAACCATCGACGGGTTCAGAACAAACAAACAAAAGGCGACTGTCGGCAAAGAAGTGTCCGCATTGTCGTCGGCGACGAAAACGTCCAACGCCGTGTCTTCGAGCGCGGACCTCGTCGCAAAATACCACAAAGCTATTAAGGGGGACGGAAAATAATGAGAGCAGGAAAAAACCCCAACAGTAAATGGAAAATCGTTTCAAACGGTATCGTGCGCAACAACCCCACGTTCCGTTTGGTACTTGGCACTTGCCCGACGCTTGCTCTGACGACCGCCGCGATGAACGGCATCTATATGGGGCTTGCGACCACCTTCGTTCTGGTGTGCAGTAACGTCATGATTTCACTTCTTAGGAACGTGATTCCCGACAAAGTTCGTATCCCTGCCTACGTCTTGATTATCGCAACTTTCGTCACCGTTTTGGATATGGTGATGGAATACGCCTTGCCCGACGTTTATGAGATTTTGGGACTTTATCTGCCGTTAATAGTAGTTAACTGTATCATTTTGGCAAGAGCCGAGTCTTTTGCCTCGTGCAACACTATAGGCGACAGCGCGCTTGACGGGCTTGGAATGGGGCTTGGATTTATGTGCTCGCTCACCCTTATGGGACTTATCCGCGAGGTCATCGGCGCAGGCACGTTCTTCGGCATTGCAATCGGCAATTTGCCCGAGTATTCGATGTCGGTCATCTCGATGGCACCCGGCGGATTTTTGGTGTACGGGCTTATGATGGCGGTGGTCAACCACGTCGGCAACAGAAAACGCGACAAGGCTCTTCGTGAGGAAATTCGCCTGAACGAGTTGAAGCCTATCATCATAAAGGAGGGTAAATAAATGACGTACTTATACATTATTATCGGTGCAATATTCGTCAACAACTTTATCCTTGCGCAGTTTTTGGGAATTTGTCCGTTCC
Source organism: uncultured Clostridia bacterium (assembly GCA_934254835.1). Taxonomy (GTDB): domain Bacteria; phylum Bacillota; class Clostridia; order Christensenellales; family CAG-917; genus CAG-349. The sequence continues at coordinate 8,592 of CAKQMI010000025.1, read as the reverse complement.
TCGGCGTTTCCAAGAAAACCGACAGTGCGCTCGGTATGGGCGTCGCGGTTATCTTCGTTATGGGCGTCGCGTCGATTATCACTTACGCCGTCAACCTTTTGCTTGTCAAATGGGGCGTCGAGTACATTCAGACGATAGCCTTCATTTTGGTTATCGCGGCACTTGTGCAACTTGTCGAAATCGTTATTAAGCGTTTCAGCCCGAGCCTTTATAACGCGCTCGGCGTATATCTCCCGCTTATCACGACCAACTGCGCCGTTTTGGGCGTTGCAATCGTCAACGTCACGCCCGCGTACGGGTATAACCTTATACAAGCGTTTCTGAACGGCGTTTTCAGCGGTGTCGGTTTCACGCTCGCAATCGTCCTTATGGCGGGCATACGCGAGAAACTTCGTCACAGCGATATCCCCGAAAGTTTTCAGGGATTCCCCATCACCCTCGTCGCCGCGTCCATTATGAGTATGGCGTTCACGGCGTTCGGCGGTATGATTTAAGGAGGGCGGAATTATGATTTACGTTTTATCGGTATCGAAAGCGTTGCAGGTATTCATTCCCGCTCTGATTCTTTTAGTGTTGGCGATGGTGTTCGCGGTGGCGTTGGCGTACCTTGGCAAAAAACTTGCCGTCAGCCGTGACGAGCGCATCGATTTGGTCAAAAACTGTCTGTCGGGCGCCAACTGCGGTGCGTGCGGATTTGCAGGTTGCGACGGCTTTGCAACCGCGCTTGTCGAGGGCACGGCGGAACTTTCGGCGTGCAATGCGACCGCACAGGAAAAGAAAGAAGAAATCGCCGAGATTTTGGGGCTTACCAACACGGGCGAAGCGACGAAAGTCGTCGTGTGTTGTCGTGGCGGAAACGACGCCAAAGACAAATATTCCTACGTCGGATACGGCGACTGTCGCAGTATGGAACTGTTGGCAGGCGGGCGCAAACAGTGTGCTTGGGGCTGTCTTGGCACGGGTACTTGCGTGGACGAATGTCATCATCACGCCGTCAGCGTCAACCAACACGGCTATTCCGAGGTGTCGCAAAGCAAGTGTATCGGCTGTGGCAGATGTATCGTGGCGTGTCCCAAAAAGATTATCAAACGTATCCCCGCAAGCGCCGAATACTACGTCGCGTGCAGTAACCACCAGACCGGCAAGGAGGTGCGCGAACTTTGCTCGAAAGGCTGTATTGCGTGCGGTATCTGCGTGAAACAGTGCGAGGTCGGCGCGATAACGATTGTCAACAACCTTGCGACAATCGACTATACCAAATGCGTCAACTGCGGAAAATGCGCGACGAAATGTCCGCAACGTTGCATAGTGCACGTCGAAAAACCCGCAAAATAATCAAAATCACAAATTTCCCTCGGCGAAAGACCGAGGGATTTTTTTGCCGTTTTCTTCCAAAATTCAAAAAAATGCACTAAAAAATTTGTCAAAAATTGCAAATATTTGAAAATACCCCCTATACAAACTTAATTTTATATGATATAATGCCATTAGTTTGAGGACAAATAATACAAGTTTAAGGATTTTTTTATGGAAAAGATTGCAATTATCGATTTAGGTTCAAACTCCGCTCGTCTCGTTCTCGTCAACATTTTGGAAGGCGGATATTTCGTCGTCTTCGACGAGTTGAAGGAATCCGTGCGTCTTGCGCAGGATATGGACTGGGACGGATTTTTGAAACCGCAACGCATCGCGCAAACAATCAAAACGCTGAAAATGTTCCGTCGTCTTTGCGATGCGAACGGCGTCGAAAAAATTTACGCTTACGCCACTTCCGCCGTGCGTCGCGCCAAAAACCAAAAGAGTTTTTTGGATGAGGTCGCCGTTTCTTGCGGTATCAAAATTCAGGTTTTGACAAAGGACGAACAGGCAAGTCTTGTCTATCAGGGCGTCATCAACAGCCTCGAAGTGCCCAAAGGCTTGATTATGGATATCGGCGGAGGAAGCACTCAGTTTATCTATTACAGCCGAAAGAATATCTTGGCAAGCGAAACTTTGCCGTTCGGCTCGGTCACGCTCACCGACCTCTTCAAAAACGACAACTGCTCGCCCGAAGAAAAGGCGCACAAGGTGCAGGATTTCATCAGAGAACACCTCGACAAAATCGAGTGGTTCAAGGAAATCGATCCCGACACGCAGTTCGTCGGCGTCGGCGGTACGTTCAGAAACCTCGGCAGAATCAGCAGAAATATCAAAAAGTATCCGCTGGATATGATGCACAATTATCATCTTGCGACCGATGAGTTCAAGCAGATTTACAACACCATAAAAACGCTTGACCTCGACCGCACGCAAAAAATAAAAGGCTTGTCCTCGGGACGCGCCGACATCTTCCCGACGGCACTTGCCGTTATTTCGGAAGTTTTGGACTACGTCGGTCTTGGCGAAATCATCGTCAGCGGTTGCGGACTCAGAGAAGGCGCAATGTTCCGCTATGCAGTCCCCAGCACCAACGAAAAGCCGTTGTCGGACATTTTGGGACACAGCATACAAACCCTTATGCATTATTTCGACGCCAACATTTCACACGCCGAACACGTCTATAATTTGTCATTACAGCTGTTTAAGCAGTTGAAAGTGTTGCATAAACTGCCCAGAGCGTACGTTAAGGTGTTGCGCGTTGCCGCACTTTTGCACGACAGCGGTATGCGTATTAAGTTCTATGACCACCATCGTCACAGCAGTTATATTATTCTCAACAGCAATCTTTACGGCATCACACAAAAGGATTTGGTCGTCGCCGCGTTCGTCGCCGGCGGTCACAAAAAGAGCGATTTCAACGAACTGGATATGAACAAATATCGCGTCCTCTTGACGCAAGAAGACGCCGAAGCAATCAAAAAATTGTCGGTTATCTTGCGCATTGCCGAAAGTTTCGACCGCAGTCAAAGCGGGCTTATCACCGGCATCAACTGCGACGTTTTGGGCGACAGCGTGATTATGAAAACCGAAACGGAAGGCGATTGTTCGTTGGAAATTAAGGAAGCCTTGACGTCCTCGTCCGAGTTCAAGCGCGCCTACGGTAAAAACCTTGAAATCTTATAAGACAGACAAAGTCGTACTTGCGTCGGGCTCGCCCAGACGCAAGGAACTTTTAAGGGAGATTTTTCCCGAGTTTACTGTCGCCGTGAACGACGCGCCCGAGAAAAAAGTCGGGCGTTTTCCGTCAAAACTCGTCACGGACAACGCGCGTGAAAAAGCGAATGCGTGCAAAATCGAAAATGCGCTTATCATTTCCGCCGACACCGTCGTCTTTATGGACGGAAAATACTTTTTGAAGCCGAAAGACGAAAACGACGCGTTCGATATGCTGAAAACTTTGTCAGGTCGCACGCACCTTGTTTACACGGGCGTCGCAATGAAATATGACGACAAAATTTCATCGTTTTACGTCGTGTCGAAAGTCAAGATGAAAAAACTTTCGGACGACGCAATAAGACGATATATCGTGTCGGGAAGCCCCCTTGACAAGGCGGGTGCCTACGGCATTCAAGACGACGTCGTCGTCAAAAGTTACTCGGGCAGTTTTTCCAATATTATGGGCTTGCCCGTTGAAGAATTATCAATCCGTATCGACGAATTTTTAAGGAGTATTTATGGCTGTAATGGAACTTGCCGTTGATTTCGGCTCATCTTACGTTACGATTTATAAAAAAGGCGAAGGCATCGTTTTGAAAGAAGCGTCCGTCGTCGTCGTGAGTACGCACAAGAAAAAACGCGAAGTCGTGGAATCGGGAAACTCCGCGAAAAACTACGTCAAAACCACCATGGGTAACGCTCGCGAGATTTATCCCGTGCGCGAAGGCGTCGTCGTGAACGTCGAGGACGCAACGCTTATGATGAGCGAGTTTATCAAAAGACTTTTGCCCGAAAAGATTTTCAAACCGCAAATTCGCGCAATCGTCACCATATCGTCGGGACTTACCGTCGTTGAAAGGCGCGATATCGAAACGGTTATGCTAAACTCGGGCGTCAAAGACGTCGTTTTGGTGGAGTCGCCCCTTGCGCTTTTGGCATATACCAACAGCGTCGGCGGACTGTTTTTGGATATCGGCGGTGGCACGGCAGAGGTTGCAAGCGTCACCAAAAACGGCATATCGTCGGCGTGTAGCGTCAATATCGCGGGCGCAATGCTCAATACGAAAATCATCGACTACTTTGTCGAAAACTACGGCTTGAAAATCGGCGATTATACGGCGGAAAAGTTGAAACTGGACGTCGGAAGCATGTACGACAACGATTTGTCCGCAACGGAAATCAGCGGTCGCGACGTTTTGGACGGAACACCGCGCAGTATGGAAGCGTCGGCAAAGGACGTCCGTCGCGCAATCTCGAAATCGATTGACGCACTTATCGAAGTCGTCGAAAACGTCCTCAATATGACTCCGCCCGAACTTGCGGGAGAAATCGGCAAAAAAGGTATCTTCATCTCGGGCGGTACTTCGGAACTTCCGGGACTTATCGAGTATTTGGGCGTCAGACTTTCTCTTCCCGTCACGCAGTTGAAAGACTTTGACAATGCGTGCGCTCTCGGAGGAGGCGTCCTTTTGGAAGACGGCAAGGCACTCAGCACAATGCTGAATATGAAAGTTGATTGATAAAAATAGACAGAGTGTCATATTGACAGCAAAGACAGTCGATTTGACATATTTCGACGTAAACGGCGTTTCTTCTGCAAGAAACGTCTTTTTTTGCAAATTTTCAAGATTTATCATTTTAGCGGAGGTAAATTTTGGGAAGAAAAATTGTTGTTACGTCAGGAAAAGGGGGCGTTGGCAAAACCACGCTTACGGCAAGTTTGGGTATTGCAATCGCCGAAACGGGCAAAAAAGTCGTGCTTGTCGATGCGGACGTCGGACTTAATAATCTGGACGTCGTGCTTGCCGTCGAAAATAAGGTGGTGTACGACGTGCTGGACGTCATATCGGGAAAGTGCAGGCTGAAACAAGCGTTGATACAGGACGTCGATAATCCGACGCTGTACGTTTTGCCGTCGGCAAAAATTCAGGACAGTCCGCTCATTACGGCGTGCAGTTTCCGAAACGTCGTGGATGCGCTTGCGTTGAATTTCGATTTTGTGATTATAGATTGTCCAGCGGGCATCGACAACGGCTTTCATCGCGCGGTGTCGTCCGCAACCGAGGCAATCGTCGTGACCACTCCGCATATTTCGGCGGTCAGAGACGCCGATAAAGTGTTGTCGATTTTGTCGAGTTATTGCATGATGAGCGTGGGACTTGTCGTCAACCGTGTGCGGGGCGATATGGTGGCAAAAGGCGAGATGATGAGCGCAGGCGACATTGTCCGCGCGGTGAGGTGCGAGCCCGTCGGAGTTATCCCCGAGGACGACTATATCACAATGTATTCGCAGACGGGAAAAGTGCCGTTCGACACGGCGTCGGGACGCGCGTTCAAGATGCTGGCGTCAAACATCATCAACGGCACGAAAACCATATACGAATGCCCGTCGCGCGCGGGAATCGGCGCAAGGATAAGGAGGTTTTTCGGGCTATGAAAAAGACGGCAAAAATCGCAGGCGAAAGGCTGAAAAACGTAATTCTTGCCGACAAAGTTTCGCACCCCGACAGGCTCAACGATCTTCTGAAAAGCGACGTAAACGATATGTTGAAAACCTATTTCGATTTGTATCCGGGAAGCATAAAAGTGTGCCTGAAACCATCGGAATACGGGCTGGATATTTTGATTGACGCCACGGCAATTCGCGTCAAAGATTTTGGAAGTTTCGGGGAATAGCGTCGGCGATTTTTTGATTGAGTGGACACCTCAAAACTATCTGTTGCATATCGTTTTCGTCAATTATTTTTACTTCTTCGTCACCGCGCATAATATGAAAAACATAGCGATAATCGGGTTTAATAATGCATAAAACACGCTGTAAAGTCGCGTTTTCGTCGATATAGATATTTTGACCGACTACGCCCGTGTCATAGTTTTTGACAAGCGGACTTGTGGATTTAACGTAGTTGTAGTCACAATCCGCAGGCGGAAACAAGTTGTAAATTAGCAGGAACACCGCCATAATCAGGCAGGTGAAATTCGGCGTTGATTTCAGCGTGAAAACGTAAAATGCGATAAGCAAAAACGCCAACAAAAAACTGAAAATTTTGAGTGCTTTTTGCGCCTTCGGTTTGTATCCGCAAATCGCCAAAACGACGCGCCCGCCGTCAAGGGGCGACACGGGCAAAAGATTGAAAAGTCCGATTGTCAGGTTTGCAAGGAAAAACGTGTGAAGATATGAAAAACTTTCGGGAAAAATCCACCATATCGCCACGGTAAAAAGCGCAAGCAATAAACTTGCAAGCGGTCCCGAAAGCGCGATTATCACGTTGGAAGTTTTGTCAAAATCGTGGTCGTTATAAAGGGTTGCGCCGTAGGGCAAAAAAATTATCCGTGCCGACGGATAACCTCTTGTTCGCGCCGTCACCGCATGGAAAACTTCGTGCAAAGTCACGGCGACGACGCTTGATAAAAACGCCCCGACGCCGAATTTCCAGACAAGAAGCACGGCGACGAAAACCGACGTCGGGTGGATTTTGATTTTCACGGGTTTTTCAGGTCAAAATGGACGTCAACGACGCGATACTTGCGTATTTTGCAATCTGCGCAATCAAAAATCCCAGTGATATGGCGGTGAGTGCCATAAGCGGTAGAATAAGCAGACTGCCGGAGTTTTCTTTTGCGAAATAATCCTTGATTTTTCTCATAAATTCTCTATGGCGTCCCGCCGGTTTGACGTCGTACGAAACGTAGTCGTTGTTGCTGATTTGGCTTTCCAAATTGTCGATATCATCGTATTTCATTTTTGTCACCTCACGCTATTATACGGCGGTGAAAACGGATATATGCAAATCGACATAAAATCTTATATCTCTTGACATTTTATTTTGCTCATATTACAATACTAAATTGCATAAACGAATAAAACCCGAATTTCATAATGCCCGACGAAAAACCCGTTTACACGGCGGAATTAAGGAAAAATCGGGCGAAAAAAAGGAATTTTATGAAAAAATTATTCATCGACTACCATCCGAAACGCGTTTGCGTCGCTATGACCGAAAACAACGAGTTGAAGGAATATTACGTCGAAAAAGCAACAAAACCGAAAATCGTCGGCAACATTTACAAGGGTAAAGTCGTCAATACTTTGCAGGGAATGAAGGCGGCGTTCGTCAATATCGGGCTGGAGAAAAACGCGTTTCTGTACGCCGGCGAAACCCTTGTGGACAAGACCACTTTGGGCGACGGCGCACTTGCCATACCGCAAAAACTCAACGTGTCGGCGGGTGACCGCATAATGTGTCAGGTTGTCAAGGATTATTTCGGCACGAAAGGCGTCCGCGTATCGCAAAACATCTCGCTCCCCGGCAGACTTTTGGTTATCATGCCACAGACGGATTATATCGGTGTTTCTCATAAAATCGCCAACGAGGAAAGAAAGGAAGAACTTTTGAAACTCGTCAGGGACAACTGCCCGAAAGGCATCGGATTTATCATTCGTACCGCCGCGCAAAATGCCGACGACGCCGACGTCCTCAAGGAAATGAATTCCCTCACGCAAAAGTGGACAAGCATCGTCCAAAGCTACAAAACCGCCCAGGACGGCGACGTGATTTACGAGGAAGGCGACCTTATTTTCCGCACTATTCGCGACATTTTGGATTCGGACATCGACCGCATTATCGTCAACAGCGAAATCGTTGCTCGCGACTTGCGCCAAAACCTTGTGGAAATTTACGGCGATAAGGACGTTGTCGAACTTTATACGGGCACCGAAAATCTTTTTACCTATTACAATTTGCAGTCGCAAATTTCCAAACTCATAAAGCGCAAAGTCATCTTAAAAAACGGCGCATATATCGTCATCGACCGCACCGAGGCGTTGACCGCAATCGACGTCAACACGGGAAAATACGTCGGTGAAAACGACCTTGAAAAAACCTTTTTGAACACCAACTATTTGGCGGCGGAAGAAATCGCAAAGCAACTCCGACTGCGCAATATCGGCGGTATCATCATCGTGGACTTCATCGATATGGAACTGGACGAAAGTCGCAAAAAACTGCTGACCGCGTTTGAAAAGGAACTCAAAAAAGACCGCGTCCGCACCAGCAAACCTATTATGACGTCGCTTGGGCTTGTCGAAGTCACCCGAAAGAAAACAAGAAGTAGCGTTTACGATTTGCTACTGTCGGAATGTCCGTATTGTCAGGGCGACGGCTTCGTCTTTGCCGAGGAATACGTCATCATGCGTCTGCGCGAGTCGATAATCAACCTTTTGAGCGACGAGGATCCCCGCTCGATTATCGTCACCGTCAACCCCGACGTTTACAACAAAATCTTCGCGCTCCGCTACCTCGAAAGAGAGTGCAAAACCATCTGGAAGGGCAAAAGGATTTATATTATCCCAGACGCCTTATTGCACCGCGAGAAGTTCAGCCTTTCGCCGACGAATGAATCTGTCCTAACTTTACCCGAAAACGCCAAACTGCTTTATTAAAAAGTCATAATTTTGCGATCTTTTGAGTTTTTGGCAAAACCTTACTCGGTTACGTACGACAAGTACGCGCCCTC
>CAKQMI010000024.1 GCA_934254835.1 uncultured Clostridia bacterium | reverse complement strand
GAGGGCGCGTACTTGTCGTACGTAACCGAGTAAGGTTTTGCCAAAAACTCAAAAGATCGCAAAATTATGACTTTTTACTTAAGGCGGGATTCAAGCGAGGCAAGTTCTTCCTCCAATTCCCTCGGCAACCTATCGCCAAACTTGGTATAGAACTCCTTAATGCCTTCGGCTTCCTTCTTCCACATATCGGTATCGACGTTCAAAAGACCTTTCAAGGTATCCTCGTCCACGTCGCAACCTTCGAGGTTGATATCCTCGGGTTTCGGCACAAATCCGATGGGGGTTTCGTCCGCATCGACGGCGTCCTCACAACGCTTCAAGATCCAGTCAAGCACGCGCATATTGTCGCCGAAGCCCGGCCAAATGAAGTGACCTTCGCTGTCGGTTCTGAACCAGTTGACGTTGAAGATTTTGGGTTGGACTTTGATTTTCTTGCCCATATCGATCCAATGCTGGAAGTAGTCGCCCATGTGATATCCGCAGAACGGGAGCATTGCCATAGGATCGCGACGCACAACGCCGACTGCACCTGCCGCCGCGGCGGTGGTTTCGGACGCCATAATACTGCCGACGAACACGCCGTTGTCCCAACTTCTCGATTGATATACAAGCGGAGTGGTTACCGCGCGACGACCGCCGAACACGATTGCGCTGATGGGCACGCCGTTGGGAGCCTCGAACTCACTGCTGATGCACGGGCAGTTGATTGCGGGCGCGGTGAAACGGCTGTTGGGGTGGGCCGCCTTGACGGGTTTGCCGTCGGCGTCCTTCGTATCGGGCGTCCAAGGATTGCCGATCCAGTCGATAAGTCTTGCGGGCGGGGTTTTGGTCAGACCTTCCCACCACACGGTGTTGTCTTCGGGATTTATGGCAACGTTTGTGAAAATTGTATTCTTTCTTGTGGAGGCAAGAGCGTTGGGGTTGGACTTTTCGTTGGTGCCGGGAGCGACGCCGAAGAAGCCCGCCTCGGGGTTAATTGCGTAAAGTCTGCCGTCTGCGCCCACGCGGAGCCAAGCGATGTCGTCACCGACCGTAAATACTCTGTAGCCTTTTTCGGTATAGACCTCGGGCGGAATGAGCATTGCGAGGTTGGTTTTTCCGCAAGCCGACGGGAATGCCGCCGTGATATATTTCGTTTCGCCGTTGGGTTTTTCTACGCCCAAAATGAGCATATGTTCAGCCATCCAGCCTTCGTTTTTGCCCTGATACGACGCGATACGGAGCGCAAAGCACTTCTTGCCCAAAAGGACGTTTCCGCCGTATGCGCTGTTGACCGACCAAATGGCGTTGTCTTCGGGGAATTGAACGATATATCTTTCGTTTTCATCGACGTTGCATTTTGCGTGGAAACCGCGCACGACGTCTTCGCTGTCGCCGAGTCTGTCCAAGACTTTTTGACCGACTCTGGTCATAATCGCCATATTGAGGACGACGTAAATGCTGTCGGTGGTTTCGATGCCGACCTTTGCAAAGGGACTGTCAACCGCGCCCATCGAGAACGGAATGACGTACATGGTACGTCCGATCATGCTGTCTTTGGCGATGGCTTTGAGTTTTTTGTACATTTCTTCGGGATCCATCCAGTTGTTGGTGGGACCTGCGTCTTCCTTGCGTCTGCTACAAATGAACGTCCTGCCCTCGACGCGCGCAACGTCGTTGGGCTTGGTGCGGTGATATAAGCAACCGGGCAATTTTTCATCGTTGAGTTTAATCATTTCGCCGGTCGCAATCGCTTCCTTTCTTAACGCGTCAAGTTGTGCCTCACTGCCGTCAATCCAAACAACCTTGTCGGGCTTGGCAAGAGCAACCGCTTCATCGACAAACTGTAAAACTTTCTTATTAGTCGTCATAGTATATGCCTCCATAATAATTATTGATTTTTGCGGGCAAAACAACATTCTGCCCCATTTTATTTCTACTTTATATCATACACCAATTTGTTTTGTTTCGCAATATTTATTTTGACAAAAGTTGCAAAATCATACACTATGTATTACAATGTTTATAAGAATATTGAAGGAGTTTTACCTATGCTATTTACTACGATGATCATTCGCACGCTCTTGTGCAAACCCCAGGAAATCGACGCGGGCGAGTTTAAAGCAAGAGATTTTGACAAAAACCTCATCGCAAAACATTTGTCCGAGGCGGTGCAAATCCCCACGATTTCGATGGTCGGCGAGTTTGAAGGCAACGACAAGCCTTTCTTCGATTATCACGCGTGGCTTGAAAAAACTTATCCCGTTTTCCATAAATCGGCTGAAAAAACAATTATCAATAAGTATAGTTTGGTTTATCGTTTGAAAGGCAAAAATCCGACGCTTGCTCCGGGCGCGTTCCTTGCGCATCAGGACGTCGTTCCCGCGCCGAAAGAAGGCTGGGATTACGAGCCGTTTGCGGGCACTATTGACGGCGGCTTCGTCTGGGGACGCGGTACGCAGGATATGAAAGGCACGATGATTTCAATCCTCGAAGCAGCCGAAAAATTGTTGGAAGAAGGCTGGACGCCCGAACGCGACGTCTATTTCTGCTTCGGTCACGACGAGGAAGCGTGGACGGAAGAAGGCGCGGCACATATCTGCGCTTGGTTCAAACAGCAAAATATCACGCTTGAATATATCATCGACGAAGGCGGTACCATTATCGACGGCAATATGATAGGCGTCGATAAACTCTTCGGACTTATCGCAACGTGCGAAAAAGGCAATCTCAATATGACGCTCACGGTTGACAAAGCGGGCGGTCACGCGTCCAACCCGTCAAAGCCCTCTGCCGCGGCGATTTTGGGCAAAGCCCTCATAAAACTCGACAAGCACCCCATGAAAAGTCAGTGGACGCCCGCAACCAAACAAACGTTCAAGTTGCTTGCGCCTCACATGAAATTCCCCATCAGAATGCTCCTTGTCAACCGCGATATTTTAAGCCCCCTTCTTAAATTCGTGTTCAAGAAGATTCCTTTGACCAACGCCCTCATTTCAACGACCTTCGCGCAGACTATGTTGCACGGTAGCGACGCCGAAAACGTCATTCCGCCCAAGGTCACGGCAAATATCAATACACGTATCATCACCGGCGTCACGAGCGACGAGGTCATCGACTACACCCAAAAACTCCTCGGCAAAGACGTCAAGGTCGAAAGACACGGCAAAGGCACCGAAGCCACCGCCGTATCCCCCATCGACGTCAAACCGTGGCACGACCTCAACGTCGCCATCAAGCAAATCTTCCCGACAATGGTCACCGCGCCGTATATGTTCATCGCCAACAGCGACAGCAGATATTACGGCGACGTCTGCAACAATATCTATCGCTTCACCCCGTTTTTGATGACTTTGGACGACCAAAAACGTATCCACGCCATCAATGAACGCGTCAGTATCGACGCCATGGAAAAAGCAACTCAGTTCTTTGCCCAGTGTCTGGAAGTCATGAACAAATAACTTTTACAAGCCCACACAAAAGCACCGCAACCGCGGTGCTTTTTCCTTGCAAAAAACCTCACTGTTTTTTAATAATTGACTGTCAAAAGGACACTCTTGCCATATAAATTAAAAGACTGATTTTTGTTGCTATCTTTTTTCACAAAACAAAGGCTAAAAACATACATAATAATCATATTTTGACGCATTACCACTACTCTGTTTTGCATTGATACCTGCAAACCAAATAGTCAATTGTTCTCGTCAAAGTAAAAACATCGTAATACTGTCAAAGGGACACTCTTCCTTTGTAGGATAGATGCCATGAATTTTTTAGTTTTTGATTTAACCGAATAATTTTTGATCGGATATTTGATTATAGTCGGCTTTATATAAAACATGTGTCAATTTTTGACAAAAAACAGTTGCTTAGGGTTAAACCATGTAAGTATAAGTTTATCGTTACCCGATAGTTGTTGATTGGATATTTGATTATTGTAGATTTTTATAAAAATTAAAGTCAATTTTACACTTAAAAACAACCACTATTATCACTAAAAAGTAAATCGCAATATTCACAAACTAAATTTATTTCAAGATTCACAATACAACATTATGCTATAGAAATGGCAAGAGTGTCCCTTTGACAGTCATTTGTTTTTTGATTGTTTGAATGAATTTTTACATTTTCTCCCCATTTATAAAAGGCAGTGTTTAATGATTTTTTAACTTTTCAAAACGGCAGAATTTTGATGAGTGATAATCGCATAAAAGCGAAAACTCGCCGTAAAAGACGAGTGTTTTGTGATTTTCTAGCTTTTCAAAACGGCAGAATTTTGATGAGTGATAATCGCAAAAAAAAACTCTCCCCCTTCGTAAAAGGCGAGAATTCGTCACAAACTGCTCTTTTGACCAAACAATCGCCACAATGTGGCGATTGTTTGTCTTTTGCTTGTTTGTTCCGTCTCCCCTCGTCGTATGCTTCGTTTTTGACCAACCGAATGTCGCTTGCGACAGTCGATTGTCTTACGCTCGCATACTCCTTATCCCCACAAGTACAAAGTATCTTGTGGGGGCCCCCTTGCAGTATCTTGCGGGGGCCCCGTTATTTTGGGGTTCTTGGCAGGTTCTGAAAAATCCAGTGTACTGAGCGTACACGATTTTTCAGGTTCTGCCAAAACGCCATAAAAGGCGCAAATTATCGCCTTTTACTTATTTTTGTATTCGGTTAAAGCTTTAGCCAACTGATCCGGGCACGACGTATCGTTCCTGCACTTGATGCCGGAAAGTATGGGGATAATCTCATCGATGGATTTCCCGATGCAAAGTCTTTGGATTGCCTGAAGATTGCCCGAGCAACCTCCGATAAATTTCAAATCGGTGAGTTTATTGTCCTCGACCGAAAACAGTATTTCGCGTGAGCATGTTCCTTTTGTTCTGTAAATTGGCATATAAGTCCTCCTAGTTCTCCATAAGCGATTCGTACAAGACGCCGTAAATTTGCGCGGCTTTGTCGCCCCAGTTTTTGACGATCCATTTCGCGTTGTTGCGACTTGCGACGATAAGTTTCAGTTCCATAATTACGAGATTTTTGTCAAGGATACGCAAAAGCACGGTATAACTTCCGTCGTCGTTTTTGAAGTAATCGCTGAAATACTCCTGTTTTTTTCTGAGGTTCAGGCGATTTTCCTTGCAATAGGTCATAATTTGGTCGCGGTAGTGCGACGGAATACGGGTGTAAAAATGTTTCAGACATTCATAGCCGTCGCGCGTAATATTGTAGGTTGTCTTTCCCGCACCGCCCGCATCGACGATAAGCCCCGCGTCCAAAAGGTTTGCGATGGCTTCCTTGCAATCGATATACTGCATGCATTTCAGGTCATAGTAACAAATATCGACGATACTGTCCTCCTCCAGAGGCATCTCGATGGCGTCGAAAATGTACAAAATGATAAGTTTATTGACGGTGCTGTCAAAGATATCCATATTAAACCCGATAATTTCCTAATTAAAACCCGATAATTTCCTATTATTCACGGTTAGCATAAATCAATTATACCACACCATAAACCAAATTTCAAGGTTTTTTAATGTTGCAAAAATTTTTGGACAATGATATACTTATTTCATTAACTTCACGGACAAGAAAATGTTGCATCTTATTATCAACCCGTATGCGGGGCGCGGACGCGTAAAAGCCGACGCCGAAAAAATATTTGAGTTTTTATCTCTGAAAAACGTCTCATACGTTTCTCACTTTACGTCATACAGAAAACACGCGACGGAAATCGCCCGCGACCTCACTTTGTCGGGGACGGAAACAATCGTGTCCGTCGGCGGTGACGGCACCATACACGAAATCATCAACGGCATAATTTCTGCGCGCGAGCAACTTTTGAAAGAAGGCAAACCTTATGTCACCCGCCTTGCCCTTTTGCCGTGCGGTACGGGCAACGATTTTATGCGCTCGGCAGGTCTTCCGCTTAATCTCGAAGACGCACTTATGCGCGTTATCGAAGGGCGTGCAGAACCTATCGACGCCATAAATATCGACGGCGTTTACGAAATATGTTTTGCTTGCCGTGGCATTGACGTTGACGTTGTGAATATGGTCAACGCGTCCAAACACAAAACTGCGTCATCTTACTTAAAAAAGATTTTATTGTGCATTTTCAAGGGGATAAAGTACGACTTTTGCATAAATATCGACGGCAAAGAAATCAAGACAAGAGGCATTGTCACCGCCGTTTTGAACGGCTCGGTGCTCGCGGGCGGTATGAAATTTTGCGCTCCCGCAAAAATCAACGACGGATTGTTGGACGTCATAATTATTAAAAAACGCAATCCCTTGTCAACCCTTATTAAACTTTCAAAACTCCCCTCCGGCAAAGGTTTTATCGACGGAAAATTCGTGCAACACTTTTTGGGGAAACACGTCGTTATCGAAACAAATCAATCCCTTGTCGATATCGACGGGGAACTCTTTTTGAATAAAAAATTCGACGCGAAAATCGCGCCGAACGTCTTAAATCTTATTCGATAATCAGTTGAAAAATTCCTCGTAAATGGCGTTTATCGCCCTTTCGTAGTCGGCGGATTCGACACCCACGATAATGTTAATTTCACTGCTTCCCTGATCGATCATACGGACGTTGACGTCAGATTTTGCAAGCGCGGTAAACAGTCTTGCGGCGGTACCGGTACGGTCGCTCATACCCTGACCGACGGTTGCGATAAGGGACATTCCGCTGTGGATTTCGATTGTGTCGGGGTTGACCGCCTCGCGAATATTTGCGATGATTTTTTCCATTTTTCCGACGATTTCCTTATCTGCGACAAAGACCGACAGCGTATCGATGCCCGACGGGATATGTTCAAAGCAGATGCCCGCGTATTCAAGCACTGACAAAACTCGCCTGCCAAATCCCAACTCGCTGTTCATCATCGACTTTGTAATGTTGATGGACGTAAAGCCTTTGTGTCCCGCAATCCCCGTGACGATGCGTCTTTCGTGGGTTGCGTCGTACGCCGAAACAATCATAGTGCCGTCGTGCTCGGGGTGGAAAGTGTTGCGGATATTGATGGGTGCCATCGTGAAGCGCAACGGAAAAATCGACTCGGGGTGCAAAACGTTCGCGCCCATGTACGAAAGTTCCCTCAGTTCCGAATACGTCAGGACGTTGATTTGTTTGGGATTGTCCACGATATTAGGATCGGCGGTCAAAAAGCCGTCGACGTCCGTCCAGTTTTCATAAACGATTGCGTCGACCGCGCGCGCGACGATTGCGCCCGTTATGTCCGAACCGCCCCTTGAAAACGTAAAGATTTCGCCGTTGTCGGTTGCACCGTAAAACCCTGGGATAACCACCCTACCTTGCACGTTTTGAAGCAAGGATTTCGCCGTGTCGTTGGTGTATTCCGGCTCAAAAACACCGCAGTCGTTGAAGCGGACGATATCTTTTGCGTCGATGAAAGTCCAGCCCGTTTTGACGGACAGGATTTTTGCCGAGAGATACTCCCCTCGGGACGCGGCATAGTCGGCACTTGCGCCGTTTTTAATTTCCTTTTCGAGATTATCGAGTTCCGCCACGACGTCAAAATCGACGTCCAGCTCCTTAGTCAGCGAAACGAAGCGTTCTTTAAGCGCGTCGAAAGACTCCTTAAAGTTGCCTGTCGTTTTATTTTCCTCGACGATTTTATAAAGTTGGTCAGTGACCTTAATGTCGTATTTATTCCTTTTGCCGGGCGCGGATACAATGACGAATTTGCGTCTGTCATCGGCGGAAATAATGTCGATGACGCGATTTATGCTCTCCCGCGTTGCCATTGACGTTCCCCCGAACTTGCAAACTTTTATATCCTTCATAAATACCTCATTTTACAATTTTCTTTGCTTCGAAATAATATCGTTTTTCCTCTGCCTCGCCCATCGAGAATGACTTTCTCGGCATAATGCCACGCCTGATGATGAAGTCGAAGAGGTTGGTTTTTTCGGGAGCGGGCATTACTATGCCGACGCCACCGCGTTCTTTCACGACGCGTCCCAAATAGTTTTCGCCGTGTATGTAATCGACTTCTATGCAAGCGTCCGCCTTGACGCGCTCGTCGATGAAGTCCTGAATTTCCTTGATTGCGTCGATACTATCGTCGGGCGCAAAGAGTGTGTACTCTTTATCTTTCGTGAACGCCCTGATTTTGCGACCGCCCGAAATTTTGGACGAAAGTTCCTTTATAAACTCCTCGTCCGCGCCGAACACCACGCGATGGATAGGCTCGAATTTAAGAGCGGGGCTCATAAGGTTTTCGACCTCCACCAAGGCGTACCTTGCGGGGTGCGCTTCTTTTTCTTCGTCCGAAAGACCTGCTTTCACCTCGTCCCAGTGCGCTTTCGCCGTGGCGAGCGAGTGATTGCCGTCGCCCACCGCAAACAAGAAGTTGGTGACTTTATTGTATTTTTTCATTTGGTTTTCGTCGGACACGAGCGCATACAACTTTTCAAGCACGGCGTCGGTGTCGGGGACGCGCCAACCTCTAAGATGTCCGCCGTTCATATTCAGGTCGGTGTCGTACAACAGTTCCAACCCGTCGCGGTTTTCATAGATAGGCTCGATGACGGAAAAGTCGCGGTCGTCAATCAATAACATAATATGCGGAAGTTCCAACGGAGCGTGCCGACGAATCTCGACACGGGGCGGAATACGCTCGACAACGGTGCCCTCTGTTGCGCGAATTTGAACCGGCGCAAACGGGGTGTAGTCGTATTCTTCGAGGTCAACCGCCATCATAAGCCCGAGCCTGCCTTTTTGATAAGGCGTATCGCGTTCCACCAAAATGAAGCTGTCCTTGATTTCCCTGAAAATCCCGCCGTCCAAATACTTTCTCATATTTGCGTTGATATTTTTGATGCGGTTTTCGCGGTCGCAAGACAAATAGACCTCGGGATAAATAAGATTGAGCGTGTTGGGAGCGTCGCCGACGTACGAGGCAAGTTTTTCCCAATAATCGGGTTGCGAGGTGAACTGATCGCATGCGACAACCGCCCATTTTTCAAAATCGACGCCGTCTTTGGGAAGTAACACGTTTTGAACTTTTACCGTTTTCACTTGTTAAAAAACCTTTTCCTTTTCTTTTTATCGGCGTCGTCGGCTTTCGCCTCGAGAGCGAGCGGAGAAATGCCGTAGACCGTCTCGATTTTTTCTTTCAATTTATCAATCGTCATATAGCGTTGCAACTGTCCGCCCTTTGCGACGGAGATAATACCCGTTTCTTCGGATACGACGATTGCCATAACGTTGCTTTCTTCGGTGATGCCGAGCGCGGCACGGTGACGAGTGCCCAGTTCCTTTGCGACGCCCGCCTCTTGAGTGAGCGGAAGGAAGCAACCTGCCGACAAAATCTTGTTACCTTTTATGATAACCGCGCCGTCGTGCAAGGGGGCTTTCGTGTTGAATATACTGACCAAAAGCGGGGCGGAGATTTTTGCATTAAGTTCGGTACCGGTTTCCAAAATATTGCTGTCCATGGTGGTGGGCGTCATAATAATGATTGCGCCCGTGTTTTGTTTTGCCATGGTTTGGAGTGCCGACAAAAGTTCGTCCGTGGCTTCGCGCAGATCGTCGTCGGAACCAAAGCCTTCTTGGAACAAGTCGATGCCGTGCGGGGTTGCGATGCGTCCGAAAATACTTCTGAAATCCGATTGATATACAACCACCACCGCAACAAGCAAAAACAGCAAAACGTACCGCAACAATTCACTGCAAAGCGCAAAGGCGTTGTTGCCGAGGAATATCCCGAGCGCGTCAACCACTACTTTCGTTGCAATTGCACCTAACAACACCAAAAAGACGCGTAAACTGCGTTTATGGTAAAAGAACATAAACGCGAGCGCCAACAGAATAACGCAGGTGGCGATATCCACGATTGCCAGCAAACTGATGTTTTTGAAATATGCGTAAATCTTATCCATTGAGTTTACCCCATGAAATAATAGTTTCAATAAATATAGATTAGTATATCATATAGTTTATAAATATACAACAGGTTAGTTGCATTTTTTTGCAAAATAATTAACAAAAATTGTTGTGACAAATGTACAAAAAAATACCGCTTGTTTTGCGGTATTTTAACATAATCGAGGTTTTATCCCTTTATTTTTACTGTTTTAAGTGCGTTTTTTGAGAAGAAAGGCAAAAGCCTCATACAACACCTGCGCTTCCTCTTTCTCGCCCGACTTGAAGGCGTATTCAAGGTTGTGCAAAGTATCGACGTACTTTTTGAGTTCCATCGGAGTGTATCTTTGCGCGACGCTTTTTGCAATGCTTATCGCACCGGGACGCACCGACAACGCCTTTGCCAGGTCGTCGCCCGACAGACTGCTTATCCTTGCCTCGAACATTCTGCGGTACTGCCCCGCCATCGATGCAAGTATCGACGACGGACTTTCGCCGTCCGAAAGCAAAGTTTTCAAAACGTCCAAAGCCTTGTCGTTGTCGCCCTTTGACAGCGCGTCCGCAAGCGCGTACGTTTTGTATTCGGTGTCGGCAGAAACAAGATTTTCGACGTCTCCCCTCGTGATTTTCCCGCCGTTTTTATAGGCGCAAAGTTTGTTGATTTCGTTCATCGTCCTCGTCATATCGCGGGCGGTGTATGTCGACAGCAAACTTATTGCCGAGTTTTCGATTTCGCAATTTCTTTTTCTGATTTCGTTTTCGACGATGCGCGGATATTGCATTTCGTCCGCACCGCTGACGTCCACGACCTCGCCCTTTCCGTACAGTTTGAAAACGGGGCTTGCCTTCTTTGAAAAGTCCTCGCGCGCGATTGAGTCGTCCGAAAACGCCAGCACCGAAAACCCCGACGGATTGTTGAGGTAGGCTTCGAGCGCGTTTTTTCCCGCGTCGTCAAGCCCGTCGGACGACTTCACGATGACCAGCCTTCTTTCGTCGAAAACGGGCACGGTATTCAGCGTCTGTACCACCCCCGCCATATCCGACGAGTCCTCGAAGACCGTCAAATTCATATCGGCAAAGTCCTTGTCCAACAGTTCTTTCAGCACGCCGAAAGCGACGTCTTTGACATAGGCGTCTTGTCCCTTCAGAAAATAGACGGGCAAAATCTCAATCGACAATCTTTTTTTCAAATCGGAAACGTTTATCATAAAATCAATATACCATTTTTAATCACAAAAGTAAAGAAATTACGGGTATCATCGCGACGCCGACCGCCCATATCGAAAGTACCAGCGGAATCTTTTTCGTCCTTGGCAGGAAAACGTAACGCGACAAAATAAACACGCTCAAAAGATAGGACGCCCCAAGCGAGTGAAGTTTATTAAGAGCCACCGACGAAACGGTAAGCGAGCCTATCGCCGTCGCCACGAATTTTATCGGAAACAGCACCACTGCAAGTGCTTTCAACAGTACCGCACACGATGGTATTATCGTCACAAACAGGCTGATTACCAGCGAAATTGTATAGATAATCGGCAAAATCGGCAACAAGATGAGATTTGACAACACAAACAGCGTCTGCACCTCGCCGAAAAATCCGACCATGTAAGGCAACAACATTACGTTGACGCCGACGCTCGTTGCACAAATGTCCCTGACCTTTTTCTTTGCGCCCGTCATCTCCTTTTTCGTGAGCCTCGGCACGACTATGATAAGTCCCAAAACCGACGCAAAACTTAAATGGAATCCGATTGTAAACATATCGGTGGGATTGAGTATCAGCACGATTATCGCAGAAAGCGCCAGCGCATTCAGCCCGTCGCGCTGTCGTCCCGTAAGTCCCGACAAAATAAACACCGTAGACATCACGATTGCACGCACCACGCTTGCGCCGAATCCGCACAGCCACCCGTATGCGATAAGCGGAATTTCCACCAGCAAAAGATACAACGCTTTCCTCTTTTTCAGCCTTCTGAAAAGGAATGCCATCACCGTGGCAAGCATGCCGATATGCAGTCCCGACACAGCGAAAATGTGCAAAATGCCCGCGTTTTTAACGTTATTGTTGAATTCCTCGTTGATACCCGACCTGTCGCCGAATAGGAGCGCGAGCGCGCTGTCCGCCGTAATATCGTCGCAGTTTTCGTACAAAAGTCGCTTGTATCTCAGCAAGATTTTTCTGTCCACAGAGAGGTTGCCCTGTCCGAGGTTTTCGATTTTTCGTGCGCTGATCCAAAACTTTCGCCCCCGCGCCGAAAAACTCATAAACTCTTTGAGGTGCAAATCGTACGTCCTTATTTCACCCGTGATTTTGACTTTATCGCCTGCGCGAGCGGACGGCAAAAAGAAGGAGGAAACGTTCGCTTTTTTCCCGGTTTCTTTCCCGTTTACGGTGACGTTGTCTATGGTGAAGTAAAAATAACTATCGTCGTTCGTGATGATTTCGCTTGAAATAGTCCCCTCGATTTCCGCCTTTTTCTCGTTGATTGCGGTGCTTTTATAGACGTCGATGACGCCCGAAATCAACAAAACTCCAAGCGTGAAAAATATCGGGATATAACAAAGTCGTGGCTTTTTCAAAATTAGCACGACTCCCAAAAAAATAAGTGCGAACGCCAGCGCAAATACTCTGACGAAATAAAGATTTTCGGTCATTCCCGTCAAAAAAAGACCGACTTCCATTGCAAGCACGGCAAAGCATATCGGTCTTTTGTTGACGATGCGTTTCATTACAAATCTATTTTACGTCCGAAGTCACGACAAGGTTGACACCGCTTCCCGCGACGTTTTCTTTGGCAACGTCGCCGATTTCAAGAGGTGCGGACAACCTGATTTCGCCGATTTCTTTCAAAACGGCAGGGATAAGCGACTTCAAAACAAGCCCGTCGGTTTTGACGGATACGACACCGCCCGACGTGAGCCTTACAAGACTGGTGACGACGCGTTTCGGCGCGGTAAATTCCTGCGCGCCGTAAATTTCGCCACGCTTACAAGTGTTGCCCGTAACGACGATTTTGCCGTCTTTTTCCGAAATATCCAACGGGCAACCCATCGGACACATTATACAAATCGTTTTCATACGCGCCTCACTCTCACGGTGATATCACCTAAAATTTTTGACTTATCGACCAAGACCGTGCCCATTTCGCCGGGCGCAAGGATTTGGCATTTTTTGGAAACGATGACGTTGTCACCGCACAAAACTTCCAAATAAACGTTTCTGTATTCTGCGCCGACGCGGAAGTAAATCGTGACGAAACCTTCGCCCTTATACACCTTTGACGGCAACACGTATCTTACCCCGTCGATTGCGCTTACCTGCACGCTTTCGCCGTTTATCAGTTTGTTTTGTGCATATAAAGACGCGCTTCTGCCCGCAATGATACCTTCCGCCGACACGTTATCGACAAGATCGTGGACGTGCAGAACGTTGCCCGCGCTGAACACGCCCGACATTGTGGTCTGGCGATATTCGTCAACGACCGCGCCCGACGTGACACCGCTCATTTCAATGGGCAATCCCTTGACAAGGTCGTTTTCGGGGATAAGCCCAACCGACAGCAACAGCGTATCGCACTCGATAAACTGCTCGGTCTCGGGTTTGACGCGTCGGTTTTCATCGACCTCGGCGTAGTACAACCCCTCGAGCCTGTTTTTGCCGACGAGTCGCGTCACGGTGTGGTTGAACAACAGCGGAATATCAAAGTCGTTCAAGCACTGCACTATATTTCGTTTCAGTCCGCTACTATACGGCATAACTTCCAAAACTTTCAAAACTTTTGCGCCCTCGAAGGTCATGCGACGCGCCATAATCAGCCCGATGTCACCGCTACCCAAGATGACGACTTTTTTGCCGACGAGATACCCCTCGACGTTGGAAATCCTTTGCGCCATACCCGCAGTATAAACGCCCGCGGGACGAGTGCCTGTCAGTTGGATTGCGCCGGCGGTTCTTTCCCTGCAACCCATTGCAAGGACGATTGCTTTTGCCTGCACCGTTTCAAGCCCCGTTTTCGGACTTAAAAAAGTGACCGTTTTATCATTTAAAATTTCCAGCACCATGGCTTCGAGCACGACGTCCGCGCCACACTCTTCCACCATTTTCTTGAATCGCGAGGCGTATTCGGGCCCCGTCAGTTCTTCCTTGAAGTAATGCAGACCAAAGCCGTTGTGTATGCACTGATTGAGTATTCCGCCCAGACGATTGTCGCGCTCCAAAATCAAAACGTCGGAGCCGTTCTTTTTCGCCTCGACCGCAGCCGCCATTCCGGCAGGACCGCCACCGATAATTACAACATCGTAATTTTTCATTGCACGTCCTCCTTTATGCGACACAAAACAAGTTCCGAGCCTTTTCCGCCTTTTTTGACCTCTGTCACGGGGATACCGAGTTCCCTCGACAAAATATCGATGACGCGAGGCGCGCAAAATCCGCCCTGACACCTGCCCATACCCGCGCGTACACGGCGTTTGACGGCGTCGACGGTGGTTGCGGGA
Organism: uncultured Clostridia bacterium; assembly: GCA_934254835.1. Taxonomy (GTDB): domain Bacteria; phylum Bacillota; class Clostridia; order Christensenellales; family CAG-917; genus CAG-349. The sequence goes on along the minus strand of CAKQMI010000024.1, from coordinate 14,732 downwards.
AGCGGAGAATGAATCGCATTCACGATTTCGGCTTCCGTCACGGTTTCGCAACGACAAATTATTCTGCCCCATTTCGGGTTTTTGCTGATTTTTTCGTTCAGTTCCTTTTCCGACAAATTTTTGAGCCTGTCGTGGCGCAAGACTTTGACGGGGTTTTCGGGTTTTTTAACGACGTATTCCTTTGCGATTTCCTCGGCGATATATTTTCCGATTGCAGGCGCAGAGGTAAGTCCCGGCGAGCAAATCCCCGCAAGGATAAAGAAATTGTTGTATTTTTCCGAGCGTTTTACGATGAAGTCATCGCCGACGATTGCGCGCACGCCCGCGTACTCACGGATAACCGCACGGTAATTCGGATTTGCAAAAACTCTGGCGACGCCTTGGCGCACAAGCTCCAACCCTTTTGACGTGCAAGCCGTGTCGCCCTCCTCGCAATTCTCGGACGTGGGACCGTAAATGACGTTGCCGTCCGCAGTGGGCGCAACCAAAATACCTTTGCCGTTTTCGTCGGGGAGCGGGAACATCACAAGGTTTATAAGGGTGCCTTCGGTCTTGTCCAACACGAAGTATTCGCCCTTCTTGAAAACGGTGTCATACGTTTCGTCGCCCAGCAATTTATTGACGTCGGACGCACCGCTTCCCGCACTGTTGACAAGATATTTCGCCGTGTATTCGCCCGTTTTCGTCCGCACGACAAAATTTTCGCCGTCGAAAAGTATGCTTTCGATTTCTTCTTCGAGTTTTATATCCGCGCCGTTCAAAACCGCCCTGTCCGCAAGCGCGATTGTGAGTTTATACGGCGAAACGACGCCCGCGTCTTTTGCGTAAAGCGCGCTGACGATTTCGGGATTGACGCCGTTTTGGAGCGCGTCGATTTCTTTTCGGTCGATAATTTTTGCGTCCACGCCGTTGGCTTTTGCGCGTGACAAAAGTTCATTAAGACCGTCTTCACCGCCCTTTTTTGCAAGCACCAAACTGCCCGTCTTGTTGAACGGGACGTCCAAATCGCTTGTCAAAGAAGGCATCATTTTGTTGCCCTCGACGTTAAATTTTGCTTTGAGCGTACCGGGGACGCAGTCGTAACCCGCGTGCGCGATACCGCTGTTGGCTCGGCTTGCCCCCGACGCGACGTCGTCTTCCTTTTCGATGAGGAGCGATTTATATCCATTCATCGAAAGCGCGTCGAGAACCGCGGTGCCAACGACACCGCCACCGATAACTATGCAATCGTACATAATTTATTTATCCTTTTTTTTCTTGTCGAATTTTTCGTGATATTGTTTGATATTTTGCTCGACAACTATCTCGGCAAAGTCTCTTTCCTTGACCTCGAGCACCGTGGTATTTTTGTATTCCAGTTGCTTATAGACATTCAAAAAGTGCGTCATCTCGTCCATAATGTGCGGGGGTAGTTCGCCGATATGCTCATAGGTATTCCACATGGGATCCTTGAATGGAATTGCGATGACTTTGTGGTCAACCAGCCCGTCGTCGATCATCGAAATAACGCCGATGGGATAGCATCTGACAAGCGTCATCGGCGAGATGGTCTCACTGCAAATGACGAGAACGTCCAGCGGATCGCCGTCGTCGCTTAGCGTGTGCGGAATGAACCCGTAGTTCGCGGGATAATGCGTCGAGGTGTACAGAATACGGTCGAGAATCAAAAGCCCCGTTTCCTTGTCGAGTTCGTACTTATTCTTACTGCCTTTGGGGATTTCGATATAAGCGACAAAGTCGTCCTTTTTGATACGTGATTCGTTGATATCGTGCCAGATATTCATACTCGTCTCTCCTGAAAATTTACAATATTATACTATATATTTTATATTATTGCAAAATCTTATCGCAAAGTTTTAAGGATTTTTCAAAAGTTTTCAACAAAAAACGCAGATTTCTCTGCGTCCGTCGTTACTTTTGGAAAAGTTTGTCTTTCATCATATATTGATTGTAGTCGTCGGGATCGACGCTTTCAAGCGCACGCCTCCTCATCGGTCTTGCGGGGACTCCGCTGACCAGAACGTAGTCGTCCACGCTTTTCGTCACAATGCTTCCCGTCGCCACGATTGCGCCCGTACCGATTGTCACGCCCGGCAAAATCGTGCAGTTGGTGTAAAGTTTTGCAAAGTCCTTTATCGTGACGCCGTTGTAACTTCTTTCCATATGGTTGGCTTCGCTGTGTCCGTGCGAGAAAATCTTGACGTATTCGGTCAACATTGCGAAGTCGCCGAAAGTCACCCCGCCTTTGCTGTCGATATAACAGCCCATATTCCAACTGACGTTGTCGCCCACCTCGATTTGATGACCGTAATTGAACCTGCAACCCTCCGCCGCGACAAAACCGTCACCGCATTTTTTGAAAAGGTTTTTGGCAATAGTCTGTCTGAAAGGAATGGAAAAATTGCAATTTATGCCCAAAGGCACTTTGTCGATAAGTTCCCACAAAATGTGCAGATACCTTTCGGATTTCGTATAAGGATGCTCGTCGCCCAAGGGCATATAGTCGCCCCACAATCGATAACTCTCGATTTCGTCGGCGGTCATATCGAAGCCGATGATTTTCAAAACCTCGAGCATTTCTTCCGTCGTGATGTTTTTTGTGATGAGTTTTTGCGCTTTTTTCAGTTTTTCTTCAACAGTATTCATAATAAGCCTTCGTTCCGCATTCCTGAAAAAAATAAGTCAATCCGATTTTTATTCGACCACAGTGATTTCGTCGCCTTTTCTGACGACACCGCCTTTCAATACTCTTGTGAAAATGCCCTCCTTCGGCATAATGCACTTGCCGGTGAGTTTTGCAACCTCGCACCCGTCGCTCGCATGGCACTTTTTGCCGATTTGTGTGACCTCGTGCAAGGTTTCGCCGATTTTGAGTTTCGTCCCCACGGGCAATTCGTACAAACAAATTCCCTCGGTCGTGACGTTTTCGGCAAACTTTCCTACGCAAAGTCCGATGCCGAACTCTTTCATTTTATTGATACTTTCGATGCCCAAAAGGCTGATTTGACGGATACTGCCTTGCTCGGCGTGGGAGTCGCCCACAATGCCGAAATCCTCGCGCATAGTTACTTCGTCAACCTCGTGCTTGACCGTTCCTTTTTTCTCGCTTACGTTTACCGCAACAACTTTTGCCATTTCGTCACCTCTTATAACTTCCGCTTTTTCCGCCCTCTTTGGACGCAAGATAAATATCACCTATTTCCATGCTTTTGTCAACCGCTTTCAGCATATCGTATATCGTGAGCGCGGAAACGGTCACGGCGGTCAACGCCTCCATTTCGACGCCCGTTTTGTAGGTCGCGACGGCGGTTGCCGTAATTTCCACCCTGTCGGGCTTCACCTCGAACTCGATTTTTACGTTATCGAGCGGAATGTTGTGGCACATGGGGATAAGCGACGCGGTGTTTTTCGATGCCATAATCCCCGCAACGCGCGCCGTATTAAGCACGTCGCCTTTCGGAGTTTTTCCGTCCAACAAAAGCGATATTGTTTCGGGTTTCGTCATTACCGCGCCGTGCGCTACTGCCGTGCGACGCGTGACCTGTTTTTCCCCGACGTCCACCATTTTTGCGCCGTTTTCGTCAACGTGACTAAGTTCCATTTCAACCTCCGATTCCGTTCATATGAGTTTTTTGGAGCACGCCTTTTTCCATAAGGTGCTCGCGCGGTTTTTCGCCGACTGCCTTAAGTATCGCCTGCGCCTCGTCGCCGTTATGAAGATAAGGCTTTGCGTCAACGAAAATATTGTGGTGCAGACACGGCAAAATCTTGCCGTCGGCGGTAAGCCTTATCCTATTGCACGACGAGCAAAACTTGTTGTGAAGCGCGCCGATTACGCCGATTTCCGTGCCGTCTTTCGTCTTGTAAAAATCGACCTTGTTGTCCCTTCTCGAAAAGGTCAGTTCGTTGTCTTTTATAAAGTCGTCCACCGACGCGTAATATTCGTGAAAAGCGTTTTCGTTCATAACGGGCATCATCTCGATAAACCTGACTTCCACGCCGTACTTTTTCTGAAACGCCGAAAAATCGCCTGCGCTTTTGTCGTTCACGCCCTTCATCAAAACCGCATTGATTTTTATGTTTTCGATGCCGTGTTCCTTTGCCGTCGTCAGTCCCTCGATTGCGCAAGCAAGACTTCCTCCGCGGGTGATTTCGGTGTATTTTTTATCGTCCAAAGTGTCAATGCTGATATTCAGTCCATCGACGCAATCTTGCAGTTTATCGATATATTTTGGCAGATAAACACCGTTTGTTGTCAGTCCGATGAACAAATCGGGCAATTCGTTTTTGACCTCTTTTATGAAGTCGGGCGCGCCTTTTCTGACCAAAGGTTCGCCACCGGTGAAGCGTATTTTGTGCCCGCCCAAACTGTGGAACGCGCGTATGATTTTTAGGGTATCTTCAAAGGACAATATGTCGTCGTGAGCCTTTTTTTCGACACCGCATTCGTCCATGCAATAGACGCACCGATAGTTGCATCTGTCGGTGAGCGATACCCGCATATAGTCGATTGTCCTCAAAAATTCGTCTTTCATACAAGTGTAATTTCGCCGACGTTGTCAAGCGTATATCCGCCCATCGCCGTCATTTTTTCTTTGAAATCGTCGCTCTTTAAGACGGCGATAAAACTCTTGATCCTCTCGTCCGACAGCGTCGATCTTTTCACCAAAAAGTCATAGCTTTCGTTGCCTTGAGGGACAAAGTCAAGCCCCATTGCGTTTGACGCCGACAACACTCCGAGTCCGCAATCGAACGCTCCGTTTTGCACCGCGCCCGCCACCGCCAAATGCGTGATAAACTCCTTTTCGTATCCCCTGATTTCTTCCTTATTTATTCCGCTTTTTTTCAGAAGATAGTCAAACAACAGCCTTGTACCCGCCCCGCTTTGACGGTTTGCAAACGAATACTTTCCGCCCCTTAAATCCTCGACGGATTTTATTCTGTCGTCGCCTTTTCTCATCATAAATCCTTGCGTCCGCCCCAGCCCTTTAATAATCGCCATACTGTCGGGCGCAAAGTATTTTTTCACAAACGACACGTTGTATTCGCCCGTGTTTTCGTCCAAAAGGTGAATGGGCGCAACGTGACAAGCGTTGTTTCTCATCGCAAAAATTCCGCCCATACTGCCGACGTGCGCCGACACCACGGGGATTGCGTCGCCAATGACGTCAACCGCGACGTCGTGACTGCCGATAATCACAAGTTTTCCTTTTATGGCGTCCTCGTCGGTCAAAAGTTCGACCTCGACCTCTTCACCCGCCTCGATGCCTTCGGAATTTCTGTCGATATCGACGATGCCGTCGGCTTTTACCATACTCATGACCGCGGCTGCGCCTCTCTCAAGCGGAGTTGCGACGAATTTTCCGTCGATATACCCCACCGCAACGCGCAAAAACTCGCGACTTTTCAAGGTTGACACCACGCGTTTCGTCAAAATTGCTGTGATTTTTCTTCTTTTGGACGGCAGAACGCACGTCATTTTTTCAATCACGGGTTTCACGACTTTGTCCATGACGGTATACGCCGACACGGGGTATCCCGGCACGCCGATGACGGGTTTTCCGTCGATGACGCCCAAAACGGTGGGTTTCCCGGGTTTGATTGCAAGACCGTGCGCCACCACCGTGCCAAGACGCTCGATGATTTTTTTGGTGAAGTCTTTCGTACCCGCGGACGAACCCGCGTTGATAATAACGACGTCGTTGTCTTTCACCGCTTTTTTCAGCGTTTCTTCGATTTTATTTTCGTCGTCCGAGACAATCGAAAACCTTTCCGGCGTTCCGCCGTACTCGTCGATAAGCGCGCAAAACACACGACTGTTACTTTCGATAAGTTTGCCCTTTTTGACGTCCTTCGGATTTTCGACCATTTCGTCGCCCGTCGGGATAATCGCCACTTTCGGTTTTTTCATGACGGTGATTTTGTCGTTGCCGGACGCCAAAATCGCGCCGATTTCAATGGGACGGATTTTTCGTTTGGACGGCAGAACCATCTCGGTTGCGACAACCGTTTCGCCGATTGCGCGGACGTGTTGCCACGGGTGCGACGGCGCGTTTATCGTGACGCTTTCGCCGTTTTCAACGACGTTTTCAATCATAATCACGCTGTCGAACGGCGCGTTTATCGCCCCGCCCGTGTTGACGTATTCGAAACTGCCCTTATTTAGCGTCACGGGATTTAGTTCGGAAGCAAGCGCGGTGTCTTCGGCGCGCACCGCAATGCCGTCCATAGCCGAGGCGTTGTAGCACGGATCGCAGATTTTTGCAAAGACGGGCGTTGCCGTCACCCTTCCCGCCACGTCGAACGCCGATACTTCCTCGGTGCCCACGGGCTTGACGAACGCAAGATATGTGTCGAGTGTTTCGTCCAGACTTTTGTTTTCGATATAGACGTTTCTCATAATTCGATGGGTATGACCTTCAAAAGCGCGTCCTTATAAATTCCTTCGGCGTCCTTGAAAATCCTGATGTAGCCGTTGGCTTTCAGCGCGGTGACAAGGTTTGCCGACTTCAAGAACACGGGGGTTGCGACGTACCTCGTTCCGTCGAATTCGACGCTGACAAGTTGCAAAGTCGTGCGCCCCGCGGTTGACGGAAAATTGCACGCCGAGAAACATTCCAACGTCTTTTCGGCTTGTCCGCGCATTTCCTTGACGACGGACGATATTATTTCATTATACACCATATACGTCGCAAACGGGTTCCCCGGGAGCCCAACGACAAGGGTATTTTCGATTTTTGCAAGAATTGTGGGTTTTCCGGGTTTCAGCGCAAGACCGTGCATAAGAATTTCGCCGTCGGAAAGCACGCGCTCGGTGAAATCTTTTGCGCCGATTGAACTGCCCCCGCTGATAAATACGACGTCGCTTTTTTTCACTGCGTCGTGCACGGCGTCGCGAATGTCGTTTTCCACGTCCTTGACGCGGGTTGCCGACACAAGCGTAAACCCGTCCTTTTTGATTGACGCCGACAGCATAGGCGTGTTGACGTCGCGTATTTTTCCGTTTTCGGCGGGAGACGATGCGTCAACGAGTTCGTCCCCCGTTGAAATAACCGACGCGCGCAATCCGCAAAAAACTTCGACTTCTCCGACGCCCAACGCCGAGAGCGCGCCCACCGACAACGCCGACAAAACGTCGCCTTTTTTTACGATAAGCGAGCCTTTTTGAAGTTCCTCACCGTGGCGTATCACGTTTTCCCACGGTTTCACAGCGCTGTACACCGCGATTTCGTCGCCTGCGACCTCGACGTCCTCAACCATAACGACGGCATTTGCGCCGTTTGGCACGACACCGCCCGTAGGAATTGAAAAGCACTCGCTTTTTTTGACCTCGCCGTCGGGCGACTGACCGATTTTTACCGCGCCAACGACTTTTATTATCGAAGGCACGGACGCGCTCGCGCACGAAGCGTCGTCCCAAACGATTGCATAACCGTCCACGGTCGAGCGATTGTATTTCGGATATTCTTCGTCGCAAAAAACGTCAGCGGTAAGAGTATCTCCTACCGCATCTTCGACCTTTTTCGACACGCTTTTCAAAATTGCGTGATGAAGATTTTCTTTTACGATATTTTTGCAGACGGACAAGTCCTCCGCTTTGAAAAATTTCATTTTACGTTTTCTCCGCAGTTGTGTTCAAGTCCCAACAAAATGTCCAACCCGTGCGCGACGGGAGAAAGTATAACGTCCAAGCTTTCCCTGACCGCCTTTTCCGAGCCCGGCAAATTGATGATGAGGGTTTGGTCTTTTATTCCCGCGACCGCTCTTGACAGCATCGCTTTTTTTGTTATTTCAAACGACTTGAACCTGATGGCTTCGGCAATGCCGGGAGCCTCTCTGTCGATGACGGCTTTGGTGGCTTCGGGCATATTGTCACGCGCCGAAAACCCTGTCCCGCCCGTTGTCAAAACGAGGTTGATTTTCCGCTCGACGTATTCGCTTAATTTGGCAGAAATGGCACTTAAATCGTCAGAAACGATGTCATAACATACGATTTCGTAATTTTCGGCACGCATAACCTCGACAATCGCCTTACCGCTTTTGTCCTGTCTTTCGCCCGAAAAGCAACTGTCGCTTGCAACAAGTACCGCCACTGTTTTCATAGTTTCACCACCCTTGTTTCCATGACCTCGAGGTCAATCATAAACAATTTTCCTTTGGTATCTTCGTCCTCGTTTTTCAGCACAGAATAGGCAAGCGCGACCTGTATCGACGCCACCAGCGCGACGACGAACGAATAGGTCTTGTGCGGGATTTCTTTCAGATTTTTGTACATTTTTGAAAGTCGTCTTTCGCCGGGATAGCATATCATACACTGTCCCATAATCCCCTCGACCGCGCCGTGGATAAGCACCTTTTTGCGCCTTTCGCACTCCTCCTCGATAAGAAGTCTTGTTTCTATGCTGTCAACGCAATCCACGACGATATCGACCTCGTCGATGAGATAAGCGTTGTACTCGGTGAAGTCGTGCGGGACGCTTTTGACGTGCGTTTTGCTGATGTCTCGGACGCGCGAAAGCATGACGTCCGCCTTGTTTTTGCCGAGCGTCGAATACGTTGCGCCGATTTGGCGGTTAAGGTTGCTTTCGGTATAATAGTCGCCGTCCATAAGTATCAGATAATCGACGTTAAGACGCGCCAACTCTTCCACGACGTACCCGCCGAGACCTCCGCAACCTATTACCAAAACTCTGCCCTTGAGACCTTGCATTAGCCCCCCGATGCGGGCGACAAGAACATAATCTTGTCACCGTCGTTCAATTTGGTTTTATACATTTTCAATGAGGCGATATTTTCTTCGTTGACGTAAATCAAAAACTGCCTGACCTCTTTTTCGCGTATGCAAAACTTTTCGGCGATGATGCCGATAAGGGCTTTGACGTCTTTTGCTTTCGTCGCATCGACCTCGATTGATTTTACCTGAAATTTTACTCGTGCAGTCCCGAAAAATTTAACTTCTATCATGCTTCTTCCTCCAGCCCAAGACGTTTAATAAGTTTTTTGGTGGGGCGACCGTGCTCGTCCCAGAAACGCGCCCTATAATACTTCACGCGAAGTTTGTCAAGGGGCACTTTGCTCTTGGGATTTGTGGCGATTTGCAATTCTGTCGTAAGACGTTTTGGCAAATCGTCGTCCTGTTCGGTGACGCCGAGTTTGATATCGATAAGTCTTTCGAGGTTGTATCCTCTTTCGCCGATTCTCAAGAATTTGCCGAAGTTCATCTTCATACCGGTGGCGTAATAAATGGCTTTGGTATGAGGAAGCATTTCAAACGGCATGTGAATGGCGATTGCTGTCGGGATACGCAACAAGAACTTGATGGCAATGCCCAGTTCCGTCATAACCTTGTTGACTGTGCGCGTAATAATCCCGTTGGGTTTGCTCATAAGGAAAGTCGGGAAGAAAGCGTAGGTCGTGAACAGACAGTTTCCGCCCGCACTGCACGCTTCCATAAGATCTTGGAACATTGCGCAAAGCGCGCCCTTTCCGTGCGTGGTATAAGGATTGACCGAAAGTCCCAAGCCCTCGAGAACGACAAGGTATCCGCCGTTCAGGTGGCAACCGCCCCTGTTCGCGACGGCGTATCCGAGACCTTGACCGACCGCTCCGCGCGGTTCGTACGCCGCAAGTTCCATACCCTTTGCGTTCATGGCGAATTCCTTTCCGCCGTACTTTTCCGCAAGACGCTTACTGCCCTCGGCGAGGTCGTCGCCGATACCTCTGCGGTGCGCGATGTCGTCCAGCATTTGGCTGATATTGTCGATTTTTCCGAATTCCAGCCCGTTGTCCCACATGCCTTTCTCGTTGAGTTCCATTGCGAACGACACGGTATTTCCGCACGAAATGGTGTCCATTCCGAGTTCGTCCATCTCATAGTTCCAATCGAGAATGCTTTGCATATTGTTATTGAGGATATTCGGCCCGAACAAACCGATCGTTTCGACCTCGGGACCTTTGACGTCCTTGCCCTCGACGCTGACTACGCGCGCGCACCTGATGGGGCACGTTACGCAACCGCTGTTTCTGACAAGGTAATCGTCCTTCAACGTTTCACCGCAGATATCCTCGAATTTATCGTACTTACCGCTTCTGTAGTTGTTGGTGGCAAGCAAGTTTTTGGCGTGCATCGTGGACACAAGCCCCGCCGTGCCGAGTTCGGGCAATTGGACGCCCGTGGTGGGGTGTATGCGCAGACGCTTTGTCCATTTTTCGTTGTTTTCTCTGTATTTTTTCTCGTTGAAAAGTTTGGGCGTGACGTGACCGTCCGCGACGATACCTTTCAAGTTTTTGGAGCCGAACACCGCGCCGACACCGCCTCTGCCCGCCGCCCTTTCGTTGCTGACTACGCAGGCGTATCTGACAAGGTTTTCGCCGGCAGGTCCGATGACGAACTTTTCGCCCTTATCGGGGATTTTTTCCTGCGCCTCGCCGGTTTTCATACCCCAATATGGGGTAGCGTCCTTGAATTCGACGCCCTTGGCATTGACCGTTATGTAAATTTTCTCTTCGCTTTTGCCGGTGATAATGATTGCGTCGTAGCCCGCGCGTTTCATCGACATGCCGAAGTTGCCACCGCAGTTTGAAGAAGTATAGTATCCCGTAAGCGGAGAAATCGTGGACGTATTGAACCTTGACGAGCAAGGCGCGCCGAGCGCATTCAACGGTCCCGTCGTGATGACGATGACGTTTTCTTCCGACAGCGGATCGATTTTGCCCTTAATGTGGTCGCTGATGATTTTGGCGGCCATGATTTTTCCGCCCAAGAATTTTTCCCTGTCCTTATCCGAAAACGGATATTCGGTAACGCTTCTGTCGGTCAGGTTAATTTTAATGACCTTTCCGCAATAACCGCAAAACTTCGTACTCATACTTCACCCCCCAAGACCTTTTTATAAGTAACCGTAATTGCTTCTTTTTTGCACTTCGTTGCGCAGAAACCGCACTTAATGCAAAGGCTTTCGTCGATATTGAACTTTTGCTTGATGACGCCGGTAATCGCGCCGACGGGACAAGCCCTACTGCACAACGAGCACCCTATGCAATTGTCGTTGATGACGATTGTGTCAACGCGCTGTTGGTCGTCGTCGCACAAAACCGCTTTGGCTATGCAGGCGTCGTAGCACTGCCCGCATTCCTTGCACTTTTCGTGGTCGACCTCCCAATACTTTTCGTCAACTCTGTGAATTAAAATCTGAAACGGACACACATAATTGCAGTATCCGCAATCGGCGCATTTGATTTTGTCAATCCGATACATAATTCCCTCCTATCCATTTTGACATTTTATGCGTTTTATTCAATATATCAAAAAATAACATATAGCATATAAAAATATGTATATTACTATGATAACACAAAGTTGTACGCTTGTCTATTATTATTTTTTCGCGTTTTCCAATTTTTTTTCGCCAAAAATTCCCGTTGACAACTGTATAAAAATATGCGACAATAATATAAATCCGATTTCGTACGCCTACAGCGCCCGCCACGGGGTACGAAACGATAGGGTACGTCTGAAAACGGACGTGCCTCCCATTGCGGAAAGGAGGAAAACTTAATGAAACAAAACAAAAAACTGCTGGCACTGCTTCTGGTGCTGGTAATTGCTTTCACGTCCCTGGCACTTGTTGCCTGCAACAAGGATAAGGGTAAAGAGCCCGGTTGGTACATCTCCGCGGGACAAGGTATGGGCGCATGTCTGAATATTGCGAACGAGAAAAACGCTTACGTCCTCACCGACAAAGCGACGTTCCTTTCGTACAAAAACGATCCTGCGGGCGACAAAATTCCCAATCTCAAAATTCTTAAAGAGGCTGACAACGACCTGAAAAACACCTATTCGATGATTGCTGTTAAGCCCGACGCTCCGTTCGTTGATTCTGTTACGGGCGAAAAACTCCCTGCAGGTAAAGTAACAATAAATACGGCTGCTGCCGATGTATTTATTAATTGGATGACCAGCGAAAAAGCAAGAGGTTTAATTGCCGAATACGGAAAAACCAAATACGGCGCAAGCCTTTTCACTCTCATCGACGAGAAAGAATACAAGGCTGAAGCACCTGCGGAAGCTACCGCAAGCGCAGACGACGAAAGGACTGCCATTCGCATTTCGACCACCACTTCGGTAAACGACAGTGGACTCATGCAATATCTCCATGAAGAATTCAAAAAAGATAACGCAACCTACAAATGGGAAATCTCCTCTGCAGGTACGGGCGCTGCTATCAACGCTGCCAAATATGGCAACGCTGACGTAATTCTCGTTCACTCCAAAAAAGCTGAAACCGAGTTTGTAACAGAAGGTTTTGCACGCGTTGTCGAAGGCTTTAAGGCAGAAAGAATTTCTTTCATGTACAACTTCTTCGTGGTTGTCGGTCCCAAAACCGATCCCGCAAAAGTTGAAAGTGCTGCAACCGTTAAAGACGCATTCAAGAGTATCGCCGACGGCAAACACCTCTTTGTCTCTCGCGGTGACAAGAGTGGCACTCACAACAAAGAAGTCACCTTGTGGCCCAACGGAACATTGAAGAAAGACGGTTCCAACGACGTTAAAGATATCCCCGAAAGCATTATCTACAAGGGATAGTAGTTGAATAACGTGTGGGAACAAGCAATGCGGTTGATGCAAGACAAAGACCCGTTGCTTGACAACATAGTTAAGACTACGCTTCAAATGGCGTTTACAAGTTCGATTATAGCGTTCCTTTTGGGGACGCTAATCGGGCTTGTTATTGTGTTCAATGAATTCCCTGGAAAAAAGGTTGTCGTGACGATATTGCGCACGCTCATGGGGCTTCCCCCTGTCGTCGTGGGTATCATCGTCTATATTCTTTTTTCCGGAACGGGACCTTTTGGCAGGCTTCGGCTCATATATTCGGTCAAGCTTATGATAATTGCGCAGGTCGTTCTTATCACACCGATTGTGGCGGGAATGACCGAGACTGCCGTATCCCCCGTTGTCGGAGGGTTGCGACCTACTTTGGACGGTCTGCAACTCAATCCTTTCAAAAAATTTCGTCTGACTATCGCCGAAAGCAAGTACCAACTTGTGGCGGTATATCTTTTTGCCTTTGCGCGCGCGATTTCCGAAGTCGGCGCGGTGCAGATCGTCGGCGGAAATATCCTTTACAAAACCCGAGTTATGACCACCGCAATCGCCCTCAATTATAATACGGGCGACTTTTCCATGGCGGTCGCGCTCGGCTTTATTTTGCTTCTCATCGCCCTTTCGGTCAACCTCGTCGCGGCGATATTGCAGTTTGGGCTGAAAAAGAAAAATGATTAACGTGTGTTGCAAAAAAAGTTACGGCAATCGCACCGTTTTGGACGTTGACGGACTTATCTTTGAAAGCGGAAAACGCTACGCCATCATCGGCTCCAACGGGTCGGGAAAATCCACTTTGCTCAAAATCATCGCGGGGCTCGTTTCCCCCGATAAGGGCGCGATTGTTCAGTCGGATTTTCCGCTGAAAGGCGCAAATGTTTGCTATATGACGCAGTCGAGTTTCGCATTCGATTCGTCCTTGTCGCAGAACGTCTTTTCCGCCTGCCCCACGCTCCCGCGCCTCAAAAATCGCGACGAACGCGTCTATTACAACGACAGGTGTTATAAACTCATCGACGATATGGGACTGTGGAATTTGCGCCACAAAAACGCCAAAAAACTCTCGGGCGGGGAAACGCAACGCATGGCTCTTTGCCGTGTCCTCGTCGCTCGGCACAAAGTCCTGCTTCTGGACGAGCCTACGTCCGCTATGGACGTCGAGGCAACCGCCGTCGCAGAGAAAGTGCTTGACGGCTACTTTTCGTCGTATTCGCCAACAATAATCTTCGCAACCCATTCAATTAAACAAGCCGAACGTATCGCCGATTACGTCCTGTTTTTGCACGACGGCAAAATAGTCGAGTACGGCTCGCCAAAAGATTTGTTCACCTCTCCCAAAACCCCCCTTCTCCAATCCTTCCTCCAAAACGAATAACCTGTCCCCTATTTTTTACCGATGCAAGCACCTCTTCGTCACTCTGAAGAGTCCTTTCTTTTTGTCATTCTGAGGTATCGCCCATTATGGGGCCCCCAAAAGATACTTTGTACTTTTGGGGAAAAGGAGTATGCGAGCGTAAGACAATCGACTGTCGCTTGCGACAATCGATTGGTCAAAAACGAAGCATACGACGTGGTGAGAATCCCGTGGGAACGAAACCATATTAGTAATATGCCTTCACAATTATATTTGCCATTTTGGCAAGTTGAGGTTAATACACAAAAAAATCTATTTACCAAAATTAAAAATTTTTCATTTTTGGTAAATAGACTTTTTCAAATCCTTTTTATTTATTGCATTTAGTCAATGCCAAATAATTCGTTTGGGGTGACGCCAAACTTCTCATACAACAGCAAAATACTGTCATAACCGGGCTTCTTTTTGCCATTAAGCCACTGCCCGACCGTAGTTTGATTTACGCCAAGCACCTTTGCCATACCCTCTTGCGATAAATTGTTTTTTGCCATAATATCGGAAATAATCTCTTTATAACTCATTTCAATCATTCAAGGTCAAGATTTTTCGCAAGGAACGACTCGTCGTCGATAAACTCAGCGGGAGAAATGCCCAAGCCGTCCGAAAGTAAAACAATCGTTTTCAATGAAATGCCGTTCGTGCGCCTTTGCATAATGCTTTTTATCGTCGGAAACGGAATCCCGCTTAACTGTGCAAGTTTATATTGAGTGAGAT
>CAKQMI010000023.1 GCA_934254835.1 uncultured Clostridia bacterium | reverse complement strand
TTGTCAAGGACGGCAAGTGGGAAACTCACACCGGTGAAACCCACCCCCATCCTGATATCGAACTGGAATTTTCAACTCCCGAGAAGTTCATACTGTTCTTCACAGGCAAAGGAATGCCGCTTCCCAAAATCAAGGGCGCGCTTGCACACCTTCCCACTTTCGTGAACATTCTTATGACGCTTCTCCGTATGGCGGGGCTTTTGCAAGCCACCGACGTACCCGCAAAACCCGAGGATCAAGAACTTCTCGTTTTGCTGTACATCAACCTTCTTACCGTCGGTGTCAGCCAACTTAACAGGGTTGAACACCCCGACGTCAAGCACTTCACCAACGGAAGTCCCGACCGTGTGTACGCTTTTGCGGTCACCGGTTATGACAAACTCCAAGGCTGGCTCCGTGTCAAAGACGGTCAAACCGTTTCGGGACGTGGCGAATGCAAGCGTTGCAAACCTTTCGTATGCATGCGCTTCGACTCTCCCAAACACGCGCTTGAAGTTCTTATGAGCAAGGCAGAAATGATTCCTTATATGCAACAAGGCTTCCTTACCGTCGAGGGCGCGCCCGAGTTCGGCAACGAACTGTCGGCACAACTCTTCACGGTTGCCTACTACGCACAAGGAACGTATTTGGACGACCAAAAGAAGGCATAAGTCTTTGGACAAAATAAAAAGACACGCAGAAATGCGTGTCTTTTTCGTTGCAAAAAATATGATGAAAACGTTAAATGCTGTAGTTTTCCGTGGAGTGCTTTTCTTCGTATTCCTCGTCCAGTTTTTTGAGGGTTTCGTTCAGCGGACGGCGCAGTGAAACATACATCGTATAAATGAACAACCCGCAGATTTTGACGGAAGAGTGGAATACGTCGGATGCGATTTGCAGTTTTATGACGTTGTCCCAGCCCACGATTTTCGTGATGGGGAAGAAGTCCATTATGGCGTAAACAAGGGCAAAGGCGATGCTTGCAAGACCTTGTCGCAGGTAAATTTCGCCGTATTTTTCGCTTTTTCTCTTGAACGTGCAAATGATTATGCCCGACACCAAAAGGACGGCAACCGAAATGCTTTCGATGGTTTCGTACGCGATAAACACCCCGCGCTGTTGGTTGGGATAAATGCTTTGCAAGTCGCCAAGAACGGGCAAAACTATGACGTTGATAAGCATAAAGACGATTGCGATAATCGACGGAATGAGGACGCCTTTTTTATATTCGGTTTCCTCGCCCTCGGGAAGTCCGCCTTTTTGCTTTTCGCGCACGGCGTGGAAAATGAATATGCCGTATTCGACGATGACGCGCAGGGCAAGGATTGTGATG
Source organism: uncultured Clostridia bacterium (assembly GCA_934254835.1). GTDB lineage: Bacteria > Bacillota > Clostridia > Christensenellales > CAG-917 > CAG-349. The sequence continues at coordinate 28,743 of CAKQMI010000023.1, read as the reverse complement.
CTGATATCAACGACAAATCCGTCCGTGAACCCCAAAAGTTTCATGGGCGCCCAGAACAGCGTGACCGTCGTGTTGTAGTTGAACGCCGTCAAAAACACGCAACTGATTATCGACGCAATCGCCGTGGCGTAGTAATAACTGACCTGCTTCTTCCTGCTGTGGAAATTCAAAAACGTCAAAATCAGGCACATAAACGCCACCGCAAAATACAGCGCGGCGAACACCGACACCCAAATTATATAAGTGTTTTTGTCGGTGTAGTCCTTCATAAAGGTGTAGTTTTGGACGTTGAAGTGAATGAGGGTGACAAACATCGCGATGATGCCCGCCCCGTCGTAAATAAATTCCTTTTTGACGCTCATCGGCGCAAAGTTTCTGAAATCGATATAGCCCAAGACGAACACGATGGGAATCAAAATCAAAAGGATAAAGTTGATAATCGCCGCGGTTTTCAGGCTGTCTTCGGAAATCGCGAACAGGTTGACAAGGCTTATCGCGGTGATGACGATAAGAATAAACAGATAAATATTCAGCAGTTCCTTCCGCTTTTCGCTTTTCGCGTTTTGTTCGTCCATACGTCAATGTTATCATTATTTATCAAAAAAAGCAATTTTATTTGCATAGTTGGTATATTATTAGAGAATAGAAACATAATAAAGCCGATATGAAAAAACTGGCGATATTTTTAATGACCGCAGTGGTATTTTTCCTTGCGGGGGCAAGCGGAAACGACACGTCGTCCGCCCAAAGTTTTTATGATTTGGTTGACGAACGCTACCTTTATTTGTACGAAAACGAGGTGGCAAAAGAAAAAGTGTTCAGTCAGTATTCCGAAAATGAACTGACAAAAATGGCGGTTGACAACGCTGTTTCGGTTGATAAAGTCAAGATATTGCTCGTTTACTGTCATGCAAGCAAGAGCATAGGGAAGAATTATACGATAAAGCAAGTGGACGGACTTCCGAGTTTTGTCATTATGTCCGATGCCAAAGCCTACGTCGAATTTCTGAAAAAAACGAGGACGCCAGAGGAACTAAAATCCCTGGAGGACAAGTTCAACGCAATCAACAAAAGCAAAACTCAAAGCAAATAAAAACCGCCGTGGCAAACGCCACAGCGATTTTTATATATGTAATGATAGGAGATGATGGTTTACTTGTTGTATGTTTTTTTGAAGAGTTCCAACGAAAGTTCGGTCGAGTAGTGATCGACTTTCGTTTTTTCCATCGTCTTTTGCTCGATATAAGTTTTGCAACCTTCCTCGAGCGCACGGCACGCCTCGAAAGCGTCTTTCAGCGTTGCACCGCAAACGAACACGCCGTGGTTTGCAAGGAAGCAGGCGTTTCTGCCTTCCATCGCAACGACGGTATTTTTGGTGAGTTTTTTGGTGCCTGCAAGCCCGTACTTTGCGCATCTGACGTCGCCCAACAGATACTTTTTCATTTTATCGTTGAAGGCGGGGAGAGAGAGGTGGGTGCTGGCGAAAGTCGCGCCCCAAGTGGGGTGGCTGTGCAAAATGACGTTGACGTCGGGGCGAGCCCTCAAGATTGCGGCGTGGATTTTTCTTTCGCTTGTCGGTTTTCTGGGGCCGGTCCATTCCAGCGTTTCGATATCGACGACGGGGAGGTCGTCGGGCGTCATAACGACGTAGTCGAGCCCCGAGGGGGTGACGAGAGCGTGTTTTTCGTCCAAACGAACGGAGATGTTGCCCCAAGTGCCTTGCACGAGGTTTTCTTCCAACATTCTGACGCCTGCGTCTTTTACCATTTGTCTTAATTCTTGTTCGGTAAATGCCATAGTAACCTCCTATTCGCGCTCGGCTTTCAAAAGCGCTTCCTGATTCGTCTTGCTGTATTTTTTGCGATAGACGATGTGTTCAAGCAACGCGCCGATTTTCCCGACGGGTTTGCAACCGCCGACGGCTTGCGCCATGATGAGGGTATGGGCGGCTTTGTCCAGGACCATGCACGCGGTGAACGCCTCGTTCAGAGTGGTGCCGGTTGACAAGATACCGATGCCCGCAAGCAGGCACGCTCCGCGACCTTTCAACGCTTTGGTAATGCCGAAAATGTCGTTGGTGCGGGCGGTTTTCGCGGTGGGGCCGACGATTTGCGCCATGTCGTCAAGGACGGGGGGAATGGTGACTTTTTTGTTGGCGACGGTCAACGCAAACACGGGCGACGTAATCATAATCGCGCCGACGTCCTCGCGTGCGCCGTACAGTTTGACGTGCAACAAAGCGTCCTTCAAAGTATCGGACGGGCACTTGTCGGTTTCGTTGAATTTCACCTCAATGATATCTTCAACGGTCAAATCCTTGAAGTTAACGCCCGATTTGGTGATAAGCATACTTTCCGAATCCACTCTTGCGCTGATATTGTTGGTGCGCTCGCCAAAGAGATTTTCGTCAAAAATCTTGTGCGCGTACTCAACCATAGTGGACTTGAGTTTTTCGTTCATAACTACTCCTTAAAAACTGCGGGCGGAATTTCCGCCCGCGTGTTTTAGATTATTTCTTTTTGGGTTTTTCAAAACTGCGTTGAAGTTCGGGCGAGCCTTGTGCTTTTACGAGAGCGAAAACTTCGTCAAAGCGTTCAAGAGCGGCGTCGATGACTTCGTCGGTGTCCGCCATAGAAGTGTACAGACGGCTTCCTGCGAGGGTGACGATACCGTGCGCCATATACGCTGCGCCCATATCTTTCATTGCTTCGGCGCGGGCTTCCATTTCGGGTTTGTTTTTGAGGAGTCCCAAAGCGGATTTAAGGAAGCTGAAACTGCTGTAGTCGAAGCTCATTGCGCCCGTGCATTCAAGGTGAACGATACTGCCTTGGTTGTAAACGACGTAGGGCAGATTGTGTTTTTTGACAAGGGCTTTAAGACCAGTCGCAAGTCTGTCGCCCGCAATCCCTGCTTTTTCGCAAGCGTTGTATTTTTCGATTGCTTTGATACAGCAGTATCCTGCGTATGCGGACAAGGGGTTCGCCGCGAGAGTTCCGCCGACGTACGCTTTTTTGCCGAGGCCTGCAACGCCCGCCGCCATAAGGGAGATGTATTCGCGCTTACCGCCAACGCCACCTGCTGCGGGATATCCGCCGGCGATGATTTTGCCGAAGATGGTGAGGTCGGGTTTGACGCCGAAGAAACCTTGCGCACCGCCGAGTCCCATACGGAAACCGGTGACGACCTCGTCAAAGATGAAGAGTGCGCCGTATTTGTGGGCAAGTTCCAACGCTTTTTGGTTGAAGTCGAAGTCGATGGGGCGAGTTCCGCTTTCGGGGCCTACGGGTTCGACAATGACGCAAGCCGTGCCACCGCGGAGTTTATTGCGTCTGAGCATGCCTTCCAACATTTTGAGGTCGTTGGGGCGGACTTCGTCGGTCGAGCCGTAGCAACCTTTGGGGATACCGTGGCTTTCGAGGAGGTTACGGCTTCCGGGGATTTTCAGACCATAGACCATCTGATCCGACCAGCCGTGGTACGCACCGCCGACTTTGATGACGCGTTTGTTTCTGGTTGCGCAACGCGACACGCGGATTGCCGCCATAACGGATTCGGTGCCCGAGCCGAGCATACGGAACATTTCGCACGCAGGCATATGTTTATTGATTTCTTTTGCAAGGAGAAGTTCGGCTTCGTGGAAAAGACCGGTGACGGGACCGCAAGCCTTGATAAGCTCGATGGCTTGTTCCTGAACTTCGGGGAAGTTACTGCCGAGGATTGTCGGACCGCCCGCTTGCAAGAAGTCGAAGTATTTGTTGCCGTCCGCGTCGTACAGGTAAGCGCCCTCGGCTTTTACCATGCACATGGGGAAGGGTTTGTTGAAGGCGAGGTTGTGTTGAACACCGCCCGGGATATATTGTTTTGCTTCGGTGGTGATTGCTTTGGATTTGGCGCACTTTTTGTCGAAGTAATTTTCGACGATATCCTTATACGCCGCGTCCGAAACGCAATAAATGGGTTGACTGGTGAGTTCGTGCAACTCGTTGTAGATGTCCTGCGCTTTCGGCCATTTGCCTTGTTCGCAAGCGTAACCGTTTCTGCTCATAGGTAAGTCCTCCTAATTTTTCAAAAAGTTAATAAATTTATCGATTGAGTTTTTAATTTCAGTGTCGTCAAAGGGCTTGTCCTTGATAAATCGCTGAAAAATAATCCCGAAATATGCGCCGAGGATATACGCCGAAAGTTCCTCGGGCGTGAATGTTTCCAAAAGTTTGGCATAAGCGGGGTGCGATTTTATGCGATCCTCCGCCAAGCCGTAAATTTTTGAAAAACTGCTTTCTCCCTTGCCCAAAATCCCGCGCATCAAAAGATTGCCCGTAAGATATGGATAAGGTATCGTGTCGTCCACGAGTTTGTGCATAAGCGCAGTGATGGAAACTTCTTTGTCCGAACTTTCCAAAACCGCCAAAAGGTCGTTGATTTCCTCGTCGGCGATTTGCTCCATAAGGTCGTCCAGCGAGGTGAAATGGGTGAAGAAAGTACTGCGCGATACGTCGGCTTCCTCGGCGATTTCGTCGATTGTGACGTTGCCGAGCCCCTTTTCTTCAAACAGACTTTTTGCCGCGTGCAACAACGCTTTGTGGGTTTTGTGTTTTTTGCGCAAGCGACGCGAACTCTCTATTTTTATCATTTTTGCTCCTAATTATTCAATCGGAAATTTTGCGCGTGAAAAACGCCCGTATTCCCTTTTGACACTCAAATTATAGCACCGAAATTATACGGTTGTAAAGAGATTTTTGTATTAAAGTACAATTTTGTACTTGAAAACAGTTTTTTGATAGTTAAATGGATTTTCTTATCGCGTTTTCGTCGGATTTCGGCGCGAAATTCCCCCGTCGCGCGCAAAGAGCACAAAATCATTGACAAAACCAAAAGTCGCAAGTATAATAGGGCAATAGACATTGGCATATTATATATGCCTTTGATTTTTTATGGAGAAGTAAAATGGAAAAAGAAGTTTTTTTAACCAAGGAAGGCTACGACAAATTAAAGCGTGAATACGACGAGTTGAGTTCGACCGGTCGCAAAGAAATGGCGGAAAAAATCAAAATCGCCCGTGAGTTCGGCGACCTTAGCGAAAACGCCGAGTACGACGCCGCCAAAGAAGAGCAGGGTTTCCTTGAAAAACGCATTCGTGAAATCAACGAAATGCTCAGCAACTGCACGATTATCGACGAAAACGCCATCGATACCAAAACCGTCAGCGTCGGTTGCATAGTAAAACTTCAGGACTTGGAATTCGGCGATAAGTTGGAGTACCGCATCGTCGGCGTTTCCGAGGCGAAAATCGAAGAAAATCTCATCAGCAACGAGTCCCCCTTGGGCAGTGCGCTCATCGGCAAGAAAAAAGGACAAGAAGTCGTCGTCATCACCCCCGGTGGCGAGGCAAAATTCAAAATTTTAAGCATTAACGCATAAGAGGTTTTTATGGCAGAAGACGTCCGTATTAACGAACAACAGGAAGATTTAAGCGAACTTATCAAGGTGCGTCGCGACAAACTGCGCGAGTTGCAGGACGCCGGCAAGGATCCTTTCAAAGAAGTCCGCTTTGAAAAAACGGCGATGTCCAAAGAGGTCATCGACAATTTCAGCAAGTTTGAGGGCAAAACCGTCGCTTTGGCGGGACGCCTTATCAGCAAGCGATTTATGGGCAAGGCAAGTTTTGCGCATATCCTCGACGGCGACGGACAAATCCAACTTTACTTCAAGCGCGACGTTTTGGGCGACGAGCCTTATGCGGAATTCAAAAAATACGACATTGGCGATATCATCGGCGTCACGGGCGAGGTTTTCGTGACTCACATGGGAGAAATCACCGTCAGCGTCAACAGTGTCAAACTTCTTTCCAAATCGCTGTTGCCTCTTCCCGAAAAATTCCACGGGCTTACCAACACCGACCTTCGCTATCGTCAGCGTTACGTCGACCTCATCGTCAATCCCGAGGTCAAGTCAGTTTTCGTAAAGCGCAGTGCCGTCCTTCGCGAAATCAGAAATTTTTTGGACGAAAAAGGATTTTTGGAAGTCGAAACCCCCGTGTTGCACAACATCGCGGGCGGGGCAAACGCCAGACCGTTCATCACCCACCACAACACCCTCGACATCGATATGTACCTGCGCATCGCGCTCGAACTTTACCTTAAACGTCTTGTCGTCGGCGGGTTTGAAAAAGTCTATGAAATCGGCAGAGTTTTCAGAAACGAGGGCATGGATCAACGTCACAATCCCGAGTTCACCCTTTTGGAACTTTATGAGGCGTACACCGACATTCACGGCATGATGGACATCACCGAGGGTATGTTCCGCCACGTCGCCAACAAAGTCTGCGGTACGGGCAAAATCACATTCGACGGCGTTGACCTCGACCTTGACAAGCCCTTTGAAAGAATTTCGATGGTCGAAGCGGTCAAGAAATACTCGGGCGTTGACTTCGACACAATCGACACCCTCGACGACGCCAGAGCCATCGCAAAAGAACACCATATCGAATACGAAGAACGCCACAAAAAAGGCGATATTCTCAACCTGTTCATCGAAAAGTACGTTGAGGACAAACTCGTACAACCCACTTTCTTGACAGGTCACCCCGTGGAAATCAGCCCCCTTGCAAAACGCGATCCCGACCACCCCGGCTATACCCAACGCTTTGAACTGTTCATAAACGGCAGAGAGTACGCCAACGCTTTTTCCGAACTCAACGATCCTATCGACCAACGCGGAAGATTCGAGGCTCAGGCGGAACTCAAAAAACAGGGCGACGAGGAAGCCAACGAGGTTGACGAGGACTACATCACCGCGCTGGAATACGGACTGCCCCCGACAGGCGGTTTGGGCGTCGGCGTCGACCGCTTGGTAATGCTTGTTACTGGCGCGGAGACGATAAGGGATGTTCTCTTATTTCCGACTATGAAACCAATTAAAAAGTCATAATTTTGCGCCTTTTCGGCGTTTTGACGGAACCCTGCTCAGTTACGTACGCCAAGTACGCGCCTTCGCACGAACCCGTCAAGAACCCCGAAAATCCATCAAAATTCTGACTTTTTAGAGAGACACTTTCTAATGTCATTGCGAGGAACGAAGTGACGTGAGAACCATATTAAAACATTTATTACAAAAAAACAGCCCTGCAGGATTGCAGGGCTTTATTATTATGTTACGCACGCGCGCGTCACGCGCGGGGAAAAACCAAGGAAATCGTTGTTTAGCCCCCGCTCTTGAAGCCGAAGCCGTTGACCTCTTTCGCCTTATTTATGTAAGTAAACGCAGAGGGATCGACGTCTTTGATAATTTGTTTGAGGGTGGCGGACTGTTTCTTTTTGACAACGCACACAAGGATTTTTCTTGTGGAGTCGGTATAGATGCCTTCGGCGTGGATAATTGTGCCACCGCGGTGCAAGATTTGGACGATAGCGTCGCCCATTTCCTCGGCTTTGTCGGTGATGATATTGAACACGACGCTGGACTGCGTACCCGTTGTGATGACGTCGGCGACCTCGCTTGTCAAAAACAGGGTGATGAACGAATAAAAGATAGGCGACGCGATTTTGACGAAAGTCGTGTTGGCGTCCATACCTTTTGCCGACAACAGACCGACGATACCCGACAGCAAAACAACGACGCTGTCAAAGATGAATATGAACCAACTCGTGTTCAGTTCGGGACGTTTTTTGTTGGCGATTTTGCCAAGGATATCCGTACCGCCCGCACTGCTGTTGGTCAAAAGCGAACCGCCAAGAGCGACGCCCGAGATGACGCCACCTGCGAGTGCCGAGATTATCGTCAGACTGCTTTCCATGCCCGATCCTTGAAAAACAGGCAGTTTAAGTGCCGAAAACAACGCCATAAACCCCGAATATCCGACGGTTACTATGGTCGTATTGATTGCAAATTGTTTGTTGAGCGTGAAAAACGACGCGATAATAAGCGGGAGGTTCAGCACGAAAATCGTGACGGCGGGGTTGAACACGCTTTCCGCAAGTTTAAGGTCGTACAGCTTGACGACGTTGTAAACGATACTCGCGATACCGCCTACTCCACCCGGGGCAAATGCGTTTGGGACAATAAAGACGTACGACGCCACCGCGCGAAGCAGTGCGAAGAATAACAAAAGACCGTAAAACCCGACACGACTTAAAAATTTTTTCGATTTCTCTGATTTCATAGTCCGTAATATAAACTTATAAAGTAAAATTGTCAACAAAAAACCTTATGTTCGACATAAAATCTTTTGCCTGTGCTATATGATTTATGTTAAGACGAGGAAATCGTCAGTCTTCCAATTTTTTGAGTTCCGCGTCGTCCACAGAGTCGTCGAGTTCCACCGATTGATGCACGCGGGCGGAAACGTCTTTGAGGTCGTAGGTTTTGACGTCGAAACTGCCGTCCTTGTCCATGATTTTGACCTTGACTTGTTGCTTCAAGATATCGTTGCTTTCGACAACGCCTTCGCCGTCGGGGGTTTTTGCGCGACTGCCGATTTTGGGCATTTTCTTGTACATTTCGGCATAGTAGTCGTTTTCGAATTTCAGACAGCACATAAGACGTCCGCACACACCGCTGATTTTGGTGGGATTGAGGGACAGCCCTTGAAGTTTCGCCATTTTTATGGACACTTTTGCAAAGTCGGGAAGACAGGTGTTGCAACAGCACGGACGACCGCAGGGCGCAAGAGCACCGCGCATTTTGGCGTCGTCACGCTCGTAAATCTGGCGCAGTTCGATGCGGTTTCTGAAAACGCCCGCAAGGTCCTTGACGAGGTCGCGGAAATCAACGCGTCCCGCCGCCGTGAAGTAAAAGATAATCTTTTGGCGGTCAAAGGTGTATTCGACGTCCACAAGTTTCATATTCAGGTTGTGTTTTTCGATTTTTTCGGTTGCGATGCGCATAGCCTCGGGGCGCATGGCAAGGTTTTTTTCAACCTGTTGTTTGTCGGCATCGGTGGCTTTTCTGACGACGGGTTTTAACGGTTGCACAACTTCCTTATCGTCCACCTCGCGGTTTGCGATGACGACGTCGCCGTATTCCGTCCCGCGCGCCGTTTCGACGATTGCCGAGTCCCCTTCCTTGAACACGATGTTTTCGGGGCTGAAATAGTACACCTTGCACGAGTTCTTAAATTTTATTCCGACTATTGTTACTGACATTTATATTTGACCTCCAAAATACCGAGAAGCAGATTTTCGACAACGCCGACGCTTCCCACGTAAAAACTCAATTTTTTTCTTTCTTCGTTGACAAGATAAAGAATGTTGGACAGAGCCTCCAAAGAAAAGCCTTTGGACAGAGCCTCGATTTCCCATTCCTTATGTTTGCTCATAATAAGGCGTTTGTCGGTTTTTGTGACAATCATATCGCGCAGGACGATTGACAGCGCGTCCAAAAACACGGGCAAATTTTCCTTATCCAGCACTTTATCGTTCAAAAACTTTGCCACATCACTGCTTTTCTTCAGATTGTTCAGAATAAAGACGGCGCGGTTGAACGTTTCCGAAAAGGACGAGTCGGACGCAATCTCTTTGGCGCGCCACAACATACCGTCAGCGCACGCCGAGGCGATGGTCGCCTGTTCCTCGCTCACTCCCTCGCTCAAAAGGGCGGACTTTATGTCTTCTTCCGAAAACCTGTCCAGCGTGATTTTTTTCGTGCGGGACTTTACTGTGTCCAAAATCGCGCTTTCACTGCCGACGCCCAAAAAGATACTGACTGCTTTTTGCGGTTCTTCCAAAGTTTTCAGCAGTTTGTTTTGCGAGGCGGGGTTCATTTTGTCGGCGGAAAACACAAAGTAAAGTTTGTGATCGCTTTCAAACGGCTTAGTTTCGGTGTCCTCGATGAGGGCGGAAATGTCCTCGACTTTGATTTTTTTGCCGTCCTCGTTGATAAATTTCACGTCGGCGTGGTTGCTGTTCAGGACTTTTTTGCACGTCGGACAAACGAGGCACGCGTCTTTGCAATAAACCGAGCACGCAATGATTTTGAAAAGGTTTTGCACGGCGAAAACGTCGGGCGAAATCACCATATACGCGTGTGACAGATTGCCCGTATCGACGTCGTGTTTTATTAAGTTGTAGGCGCGACTTTTTTTCAGCGCGCTTTGAAACTCAATCATTTGATAAGACCTTTTTCTTTCAATGCGTTGATGATTGCTTTGTTGGTGTCCGCCTTGTTTTCGCAGGGGACGATGCGGATAACCCTGTCGGGATTTTCCTTTGCGATGTCCGAAAAGCCCTTATAAACGCGGGCGTGAAAGTCGCCCGATTCCACCTCGAAGCGGTCGCCGAGCTCCACGGATTTTTTGATACTCCTAAACATTTTGTCGTGGGGCAGATCCAAAAATATCGTTGCGTCGACGGGACAACCCTCGACGGCTTGTTTGTTTATATTTTTCACGACGTCCGCGCCGAGCCCGCGTCCCGCACCCTGATAGGCGACGGAACTGTCGACGTGACGGTCGCAAACGACGATTTTGCCCGCGTCAAGTGCGGGAATAACAACCTCTTTCAAAAGTTGCGCACGCGCCGCCGCGTAAAGATAAGCCTCGCACTCGGGCGTCATGTCGGTGCTTTCGGGCGAAAGAAGTATCGCGCGGATTTTTTCCGAAATGGGAGTACCGCCGGGCTGGCGCACCAAAACGGCGGGTTGATTTGTCTGTTCCAGATATTCCATGAGAAGACGAACCTGCGTGGATTTTCCGACGCCTTCGCCCCCTTCAAAAGTGATAAATTTTCCTTTCATAGTCGTGTCCAAGTAGTTATTACTAATCTATTGTAACATATAATTTGTCGTTTACAAAGCCAAAAACGTCGCGGTGTGATAAATATTCGGCAATATTTTCGGTGACGACTTCGTTAAAAGCGACGACGGGTATGCCCGGAGGATACGCGCCGACTTCGCGGAGGGAAACGTGACCGACCGCGTCTTTTAGGGGAAGATAAACGCCCGCGCCTTTTGCCTCACGAAATACGGGGGCGGGCGGAGGCGCAACGGCGCACGGGTTTTCGTACTTTACGTCTTTCAATGCGTCGTAAATATCGTCGATTTTATCCAAGTTGTTCGGCGACAAAATGAATACCGCCAAATCATAAAAAGTCGTTTCCGGCACGACGTTTTTTTCTTTCAGTTTATCAAAGCCGTCTTTTCCGCACTTTATCACAAGGCGGGAAAAGTCGTCGTTTTTCACGGTTTCGAGCGGTAATTTTTCTTTTAATAAGTTTACCTTTTCATAAAGGTTTTGATACTCTTTTTCGCCGTTGTTTCTCATCTCGTCCACGGCGTAGTCGATGCCGGCAAGAGTAAGATAAGACGGGCTTGTAGTGTGCAAATCGGCGCGTAAACGCCACAAATCGTCGGATAAAGTGTCGTTATTGCAAAATATCCCCGCTCCGCCCGAGTAGACGGGCAAGGTTTTGTGGAAGCTTGTGACGGTCACGTCCGCAACGCACGAAAAGCCTTTTTCAAAATGCGAAGAAAACGGGAAATGCGCGCCGTGTGCCTCGTCCACAAAAAGGATTTTGCCACGTTCTTTCATAAGCGACGATATTGAATTTGCGTCCGCGCACATTCCGAAGTAGTTGGGGGACACGATTGCGCACGCCCCCGCATGCGGATATAAACGAAGTGCGGTTTCGACCTCGTCTTTCGTCACGGGCAAAGGTATGCCCGACTTGTCGAATGTCGAGGGGATATATCGCACCTTGAATCCGAGCATTCTCACCGCCGAAAAGACGGACTTGTGCGACGAGCGGGAAATGATGATTTCGTCGGTTTTTTCGCGTATTGCGGACAGGGCGACGAAAATCCCCGTGGTGCTTCCCGACGTCAAATAAAAGCAATGTTTCGCACCGTAAGTTTTGGCGCACAGTTTTTCGCTTTGTAAAATTACGCCCGTCGGATTTTGCAGGTTGTCCGAAAAGTCGAGTTCCGTCACGTCGAACTTTGCGCTGTCGAAAAGGGGACTTTTGCCCGTGCCGAAGTGTCCCGGCATGTGGAAGCGCGACGGGTTGGACTTTATATAATCGTAAATTTTGTCGTACAACGGTTTCATAAACCTAATTATATATGGTTTTTGCGTGTTTGTCTAAAAATTCAAGTAAAATTTCAAATCCCTTGCAAATTTGACGGGCGTATGCTAATATATTGAAAGGGGGAAAGCCCAAATAATTAAAGGAGAACGTATTATGGCACACAAAATCAATGACGAATGCATCGCTTGCGGAGCATGTGCAGACGCGTGCCCGGTAGGTGCTATTGCCGAAAACGGCGGAAAATATGAAATCAACGCCGACGAGTGCATCGATTGCGGAGCTTGCGCAGAAGGTTGCCCGGTTGGCGCAATTCAAGGCTAATTTGCAAATGAAAGAACTCCCCGAACCGCGTTTCGGGGTTTCTTTTTGCAAAAAACACGGCGAAAAATCAAGATATATCGACTTTTTTCGACAAAAAACAGAAATTTGTAAAAATTTTCAAATAAAACTGAGGGGACGATTGTTTATTTGTTGCAAGGGTTATATCGGTTGCAAAATTTCTTTTGAATATGTATAATTAGCCTATTAAATTAAAGGGGTATTCCTATTGGATAATAAACGCCTGGACAGTTTAATAGCGCGCATCAAGGAAAAAGGCGACGAAAATGCTTTTGCCGAGTTTTACGAACTCACGGAAAAAAGTTTATTTTCGTTTTTGTTGTCGATAGTAAGGAAGAAGGAAGTTGCCGAAGACCTTATGCAGGATACTTACGTGCGCTTCAGACAAAACGTGCAAAGTTACAAGTCGGGCAATCCGACGGCATATCTCATACAAATCGGCAAAAACTTGGCTTACAACCACGTTAAGCGCGCCAAATACGAGACGGCGACGGACTTTTCCGAATGGGAGCCCGTGTCCCACGAAAAGAGCGTCGAGGATCTTGCCGACACCACCGTCACCGACGCCATGAAAAAAGTGCTGACGACGGACGCGGCGCAAATCGTTATGCTGTACGTCGTGGCAGGGTTCAAGCACCGCGAGATTGCCGAGATTGTGGGAAAGCCCGTGGGCACCGTGCTTTGGACATACAACAACAGTCTTAAAAAACTCAAAAAATACTTGAAGGAGGATTGAACGTGAACAACAAAGATTTGAAAAACAAGTTGAAAAACGAAATCGAAAGTATCACCCCGCGCGTTTACGACAACGTCGTGCAGTCCTCCTATATCCAAAAACCCGAGGCGGTCGCGAAAAAGAAAACCGCCGGGAAATCGTTCAAAATCGCAATGTCCGCCGTGGCGTGCGTGCTTATCGTTGCCGTTGCGGTGACCTGCGGTATATTGCTTGCGCCCGAAAAAGTCGTCAGCAACTATTATTACGTGCAAGTGTCGGCAGGGCAGGCGTCGGCGTCTGCGGACGAGGCGCAGGACAACGCCAAAATCACGCTTACCTTGAACAACAAAGAAACCGTCGAAACGGCGCGCGCCGAAAATATCGAAGGCGATATGGTGTTGCGCATTGCGGGCGAAGTCAAGGATATGAAGTTCGACGACGCCATCGCAAAAATTCACAAGGCATCGGTCGAGTTGAAGTTTGCATCCGACGAGGACGGCTTTGATGTTTTCGTTGCGGGCGAGAAAGCCGAAAAGTTTGTGAAAGACATAAAAGGAAGAATAAGTTTTTCCATAAACGCGTCGGTTTTTTCAAAGGACGAATTGCTGAAAGTTGCACAGAAATATTCGAGAAACGCCACTTTATCCAACGGTTTTGAGGAATTAACTTCCGCTATTGCCAACAGAAAGAGTTTTTTGGAAGAGGCGTGGTTTGACGACAGAAACATTTTTTCGGACGTTTATTATAAGTTTGCCGAAGAAAAAATTTCAGCCCTTATTGAGAGCAGTGGGCTTGTTGACGTGTTCAAGGATTTTGCGAAAGTGAAAGGCAGTTATGATGATATGATTAAGAAACTTATACAAATTGAGGACTGGGTGCCTTCCCAATGGAAAGAACAAGTTGCAAAAATTCGCACCTCGCTTGAAAGTATCGACTTTGCGGAACTCAAGGTATTGTACGACAATTATATCACCGGTTTAATCAACGATATTCTGAATCCGAGCGAACAAACACTAAAAAGTCTTTTTTAATAAAAATAAACAATATAAACAATAAGCCTTATCGGAAACGGTAAGGTTTTTTATTGTCGAAAAAAGCTTTTTCACAAGGATACCCGCATAAACGACAGTATGACAAGGTGCCTTCCCAGGGGATTCCCACGCTTCGCTCGGAATGACAATACTTACGTCATTAAATCCCACGCAAGATACTTTTGTACTTGCGTGGAGTAAAAAAATAAAAAATTTTTTGCAAAAATCCCAATAAAATTCTGCCGTTGATTGTTTACTTTGCGAAAACACATTCGAATACGGAGGTTTTAATCAATATGAAAAAGAAAATTTTGGCATTACTTCTTGTGGTATCGATAGTCACGGCTCTTGCCATAGGGCTTACCGCGTGCAACAAGGACAAAGACAAGACAAACAACGCCGAAACTCTCGGCACGGCAATCGCGGTCGCGATGAACTCTGTGGCAGTAAACGGCTCGGCATCTGATGAAGCCGGCAATAATCTCGATTCCGAATTCACGTTTGGCGGACTTAAAGTCCCCGGACTTAGTGACGCAGCCGTAGAACTTACCAAATACCTTGAAAAGTACATCAACAACTCAAAAGCTTACATCAAAAATCACAACGTCAACGTCGAAGTTGAAAAGTCCGACAAAGAAGGCTACAACTTCAAAATGACGATGACCGTGACCTACAAAGACGCCGAAGGCAATGAACACGCTGAGGAATCTGTCATTTATATCAACGCAAAGAAACTCAACAAAAAAGGCGAAGTCACCGATAAAGACGCCGATATCAACGGCAAAGACGATTATGCATTTGAAGCGGTTGTAATGCACGGCGAAAAAGAATTTGTCAAAATCAAAGGCACTTGCACTTACAACAAAGACAAAGACGCTATGGTTTTCAACTTCAAGGGCATTGGCGATGTGAATGTTGCTGTTGACGGTGTTGGCGTAAACGTCACCGCATGGGCAAACGATAACGGCGGTGTTGTGGTTGAAGTCAATGTCGGTGTTGACGGAGCATGCACGGTCAAGGCGAAAGTCGAACTCGGCAAAATCAGCGATACCGAAACGGGCGCAAAAGTGTATGTTGACGTAGTGGTTGGCGAAGAGGGTAAAGAAATCGTTAAAGTGAACGTTGTTGCAAACGTAACAGCAAACGATAAGGCAACCAACCTTAACAAAAACGACTTTGCAATCAATGGCACGGCGGACGTAACGGTGGCTGGTAAAACCATTAAAGGCACCATCGATGGCACCGCAAAATATATCTCCGGCGAAACGGAAGTTGAAGAAGGTCGCTACGTTATCAAAGTAAACGCAAGTTTGAAAGGCTCTTTCAACTTCTAATAAAACTTACTTATTATCGGATTACGACAGTAATCTTTCCACCTAAATCAAAGGAACGTCCCGATTTTCGGGGCGTTTCTTTTTGCAAAATCATTCACCGTAAAAATCGCAAAAAATCAAAAAAATATTAAAATATGAAATACGTTGTCATATTTTGTGTGCAATAATGCAATCAAGAGGTGAATGAAAATGAAAAAAATATTTGCGATACAACTTATTAAAAGCACGAAAGTCAAAACCCCCGTCCGCCGTCCGATAGAAATTTATCATATCGACAAAGGATATTCGGAACCGCTTTTTGAAAGCGCGGATTATATCGCGTCCCGCACGAGCGGACTTTTTGAAAACGTCGAGCGTCACGAAGTCACAAACGCCCACGGCGTAAGATTTAACGTGACAAAAAGCGTTTTATAAAAAGGGTACTTTTTAAGGTTCTTGCGCTCCGCGTTGAATGACGAAAAAAGGCAAAAGAAAATGCGCCAAAAAGGCGCAATCTTTTTATCAAGACACTTTTTCAAATATCAAAATTTTACAAGTTCGGGCTTTCGATTGTAGTATCTTGTGAAGCCCTCAAAGCCGATTTCTTTCATTGCTTCCGCGATTTTATTGTAGTTGTAGGCAATGCTGTTTGAGCGGTGGGCGTCACTGCCGAACGAAATTTTCCTGCCACCGAGTTCATAGTAGCGTTTCAGGACGTCGACGTCGGGAATGGAGAGGTGACGCTGTGAAAACTCGCTGGCGGTTTTGCCCCCGCGATAGGTTTTGCTGTTGACCTCGAGGCACTTGTCCTTTTCGATGATGGCGGTGAGGATATCGTCGAAAATTTCCGAAAACTCCTCGTAATACATATCGGGCTCTTTATAGGGAGCGTTGCGCTGGATATAGCCGATGTGCCCGATGATATCGTAGGAGAAGGGCGCGTCGACGCTTTCGCGCACCGCCTTTAAGTATTCAAGATAAGCAAAGTGCTTGTAGGGACATTTATTGAAATACTCCGCATAATAGACCTCACTGCCGAGGACGCTGTGGACGCTGTTGATGATGACGTCAAAATCGATCCTCGCAAGGTCGCGAAGGTAAAGGCTGTTGGCGGACTTCAAATATCCAAGCTCCGCGCCCATTGCAAGACGGAAGCCTTTTTTATTGTAGCGTTTTTTGAATTCTTGCATGGCGGAAACGTACGCCGGCATATTGATTTGCGGGTTGTCGTATCCGATAATCTGATAATCGCGGTTGACGTGGTCGGTGACTGCGACATAGTCGCAACCAAGGCGCACCGCAGTTTCCACAACGTCTTCGACCGCCTCCATGCCGTCGTCCGAAAATATGCTGTGTACGTGTGAATCGTGCATAAAAATCCTCCTATCGATTATTATACAAATGTAAGACGCGGATGTAAAGGCTTTTTGCAAAATATTACACGATTAAGAGTTTGTAATATTTAGGTTAAAAATAACCTTAAAACTTTTTTCATTATCGCCCGCATTTCCTTGCGCGCGACGAAAAAGCCCGCTTGCCCTTGACAAGAAAAATAATAAATATTAAAATTAAAATGTAGCAATATACGCATACGCACGTATGCGCGTTACAATTAAAAATCCCAACAGTGGAGGAGTAAAATGAAAAACAAGAAATTTTTGCGAATTATCGCATTAGTTTGCGTTCTCGTTTTGTGCGTCAGCGTTCTTGTCGCGTGCAAGAAAGACAAGCCCAAGCCCGACGACGACGGACCGCAGACTACCCCGCCGAACCCTACGGGCGACGCGATGAATAAATTTGTCGAGACTATGTTCCAAAGTGCGAACGAAATCGGCAAAGGCGTCACATTGGACGTTTCCGAGGGAAAAGACATAGCAATAAGCCTTGGCGCAACCTTGACGCTCAAAAACAGAAAGAGTAGCTCGGACAAAGGCGAAATGCCCATCGACGTTTCGATAAAAGGTTTTATCGACCGCACAAATATCACGAAAAACGAAGATGGTACCGTCACGGTGAACGACAACAATGAGACTTATCTTGACGCATCGGTGCGAATCAACGGCATCGATTCTTTCCGAATTATTTACGAAAAAGATTTCCTTTACGCAACTATTGCGGGCAACAAGGTCAAAATCAGCCTTAACGCCATTGCAAACACCGCAAGCGGACAAAGCGTCAAAGACACCATCTTTACGACGATTGAAAACCTGCTGAAAAAAGAAATTGTACAAAGCGTTGTCAAAGCCTTCAACGGTGAAAACTTCGACCTCAACAAAATCATCACAGGGCTTATCAATACGTTTGTAAAGAAAGAGTATATGCCGTACGACAAAAGTTTGTACAACGCCACAAATCGTACTCGCTATGAAAAAGCCGGCAACGAATACAAAGAAAACCCCAATGGCGGTTGGGTTGTAAAAACTCTTGCCGACACGATTTTTGCAAACGATAAATCGTTGGGCATCGGCAAATTGACGCTCGGCGGTCTTATTTCCGATATTTTTGGCGGAAAAGACAACGTGTATAAATACCTTGGCGAGACTCTGGATCTCCAAGGAATCCTCAAAACGGATGTTGGCGGTGCGCCTTTGGCAACCTCTTTGTTCTCGGCTCCCTCGTGGGAAATAACGACGAAAGACGGCAAAAAGATTCCTTGTTCTTTGCCATGGGACAAGATGAACGATTATAATGCACAAAAAGGCTATGTCGACTCATTCAAAAGAAGAATTGCAGGCAACCTCAACCAAAAACTTACCGCATCCGTATCGCTCGATCCAATCGGACTTGCCAACAGCCTTGGCATTGCGTTGTTGAAAAACGGCTCAATCAAATTAGGTTTTGACAAAGAAGCGGGCGTTGGCGACTCAATCGGCAAAATGAGCAGGTTCTTCCTCGATATCAACCTTCCCGCAGGCAATGGTCAGAAGTTCGGCTTGGAGCTTTCAATCAACGACCTCAAAATCGGCAACAGCAAAGAAGCTATTCAAACAACCGGTGTTAATGAAGAAGAATACGGCGCATTCAACTTCGACGCAGGTCTTGACTTCGACTTTGGCAAAAACCTGTTGGATCTTATCGTGCACGATTATACCGATCCCAACGGCTGGACGCTCAAAGTCGGCGGGGAGGATTTGACGATTGACGAAACGAATAAAACCATCATCGTTCCCGAAACGTTGAAACTTAATATCAAAGGCACGTTGGACCTTGTCAATATCGAAAACACCAAAGCGGTGGCAACAATCACCGCAAATGGTAATGAAGTTGCCAAAATCCAACTTTATGCTGTTGAGAATATTGCCACGGACGCAACGGCCCCCACATACGACCTGCAACTCGATGCGAAGATTACGGACAAATATAAAAACATCGTTCCCGCAATCCTCGACTTGTGCGTCTATATGGGCAAAAACGGCGGAATCGGCGTTTGGGGCTTCCAAAAAACCGACACAGGCGACTGGGGCTTCTATGACAAGAAAACCGAGTACGTCGAAGATGCGAACGGCGAATACGGCAAAGACACAGCGGGCAATTATTATCTGATTACCGCCGATAAGCCGGTTGGTGCCGACGGCAAAAAGTATAAGCAAGTTGTCACTTACAAAGCAATAGTCCACGATAAGTGGTTCTGGGTTGAGGCAGAAGACGGTCCGTACGGCGTGAAACTCGTAAAATTGAAGAAGGTATATTATAAACTTTCTGACGAAGAATCAAAGACTTACACCGGAAAGAGATACAATCACTACAAGGCATCTTATAATTACGAAAGCGTCAATACCGCAATCAATCACTTCATTAAAACCGGCGAAGCGCATGTCACGGGTTTGAACTTCGTGAACATTATCAACAGCTTCATCAGCGGAAAAGGAATGGGCATTCTGTTGAATTTCGAGAAACCTGCAACCGCATCTGCTGACGGCAAAATCACGATAAACGACGTCATTATGGACTTAGTCTTGAACGGAGAAAAGGGCATCGTCCCCGCAGTCAACAGCATTATCAATTTCAACAACTATGAAGGGCTTGATAAATCGTTGGTCATCGGCGGAGACAAACTCCTCTCCACGTTGTTCGACAATCTGTTCAATTTCAAGACGGAAAGAACAATCGACGCTATCGGCATGATCGCTCTCGCGCAAAAATACTTCACAAAGTATCAGGTTGCCCCCGGTGGAAAGACATACGACTACGTCAGCGTTTATAAGGAGTTCGAGACCGAACTTTACAAAATGACGTCGCGCGGAATTTATGCGAATGGATTGAGCAAGCAACTTATGTTAGCCCGTCCCTCTGACTATAAGACCGCAGGTGAAACTTTCTTCGAGGAAAATCCTAACGCAACCACGGAAACGATGAAACAATATGGTTATGCTGTCGTAAAGGACAAAGCGGGCAACAAGTATCTTTACCCGTATGTTTTAATGGAAGAACTCATCGAGAAAAAGAACGACAAAGATTATCTCTTGAAAGAGGGCTTCGAGCTCAACAATGAGACGAAAGAACTCGTGCTTGTCAACACGCCCGAAAAACTTATTCAAGATATCGAAACCAAGCTCAACGATCCGACAAGCGGTACAACGTCGGGCAACTATTTGGACGTTGCAGGCGCAGAACTCCGTCAGGCATACCGCCTTGGCAAGGTTTATGTCCCGTACTTCAACGGCACAAAATGGATAGTTGACGACAAGACAGGTGTCCTCCCGAGTGCAAATGCCGAAATCATTAACGACATCGGTCTCCGCGTCATCATCGGCACAAAGAGAGATGCAAATGACAACAGTCGCGTTGAAGAAAGCATGCTGAAAGTCGAGGCAAAAGTCTATGGAAAAACCGTTGCAATCACCGGCTATCTCAATTTCGAGAAGACCGCACCGACAATCGAAAAAGACGAGAACCTCTTGCAGGATCCGGACACGAAAAAGAACGCGTTCAATATCACGATTTTAACGCCGGAAGACGGCACAATCGCAAACTAATCGAGTTGTTGATACAACAGAATAGGTAAAAAGGGGGCTGGGCTGTTGCTCAGCCCTTTTTCTCAACAAAAAACGGCGATAATTTGCGATATTCTGCTTTTTCGGCGGAACCTGAAAAGCGTTAAAAAGGGGTCCCCAAAAGATACTTTTGTACTTTTGGGGGAAAGGAGCAAACGAGCATAAGACAAACAAGCAAATGAAATGGGTTTGTTTGGTCAAAAGCGAGATTTGCGACGCGTACGCGCCTTCGCAAAAACCTGTCAAGAACGCCGTAATCTCATCAAAATTCTGCCGTTGAAAGAATTATGTCATTCTGAGGAGCGTAGCGACGTGAGAATCTCGTGGGAACGACACCGTAGCGTGCCGTAGGCACCCATCGCGCCGAAGGCTCATCGCTTTTGCCAACAGGCAAAAACATCTCGTGCCAAAGGCACACATCGCATCATCGCTCCCGGAAGGGACACATTATCTTGCCAAAAGGGCAAATATCACCGCGCAAGCAATATCACTGCGAAAGCAATCTAACGCCGAAGGCATATCACTGCGAAGCAACATCGCGCCCACTCGCTTCTGTCAGATTGATAAGAAAAGCGCGAAAGGAGGGACATTTTTTATAAATTTCTTTACTTAATAAATATCGTGTGTTAAAATATTATAAGAATATATAGGGGGAAGGGAAATGCTACTCAACAGACTGCTTATAAAAGCGGTTGCTCCTGTGCCGAAAATCGAGAGGTTTCAGCGGTACTTATTCATCGCACCGCATCCCGACGACATAGAAATTGCGGTCGGAAGCACGGTGGCGAGGCTCGCGCGCGAGGGCAAGGACGTCTATTATCTCGTATGCACGGACGGACGGTTCGGCACCGAGGACGAAAACATGTTGCCCGACACGCTTGTTGAAATTCGTCGTGACGAGCAGTTAAAGTCGGCGCAGATTTTGGGCGTAAAAGACGTATTCTTTTTGCCTTTTGAAGACGGCGGAATGTATGATGAACTTGCGCTCCGCAAAGAAATAGCGAAGGTCATCGCAAAGGTAAAGCCCGACGTCGTCATTGGTCCCGATCACAAACTATATCCCGAATGCCACCCCGATCACTTGCGCGTGGGCGAGGCGACTTCCAAAGCGTATTTTATGTGCAGTAACGTCAATATGATGAAAAGTATTGGCGCGACTGAAATTGCAAAACCGACAGTTCTTGCATACTATTTCACCGGTAAACCCAACAGATATGTCAAAATAACCAAAAAAGACTTTGAAAAAACGAAGCTTGCCTACGCCTGTTTCGTTTCACAATGTCCCCCGCCCGACAACGGAAAAAGTTTGATGCTGTATATGCGACTCAAAGTGCGTCTCAACGGCTTGCGAAGCTTCCATATTCGCGCCGATGCGTTCAGAGTTATGAACAATATGCACGTTCACTGCTGTGGCGAGGCCGAAGACACCGCAATCAAAAGACCACTATAGGAGAATATTATGGCAAAGCAAAAACTTACACCCGAAGAAAAGGCTCAAAGAAAAGCAGAACGAAAAGAAAAGTTCAATGAGATGCGCAAAAACAACGATGGCAGATGGCAAGCCATCAAATATTTTTTGTGCATGTGCAGTGCAGGACTTATCGAAATGGTAACGTATTTTATTTTCTTGAATGTATTGCCCATCGACAAAAACGCGACAATACACTTTCTGGATCCTGTACCGCTTAGTAAACTTGTGTTTGTTAGTGAATGTATTTCGCTTGCGCTATCCATTTTGTGGAACTTTACGTTTAACCGCAAATTCACGTTCAAGTCGGCAAAGAACGTGCCCGTCGCAATGGCGCTTGCGTTCTTGTTCTATGTTCCGTTCTTCCCGTTTGCCGCATGGTACGTTCCCAAACTTACTCGCGCATGGGCAAGTCTTGGCGGTTTCGGCGAATTTTTGGCAAAAGGCACGAAGATGATATTAAACGGAGTTTTGGAATTCTGCTGGCAGAAATTCGTCATTTACAGAAATTCCGCCAATACCGCAGGACAGAAAGAAGAAATCACCGAAACCACAGCGGAGGAAAACGGCGAAAATTAACGACTTTTCCCCGTTTCAATAGTTTTCTAAAATCAAATCATAACCCGTCTTTTACAGGCGGGTTTTGCGTTTTTCGAGGCGAATATAGTTTTCCGTTTTGCACAGAATAAAGGGTGGAGGGTTTTATGAAATCATTGAAAAGTAAAAAGGAAATCAACCAGTCGGCGTTTGCACCGAATATGTATGATCCGCTTGGAATGTACGGCTGTTTTCCCGCGCTTATGACTTTTGAGACGTATGAGCCACTTGAAACGCCCACGCAGGACGCGGACGATTTATAGGCGAAAAGCGCAAAAAAAATCACCGATTTCTCGGTGATTCTTTTTTGTTTGTAAAAGTTAATTACATTGCGTCCTTAACAGCCTGTGCGGTGCCGGAGAAGACGATTTTGCCTTGTCTCTTGGTGACGCCTTTGATTCCAGCAATAGAACCGTTGGGGCCGTTCTTTTCAGCTTTCTTTGCATCTTCAACGTTGTTGTATTTGGTGATAACAACCATACCGGCTTCCTTGCTGACAGCGGTTAATGCCCAAGCAATGGTTGCATCTTTATCATTGTTGGTAGCGGTGGTGACAGCGTAGCCTTTCTTTTCAAGCTTCTTTTGATAACTTTCAGCGTTGCAAGCGCAAAGAACGGTTGCGAGAACAGCAACAACGAGTACTAAGGCAATAATTTTGCCAAAATTCTTTTTCATAAAAATTGATCCTCCAATCCAAATTTAGATATAGATATTATACTCTCGTTCAAAAATTATGTCAACAATATTTGATTGTTAACGCGCGCGTGTTTTTTCTTGAAAACGCTTTGGAAAACCCGTTTTGGTGCTATAATAATAACTAACGAAACAATGACAACCGAGAGTAATGCGAACACCACCAAAAACTTGCGGTTTCTAAAAGATCGCATTGTTTTCGGTTGGCAGAATAAAAAAAGGATAGGGAAATGATTATTCACGGGCTAAACAAACTTACGCTTTTGGACTTTCCGGGGCTTACTGCCTGCACGATTTTTACGGGCGGGTGCAATTTTCGTTGTCCGTTTTGCCACAACGCCAGCCTTGTCGAGAACCCGATGGGACAGCCCGTTATCCCCGAGGACGAAATTTTCGCCTATCTGAAAAAGAGGCAGGGCATTTTGGAGGGCGTCTGTATCACGGGCGGAGAGCCGACGCTCAATCCCGACCTCATCGATTTTATGAAAAAGATAAAGTCGCTGTCGTACAAGGTCAAGCTTGACACCAACGGCAACAACCCCGACGTGCTTATCCGCGCGGTCGAGGAAGGGGCGGTGGACTACGTTGCGATGGACATAAAAAACAGCCCCGAAAACTACGGCTTGTCCGTCGGCATAAAGGACTTTGACATGTCGAAAATCAGGCGCAGTGTCAACTACCTGCTCGAAGGTCACGTCGATTACGAATTCCGCACCACCGTCGTCAAGGAGTTCAACGACAAAAATTCCTTTTACGGCATAGCCGACCTTATAAAAGGCGCGAAAAAATATTATCTTCAGGCTTTTAAGGACAGCGGTGATTTGATTGACGAGACACTTCACGGGTTGACAAGGGCAGAAATGGAAGAAATATTGCCGATTTTCGACGGAAAAGTCGATAAAATTGAAATTCGTGGGATTGATTGATGCCAGACAAGAATAATACGAACCTTGCCAAATTGTCGCAATTCCCGTGCTTTTCGGCAAAGGCTCGCTTGTAGTACAGCATAAAGTACAACTGCGTTCGCTTTTCCCAAAAATCATCGAAAATATCGACAAATTTGGTCGTGTGCGAGTCCGACGGCGTATTTTTAGACAAAGACAAGGCACGCGAGCGGGTTAATACTCTATGTCTAAGCCGTGAGCGTAACGACGTGGTTGTCAAAAATACGACGTCCAGACCACGGTTCTTATTATTTTTGTCTGGCATACCACAATATCTTGTGGTGTGGGCAAAAAAACAAATCAATATATTGTAAAAAACGATTGACACGCGCTTACACGCATGTTATGATGAATATACTTGCAAAAGCAAGAGGCTGGGTGTTATCCGCGGTGGGCGGGAAACTCCTATTTTTGTGCCCAAAAACGCCAGAATTTTGCGATATTCTGCTTTTTCGGCGGAACCTGAAAAATCGTGTACGTCAGTACACTGGATTTTTCAGAACCCGTCGAGAAAACCACAATCTCATCAAAATTCTGCCGTTTTTGGAAGAAAATAAAATTGATGAGCACAGCTCAAAAACAAACGAAGACAGAGAGTTTAGGAACCCCGAAAAAAGCGCCAAAAATCCATCAAAATTCTGTCGTGTTTGGAAGAGAAAGAGAGATGGGATTTATGAGGCATAAAGGGGCAATTCTTTTTCGTCATTGGGGACACCGAATAAAAAACAAAACGACGTCGTCGTTGAATATACAGTAATCAACAAAAGAAATTATAAAGGAATTGAGGAAAATGTATCAGGTAATTAAAAGAGACGGTAAGATAACCGATTTTGACATTAACAAAGTCTCTGTCGCCATTACCAAAGCGTTTGAGGCGCAGAACAAGCAGTACGTTCCCGCGATCATCGACATGTTGACGCTTCGCGTGACCGCTGATTTCGAAAGCAAGATTGAAAACAATCTGGTGCACGTCGAGGACATTCAGGACAGTGTCGAGCACGTACTTGAGCAATCGGGTTACACCGACGTTGCAAAGGCGTACATTCTTTACAGAAAACAACGCGAAAAGATTCGTAATATGAAGTCGACGATTCTTGACTACAAAGAAGTCGTCAACAATTACGTGCACCTTGAAGACTGGCGTGTCAAAGAAAACTCGACGGTCACTTATTCCGTGGGCGGACTAATTCTCAGCAACAGCGGGGCAATCACCGCCAACTACTGGCTTTCCGAGGTCTATGACGAAGAAATCGCCCGCGCTCACAAAAACGCCGACATTCACATTCACGACTTGTCGATGCTGACCGGATACTGCGCCGGTTGGTCGTTGAAGCAACTCATTCAGGAAGGTCTTGGCGGAATTCGCGGAAAGATCACTTCCAGTCCCGCGGCGCATCTTTCCACCCTTTGCAACCAAATGGTCAACTTCTTGGGCATTATGCAAAACGAGTGGGCAGGCGCACAGGCTTTTTCCTCATTCGACACCTACCTTGCTCCGTTCGTCAAGGTGGACAACCTTTCTTATAAAGAAGTAAAACAGTGCATACAATCCTTCATTTACGGCGTCAATACTCCCAGCCGTTGGGGTACGCAGGCTCCGTTCACCAACATCACGCTCGACTGGACCGTCCCCAACGACTTGGCGGAACTCAACGCAATCGTCGGCGGTAAAGAGTGCGATTTCAAATACAAGGATTGCAAAAAAGAAATGGATATGGTCAACAAGGCGTTCATCGAGATTATGATCGAGGGCGATGCCAACGGCCGTGGTTTCCAATACCCCATTCCCACGTATTCCATCACGCGTGACTTCGACTGGTCGGAGACCGAAAACAACAAATTGCTGTTTGAAATGACCGCAAAATACGGCACCCCGTACTTCTCCAACTACATCAACAGCGATATGGAGCCGTCGGACGTCAGAAGTATGTGTTGCAGACTTCGTCTGGACCTTCGCGAACTCCGCAAAAAATCGGGCGGATTCTTCGGCAGTGGCGAAAGCACCGGTTCAATCGGCGTCGTGACCATCAACCTTCCGAGGATTGCTTATCTTGCAACCGACAAAGCGGACTTCTATCGTCGTCTTGACAAAATGATGGATATTTCGGCGCGCAGTCTTAAAGTCAAGCGCGACGTCATCACCAAACTTTTGGAAGAGGGACTTTATCCTTACACCAAACGTTATCTCGGCACGTTCAGCAACCACTTCTCGACAATCGGTCTTGTCGGCATGAACGAGGCAGGACTCAACGCAAAGTGGCTCAGAAAAGACTTGACCAACGTCGAGGCGCAAGACTTTGCCAAAGAAGTCCTCAACCACATGCGTGAAAGACTTTCCGATTATCAGGAACAGTATGGCGATTTGTACAACCTCGAAGCAACGCCGGCGGAATCCACCTCTTATCGTCTTGCAAAGCACGATAAGGAGCAATTCCCCGAAATCATCACCGCTTCCGAAAACGACAATATCCCGTATTACACCAACAGCTCGCACCTTCCCGTCGGATACACCGCCGATATCTTCTCGGCACTCGACGTTCAGGACGAACTTCAGACGCTTTATACGTCAGGCACCGTTTTCCACGCTTTCCTCGGCGAGAAACTCCCCGATTGGAAGTCCACCGCAAAGCTGGTCAAAACCATCGCCGAAAACTATAAACTGCCTTATTACACCATCTCTCCGACGTACAGCATTTGCAGAGAGCACGGCTATATCTCGGGCGAACACTTCAAGTGCCCCACCTGCGGACAACCCGCCGAGGTTTACAGCCGTATCACCGGCTACTATCGCCCCGTGCAAAACTGGAACGACGGCAAGTTGCAAGAGTTCTCGCAAAGGAAAACTTACGACATCGCCAACTCTTCTTACCACGGCGTGAATCAGCATATCATCTCGGATACTTGCTGTGGCGAACAGGACATCAGGGTGCAGGCGGATCCCAACTTCAAAAAGAACGCCGAAATCTTGCTGTTCACAACCAAGACTTGCCCCAACTGCAAAATGGCGAAAATGATGCTGGATAAAGCAGGTATCAAATACACCGTCATCGACGCCGAGGATCAAAAAGACCTCACCAACAAGTACGGCGTCAAAAAGGCTCCTACGATGCTCGTCGCAAATGGTCAGGGATTCGACCGCTACGAGAACGCAAGCTTCATCAAAAAATTCGTTGAAAACGCAAAATAATTTATGATTTACGACGTAATTATTGTCGGCGCGGGGACGGCAGGTATGACTGCCGCCCTCAACGCTTTAAGAAACGGAAAATCCGTGCTCGTGCTTGAAAAAGAAACCGTCGGCGGACAAATTTCACTCTCTCCGCGCGTCGAAAATTTCCCCACAATTATGGAAATCTCGGGGGCGGAACTCTCGGATAGATTGTTCGAGCAAATTATGTTCCACGGCGCGGATTTTGAACTTGAAAAAGTCACGGGCTTGAAAAAGGACGGCGAAATCTTTTCCGTCTTCACCGACTACGGTACCCACGAGGGCAGAGCCGTCATCATCGCAACGGGCGCCAGCGCAAGACATATCGGCGTCGAAGGCGAGGACGAACTCATTGGGCACGGCGTGTCCTATTGCGCTCTCTGCGACGGCGCGTTTTATAAGGACGAGGAAGTCGCGCTTATCGGCGACGCCAACACCGCCTTGCAGTATGCGCTGTTTTTGACAAACTATTGCAAAAAAGTCCACGTCTGCACGCTGTTCGACAGGTTCTTTGCGGATAAAGCGCACGTCGATAGTTTGTTGAAAAAGGACAACGTCGCGGTTTATCACAACCTCTCGTTAAAGAAGTTCTTGCAAGACGACGGCGAACTGTCGGGACTTGTTTTTGAAAATACCGTCGATAAGACAGAGTTCAACTTGCCAGTCAAAGCCGTGTTCATCGCGATAGGGCAGATTCCCGACAACTCCGCGTTTTCCGACTACGTCGATATCGATAAGAACGGCTATATCATCGCGGGCGACGACGGAAAAACCAAAACCGACGGACTCTTCGTCGCGGGCGATTGTCGCACCAAACATATACGCCAACTCGCAACGGCGGCGGCGGACGGCGCAATTACCGCAACCAACGCATCGATTTATCTCAAATAAAAAGGGGACGGCTTTTTCGCCTCCCGTTTTCCTTGACAAACAAGTCGCAAAACGCTAAAATCTTTTTGCAACTTAATAAAACGCTTCCGTAGTTAAATGGATATAATAAACCCCTCCTAAGGGTTTGCTATTCCTAATATGAACCCATCAAAACGGGGCAAAACTATGCAAAAACCGCTCAAAATCGTGCGTTTTTGCGATACGGCAGACGCCTAAAATAAAATTTGGTGACCTAAATGGTGACCACGGCGAAAAAAGTTCGCCAAAGTGGGTATTGCTATATCCTGTAAAATTTAATATATCTTTCCGTAGTTAAATGGATATAACGGCGCCCTCCTAAGGCGCAATTTCGGGTTCGACTCCCGGCGGGAAGACCAAAAAAACGACCGATTTTTCGGTCGTTTTTGTATTGTAGCGCGTTATTTATTCTTCCTTAAATTCGGTTAGCATTCGCAGGTGCGCTTGGCTATAGTATTTTCTAAAGGTAGCCCACGGCAGGTGCGTATCCTGCGAGAGGGCGATTATCACGCCTA
>CAKQMI010000022.1 GCA_934254835.1 uncultured Clostridia bacterium | reverse complement strand
GGGGGTATGGCTCAGTTGGTAGAGCGATGCGTTCGCAACGCATAGGTCACGAGTTCGAATCTCGTTATCTCCACCAAAAAAATAGGAACACAACGGTTGTGTTCCTATTTTTTTGGTGGAATACCCAAGATTATGAACCCAACCGTTAGGTTGGCGTTCGGAGGTTGCTTGTGGTGGGTTTTTGGGGGTTTTGGGGATATATCCAAAAAAAATTGCAAGATATCGACAAATGTATTTTTTGCGGTTGTGCAAAACAAAACAATATGATATTATTAAAGTATCTTTTTGCAAAAGAGGTACAACGTGAAAAAGAAGGAAAAGGTGGTGGCTGTCCCCGGTGACGTAAACTATATCGCGCCCGAAGACAGAATACCCGTAAAAGAGAAGATTTGTTATGGCATAGGCGGTCTGATGGACGGCGGTGGCGTTGCGCTGATGGCGTGCATACTGGTCAAGTACATGACCACGATGGGCATACCCATTAAAATCGCATCCACAATATTTATGATTGCAAAGTTGTGGGACGCAATAACCGACCCCGTGATGGGC
Source organism: uncultured Clostridia bacterium (assembly GCA_934254835.1). Classification (GTDB taxonomy): domain Bacteria; phylum Bacillota; class Clostridia; order Christensenellales; family CAG-917; genus CAG-349. The sequence continues at coordinate 31,579 of CAKQMI010000022.1, read as the reverse complement.
TTTATCAGCGACAACACGCGCAGTAAGTGGGGCAGGCGCAAGCCGTATATGTTCTGGGGCGGTATTTCGATAATCATATCGATATTCCTTTTGTTTATGCCGGTCACGCAGTGGGGCATGTCAACAAACGGGTTTATCGCCTATATGTTGATAATGTATCTTATTTGGAACACTTGCTCGACATTGTCGCAGGTGCCGTATTGCTCGATGGCGAGTGACATTTCCCCGTCGTTCCGTGAAAGGAACAACGCCAACACCGTAAAACTTATATTCACGGCGGCGTCATCGGGGCTTGCGTACGTACTTCCTTTGCTTTTAATCGAATCTTTGATTTCTGCCGACGGCTGGCTGTTTATGCCTCACATTTCGCCGACAGGATTTTGGCTTTTGACCGCGATTATTTTCGGCACGCTTTTCGGCGGTGGTCTTATCATCTGCTCGATTTTCGTAAAAGAGCGTATTAAACCCACGACGGCGGTTGAAAAATTCAATGCAAAACAATTTGCAAAAAGTTATGCAAAACCTTATAAAAACAGGTCGTATCGTTGGCATATCGTAATGTACGTTTCGGCGTTTGCCTGTATGGATATGATAAGTGCGCTGGCAGTTTATTATGCCACCGACGTATGGCACGGCGAGAAACTTTTCGGAATGGACATTTCCTCGATGTTCATCGTTGCGCCTTTGATGGTTGCCGCGGTTATTATGTTCCCGCTTGCACGCAAAATGATGGACAAAAAGAGCAAACAATTCGCTTTCCGCATGGGACTGCCTTTGTATATTTTTGGCGGAATAATGTTTGCGATTATGGAGCCGTCTTGGACGCCTCCGATTTTGATACCTATCGTTGCGCTTATCATGGGCTTTGGCTTCGGCGGTGCGCAAATGATGCCGTGGATTATCTTCCCCGACACCGTGGACGTTGCCGAAATGGCGACGGGCGATCGTCCGACAGGTACATACAGCGGTATGATGACGCTTGCAAGAAAGGTTGGAGGTGCGCTCGCAGTCGGTATGGTCGGTTGGATACTCGGCTGGTGTCATTACAAAGAAAACACAACGGGCGACTCGACGATTTATATCGAGCAACCCGACAGTGCGTTGCTTGCAATCAGGCTCGTTATGGGCATATCCGTTGCAATTCTTATCACGATTGCGTTCATCGCGTCGTTCAAATATAAGGTTGACAGCAAGAAACTTGTGAGGATAAGATACTTTATCGACGCAAGGAAGAAGGGCGTTGAGTTGACTGACGAAGAAAACGCCGAAAGAGACGCTCTTGTTTCTGAACTTTACGGCAAGGTTGACGAAAACGACGTGGTTGATCCGCGCGTCTTGGACGACGAGGGAAATGCTGTCGAAGTCAGCGATGAAAGTATTGACGAAGAGTTTGGAAGTGCGTTCGGAACGGTTGAAACGCCCGAGGACTACGATAACAAAAATTAAACGAAAATGAGCGTTAAATTTGAAAAAAAAGACGGAATTACCTATATTACAAAAGAAAACGGTAAGCCACTCAGAATTCTGCAACTCACCGATATTCATATCGGCGGTTCGTTGACGACAAGAAAAAAAGACAAGCTCGCACTTCAGGCTGTCGAGAAAGTCGTGAACGCCTCGGACGCCGATTTTGTCATCGTGACGGGCGACATGGTTTATCCCATTCCATGGCTTTTGCAGGGCAGTTTTAACAATATGAAATCCAGCAAAAAGTTTGCAAACCTTATGGAAAAACTCGGCAAGCCTTGGACGGTGGTTTTCGGCAATCACGACAGCGAAGTATGGGCAACCGCCGATAAAAAAAAGTTGGGCGACTTCTATGCCTCGTGCAAAAATTGCTACTTCAGCCACGGCGACGAAAATATCACCGGCGACGGAAACTATTATATCCCCGTGCTGAACGGCGACGGCAGTCTTAACAACGTCCTGACGTTCATCGACAGCAACGCCTATCTCGGCAAGAGTTTCTTCAACGGCTTCGACACCATTCACGACGACCAAATCGAATGGTATAAAAAATCCATAACCGACGTTGCGAAAAAATACGGAAAAACCCCCGATGAAGTCAAGTCGCTTGCATTCTATCATATCCCGCCGAAGGAGTTTCGCGAGGCGTGGGAAAAGTTTTATCGCGGGGACAAATCCGTTGTTTATCACGTCGGGTTTATCGACGAAAAGGACAACTATTTCGGATATCCAAAGACAATCGAGGGCAAATTCTTCAACGAAATGGTCAATTTCAAAAGTTGCAAGGGTATGTTTATGGGGCACGACCACCTGAATACCTTGTCTTTGACCTATAAGGGAATCCGCCTGACATACGGCATGAGCATCGATTATCTTGCATACAAGGGCATCGAAAAGCGTCACACGCAAAGGGGTGGCACGATTATCGAAATTTTCGACGACGGCAGTTTTGACGTGAAATTGTTGCCTCTTGACGATATCGAAGGAAAATCCTTCTTTGAAACGGGAAGATAAAATAATTTTGCAAGATTTAATTTTTGACAGATTTTACAATTTTTCAATAAAATCTGCAAAATTTGTCGAAATTTATCAATATAATTTCAAAATTTTATTAAAATTTGTAAAAAACGGCGTAACTTTGCGCCGTTTTTATTTTTGCACATATTACTTATTGTAGCGTTTATTCTTTACTTAAATTTAAGTAAGTGATATAATATCTGCGGTATTGAAATATATTAAAAGGTAGGAGCTTAATGAAAAAAGTCCTTATCGGAGTGCTGATCCTTATCCCTATTATTATAGTGGCGTCGGTGCTTCTCACAACAAACATTATTTCGAAAAATGCGTATCTGCCCGTCGATAGGGTGGAACTTAACGAGACTAAAATTGAATTTTCCCTTGACAAAGGAAACATCATTGACACTTTGAAAGCGACGGTCTATCCGCGTTTTGCAAAAAATCACAACCTCATTTGGTCGATTGAAGAACAGAAAAGTGATATTCCGTTTGTTTATGCAAAAGATGACGAATGTGATGATTGCGCCAATTTAAGCGGGAAGAAACTGCAAGAACATATCGATAAAAACCACATCGATATCGCAACTATTGACAACAACGGCGTCGTAACGGTCAACGGATATGGCTCGTTTGTCGTAAAAGTTACGACGGAAGAAGGAAACAAGTTTGCAACTTGCAACGTTAAAGTCGTCGGCGACAAAGTCACGAAAATCGACCTTATGCCGTACGGAAGCAATAAAAAACTTTCTGCAAACGACAGTATTTCTTTGGACAAAGGCGAAAGACTTCTTATAAATCCCATTTTCACGCCGAGTGGCGCGCGCAACAAAAGCGTAACCTGGTCGTCCACAAACGACGGCGTCGTCGAAGTTGACAAAAACGGTATCCTTACGGCAAAAGGCACGGGTGATGCGACTATTTCGGTTGTTTCAAACGACACCGACACAGGTGTCGGAGCGTCCGTCAAAGTCAGCGTAAAAGAGGGTGTTTTCAAGAAAGAGAGTTATTGCTATACCACGGGTGCCGTCAATGTCAATGATTATCTTAAAGATTTGACAAAAGCTAGCGTCACGGGTGGTAGAATCGTGGACGGAATGCTTCAATTCGAAGAAAACTCCACTGTTGCGACCGTCACCGTAAAAGGCAAAACATTCTCGGCGTTCAAGGTTGAATCGATGTACGATGACGATATCGTTTTCAAAAACTACGATATTCTCCTCCAAAAACTTTACAACAATAACGGCGACAAGTCGGAGTATATCATAAAGCGCGGGCTTCCGATTTATCTCGAAGTGGTGTATCGCGATCCTACTAAAGAGGGCGTTCCCGACGTCAAGTTCTCGTCCACAGATATTACTCCCGGCACGCAGATTGTCAACATTACGAATTTGGACAAAAACATTGCGATTATCGAGCCCAACAAAGAAGGCGATGTCAAAATCACGGCGGTAGATAAAAATACCGGAAAATCGTGCAGTACGGTTGAACTTAAGGTTGTCACGCCTGTCGTTGCAATCAACCTTGCATTAAACGCCACCGACGCAAAACGCGGAATTGCCGCCGAAACCGTCTTTGGCAACAAGGTTTTCAACGACGCTGATTGCAAGGTGACTATCCCCTATTACTTCTATATGGACTTCAACTATCCGAAAGACGTTGACTTTGAAAACTTTGAGTTTTCGACTTCTGACGAAAGTATCGCCAAGTTCTCGGACAAAAAAGATGAGTACAACAAACTTATGTTGATGGACATCCCCGAAGAAAAGAAAGGGCTCAAAAACAAAGTCACGATTACGATTAAGGCAAAATATCCCATGTATGATAATTTGCCCGTCGTCGCGAAGTACGTGCTGAACGTCATCGACGGCTATACCGTCAAAAACGAAAAACAGTTGAAAACCGCATTGTCAATGAAAAGCAACGTAGCGGTTTACGTCAATGATACCAACGCCGATGGCAAACTTGTCATTACTCCCGGGGACAACCACGATAAGTCCAAAATAATCGTGCCCGGAGGTGTGAACATTTACGGCAACGGTTATATTATCTGCTATGACGAAAAAATAATCAAAGAAAAAAATAACGACTACTACACCGACCTTGTGCTTATGCAGGAGGACAATGTTCATATCGAAAACACTGTTTTCCGCGCAGGTTATAACGATCCCGAGGCAAAAAACGGTCTTATGCAATGGGATAAAATGAGACGTTGCGTCAACATTCATCGTATGATCAAAGAAGGTAACGGCGACAAACCGATTGAAAACATTTCCTTCAAATATTGTATTTTTGAAAACGCAAAAGTTTTGATGGAAGTCGACGGTGCAAACGTTGACATCGAAGGTTGTATTTTCAGAAACTCGTCCGCAAACTCGTTCTATATGCCGATGACGGGTGATAAGACAGAGAGCGAGGGCAGAATCCCCACAAAGGTAAATCTAAAGAACAGCGTCTTTACGCACAGCGCGCTTATCCCGATTTATGTTTATACCGACTTTAATAGGGACCTTGACCGCAACGGTGGAAACGGGTTCCCCGAAAACGCAACGTGGGAGGATATGAAAGATGCCGGCTACACCGACCACCTTTTGCATATCGAAGGTTTCCTCGATATATACAACTGGATAAGCATTGACGACTTTGCTTCGTCCAGCGGACTAATTCCGCCAACAGGCTTAGGCGATGACCTTGATAATGTTATTAAAACACAAGGTTCGCAAATTTTGGCAAAAGAATTGATGCAAAAGGAATACGCGGCGTTAAGACATAATATTAACGGCAAAGAATACGTCCATTTGGCAATTGCCATTATCGGACTTACGTCACCTGTACCTCGGGATATTGTTCAAATCGATGAAAGTGCAGGATACAATGGCGTTACGGCAAAAATAACAGCCTCATCGCTTACGCCGGATTTGAAAGTGTTGTTTAATTTGCTTTTGAAAGATTACGTTCGTTTCCCGATGCACGTATTTAGTTACAAAAAAGGCAACTACCAAATAGGTCCCGATTCCGAGAAAAAACTCGACTTCCAAGAGACGGGTGCGCTCTATAAAAACCTGCGCGAAGGCAGGTCCACCGCATCGCTTTAATATGATGACCAACAGAGAAAAAATGATTGCCGGGCTTGTGTACGATCCGAACGACCAAGACATCGTATCCGAGCAATTTGAATACCTGAACGCGATGAAAGCCTACAACGACTTGCCGTACGGCGACGCGCGCGAGCAGGAATATTTGAAAAAATGCTTTGGTGCGATCGGCAAAAACTCGTTTGTAACGCAACCGTTTTTCGCAAATTGGGGCGGTAAGCACGTTTTCATCGGCGATAACTTTTACAGCAATTTTTGTCTTACGCTCGTTGACGACGGCAAAATCGAAATCGGCAACAACGTAATGATCGGTCCCAACGTCACGATAATCACTGCGGGACACCCCATAAGCCCGAAGTGTCGCGAAAAAGGTCTGCAATACAACGCCGACGTCAAAATCGGCAACAACGTATGGATAGGCGCGTGCGTCAAAATTTTGCCCGGCGTCACAATCGGCGACAATTCGGTAATCGGTGCGGGCGCGGTCGTGACAAAGGATATCGCTGACAACGTCGTCGCTGTCGGCAACCCTGCGCGCGTCCTGCGCGAAATATCCGAAAAAGACGAAATTTACTATTTTAAGGATAAAAAATTTTAAGGAGAAAATTATGTCGTACGAAAAGAAAGACTTGTATGCAAAGCAATTCTCGCGTATGTTGCAGTGTCCGACCGTCACCGGCGGAGACCAAAAACACTTTGACGAATTGCACGCCGTAATGTGGGACATCGCCCCGAAGTTTGCCGAGCTTCCTCGCTATAACGTCCGCAACAACGCTATGATTATCAAATGGGAAGGCAAAAAACACGACCGTCCGTTGGTATTGATGGCGCATCAGGACGTTGTTCCCGAAGAGGATCCGAAAGGTTGGAAATATCCGCCTTACAGCGGAGCAATCGAAGAAGGCAAAATCTGGGGACGCGGTGCGGTTGACTGCAAATGTATGATTTTCGGAAGTATGGTTGCTTGCAACGAGCTTATCGAACAAGGCTTCGTCCCCGAGCAGGACGTCTATTTCTGCTATGGCGACGACGAGGAAAACTCGGGCGGTAGCGCGATTGCCGAGGCGGAATACCTTTCCAAAACTTTGGGCGTAAAACCCGTGCTTGTCATTGACGAGGGCGGTGGTATGACGTCGAAAGAACCTTTCAAAAAATTCCTCATCAAAAACGCCGGCGTCATCGGTGTGCAGGAAAAAGGCTTTGCCGACATCAAATTTATTGCCAGAAGCAAAGGCGGACACAGCAGTGCGCCACCTAAAAATACGCCTTTCGTGCGCCTTGCAAAATTCATAATTTACAACGAAAAGCACAATATTTTCGACGTGAAAGTCCTGCCGATCTTGAAGGAACTTTTCAAGGATATTTCAAAAGCGGTCAAGCCTCAGTTCCGTCCGCTCATCAGAAATGCCTATCACTTCTTGCCCATTGCGCTCAAGGTTTTGCCCGACAGCATCGCGTCGCAGGTCAAAGCGTTCCTTTCCACAACGATGGTGTTCACCATGTCCGAGGGAAGTCACGCCACCAACAATATTCCCGACGCCGCTTGGGTGCTTGCAAACCTCCGCTATTCACCGCAAGAAGGTCACGACAAGTGCATGAAAAAACTTGAAAAACTTGCAAAGAAATACGATATCGAAATCGAGGTTTTGAATACTCGCGACGCAAGTCCTTGCACGGATACCAAGTCTGACGGCTATAAATTCACCGTCGATATGATCAACAAAACTTACGGTGACACCGTTCTTGCGCCTTACCTTATCGCAGGCGGTACCGACTGCAGATTTATGCAAGACATTTGCAACACCGCGCTTCGTTTCACACCGTTTTTAGTCGGTCTTGACGAGCTGGGCGCATGCCACGGCTACAACGAGCGTATCGGCGTTGACGCGCTTGCAGGCGGTGTAGAATTCTACAGAAACGTCCTGACAAACTTCAAATAATCAAAACAAAACTTACAAAACAAAAAAGAAAACCCGCAAAATTTGCGGGTTTTTTGATGGAATTAAAGCCTTATTAAATCTTTTTTGTGATTTCGTCCAGTTCCTTTTCGATGGTTTCGTTGCGTTTCGGGACGGGATTGTTGATGACTTCGCCACGTACAACGACCATATCGAGATCGCGAAGGGCGGTGAGGTCGTCCAACGGGTTTCTGCTCATGACGATCATATCCGCGCTTTTGCCTGCCTCTACGGTACCGCAAACGTCGTCCAAGCACATAAGTTTGGCGTTGTTTAGGGTTGCGACGGAGAGTGCGAAAGCGTTCGATACGCCCACGCGTTTTTGGAAGAACACGATTTCACGCCACATATTGTATTGCGTGGCGAACGGGCAGGAACTGTCGGTGCCCATGCCGAGGAGTATGCCTTCTCTTATGCAGTCTTTTGCGCCGATTGTCATATTGTTGACGACGATTTCGGTGTTGAAAACGCAGATGGGATTCAGCTTGGTGATGGACGGATCGATCATTTGCAATGGGAGCGCGGGGGAATAAGTGACGTCCATTGCAGAGTTGGTTGCTTTCATTTGTTCAACCATTTCGGGCGTCAGGGGTGCACCGTGCTCGACTGTATCCACGCCTGCCGCCGCAGTAATTTCCACGCCTTTGATGCTTTCGGTGTGCGACGCAACGCGAAGACCGAGTTTATGCGCCTCGTCAACGACGGCTTTGGTTTGTTCGAGATTCATTTTTACCTCGCCGGGTTCGCCTTTGACTTTCGCGTCGATGACACCGCCCGTTACGCAGATTTTGATGAAATCTACGCCGTGCTCTTTATTTTTTCTGACGAGTTCACGAAGACCTTCGGGGGTGTCGGACGTCATCGAGAAAGTGCCGTCGCCGTGTCCGCCGGGAACGGTGATTGCGGGGCCGGAAACCTGAAGTCTCGGTCCTTGAACTTTGCCCGCATTGATGTTGTCACGCAGACGAACGTCCGAATACTTGAAGTCGCCAACCGCACGAACGGTTGTGACACCGCTCAGAAGTTGCTGTTTGACCGCGCTTTTTACAAGTCCGTCCAAAATCTTGTCGCCGAGTTTGGTTTGGACGATTTTCATAACGAGTTTTTGTGCGCCACCGCCCGAGATAACCTTGCTGGGCACGCCCGTGCCGAAAAGGTGGATGTGAGGATTGACCAGCCCCGGTGTGACGTATTTTCCTTTCAAATCGATGACTTCATATCCCGAGAAATCGAGATTTTCGTCGGAAGAAACCTTTGCAATTTTGTCGCCGTCAACAAAGATTGCGCATTTTTGCAAAGTGCTGTCGGCGTAGCCGTTGAATAAGTTTGCGTTGATAAATACTTTTTTTGACATATATATCACCTTAAATAGTTATTTTTGTTCAAGTTCGTCGATAAATTTATCGGTGTCCTCGGTGTCGAGGGATACGTTGTTGGTTTCGACGTCGATATTGGTTTCGGGAGCGTAGTCCCTGCCGTTAAGCCAGCCTTTTTTGTACATAAACCTCGATACGCCGATTGCAAACAATGCGACGAAGGGCACCAGTACGCTGATGTATTTTTCGATTGAAGGGATTGCAATGCACAGCACCACCATAAGAATAACGGGCGGGAATGCAATCTTCGGATTTCTGGAAATATACACAACCGCGAGCGCGCCGAAGAGGGCGGGTAAAATGTAGTTGGCGGCTTGTTGAGCGACGGGTTTTGCAAGAAGGTCCTTTAAGGGAGTCACCGCGATAAGGATAACGCCGACGATGATGATAAGCGTCGTAACTATTGACGAAACAGCCGTCGATACCGTTGCGATAATGTCGCTTTCGTCGGTGTTGGGCTTGGCGTTTTCGGCGTCGATGCACGAGAGCGCGCAGGGAACTTTCAGGTTGGAAAGGTTGCCCGTAATGAAGCCGAGATAAATACTTGTCGAGCCGAGAAGCGGAGTATAACTGATAAACTCAAACGCGCCTGCCGCCCAGAAAGCGAGGATACCGACGACGCCGATACCGATTGCTTTTCCCGAGGGCCATGCGTTGAATATGATGCCCGCAAGAACGGGGAACAACATCATCACGGCGATTGAAACGACACTCCAAATCCTGCCGTAAAAGTGTGTGTTTTCGGAATACGATTTATCTTTTCTTGAAAGGTTGTTCATTTTTTCGCCTCCTTAAACAATCGCGTTGTAGATGGGCACCGAGCAAACCATGCCGACAATCATCGAAACGGGCAAGGCATAGTCGTTGATCCAACGCCATTTCGTGAGTTTTTGCGTGATACCGAAGATGACCATAACTGTCGCAGAGATGAGAATGACAAACACGGGAATCCAGCCTTGAAGCCCCGTCGTAACTTTTGTGAAGTTGGTTGCGAAGAAGCAACTGACAACGCCCATAAAAATCGAAGTCGAAAGGATTTCGCCCCATTTTTTGTCTTTCTTTTCCATTTTCAGCATGCCCGTTGAGTACTTTTTGGTGAAAAACGCGACGAGGACGAGGGGAAGAAGACAGCCGATGCTCATAATCATTGCGATGGTCACATATTGTTCGGCGGTGATTGTCGAGGATGAAATACTGTTCCACAAGCCTTCCTGCATGGCTTCCGCGCCGATTTGTGCCGCGCCCGTTTCATAGACAAGACTGCCGATGACCGAAAGTCTGAGCCAAGGCAAGGGTATGCCTAGTTTGGGAGCAAGGGCGGCGACGCCGATGAAAATGCTGACAGCGGGCGCAATCGAAAAGATTGCCGCGCGACGAGCAGTACGCTTTAATACGGCTTTGTCCATGCCGATTTTTTTGGATTGCTTTATCGCGCGGACAAGGAAAAAAATCGCCTGTGCAAGTACGTACAAAATGACTAATCCCGCGATAACGTACAGTATCGCCACATTTGTACCAAACGATAAGGATAACGATTGTTTCATAACTTTTTCCTGTTTATTAGTTTAATGAATAAAAGTATAATACTTTATTTAATAAAAATCAATAATAATAGCGCAAGAAATTGCAATTTATACCTAAAAATGGTATTATACCGTTGAGGTAAGTTATGGACTACAATCAAAAATCTTTGGAACTTCACAAAAAATTGAAAGGCAAAATCGAGGTTATCGCAAGGGCGAAAGTGGACGACAAGGAAAGCCTTGCAACGGCATATACGCCGGGCGTCGCCGCGCCCACTTTGGAGATTGCGAAAGATCCCGAAAATTCATATGTTTATACCCGTCGCGGGAACCTCGTGGCGGTGGTGTCCGATGGAAGCGCGATTTTGGGGCTTGGAAACCTCGGCGGACTTTCGGCGATGCCCGTTATGGAAGGCAAGTGCGTGCTTTTCAAAGAGTTCGGCGGAGTGGACGCTTTCCCCGTCTGCTTGGACACGCAAAACTCGGACGAAATCGTGAATATCGTCAAAAACATTTCGATAAGTTTCGGCGGGATAAATCTTGAAGACATTAGTAGTCCTCGCTGTTTTGAAATCGAAAGAAGACTTGTGGATATTTTGGACATTCCCGTCTTCCACGACGACCAACACGGCACGGCAATAATTGTGCTTGCGGGGCTCATAAACGCACTTAAACTTGTCAAAAAGGACATTAAAGACATCAAAATTGTCATAAACGGTCCGGGCGCAGCGGGCACGGCGATTGCTTGGCTACTTTCTGATTTCGGCGCAACTCACATCACAATGTGCGATGAATACGGCATACTTTATCCCACTCGCGACAATATGGAATGGCACAAGAAAGAACTTGCGGACGCCTTCAATAAGGACGGAAAAACAGGCAATCTCGTGGACGCCATAAAGGGCGCGGACGTCTTCATCGGAGTATCGAAAGGCAACCTTTTGACGGAAGAAATGGTCAAAAGTATGAACAAGGACGCAATAATTTTCGCCATGGCAAACCCGACGCCAGAGATTTTACCCGACATTGCAAAAAAAGCAGGCGCAAGGATTGTCGGTACGGGGCGCAGTGATTTCCCCAACCAAGTCAACAACGTTTTGGCGTTCCCGGGGATTTTCCGTGGCGCGCTCGACGCAAAAGCCAAAAAAATCACCAAAAATATGATGATTTCGGCATCGACAGCAATCGCGGGCGTGATAACCGACGAGGAACTGAACGAGGACAACATTTTGCCAAAACCTTTTGACAAAAGAGTTAAAGTTGCGGTGTCCAAGGCAGTTTTCGACACGGCAAAGGCAGACGGCGTGTGTCGTATGTGAAATTATTGACAAACTTTTTTTAATAGGATATAATATAAGCATAATAAAACCTAATCGATGATTTGTCGGAGAGTAAGTTTTAAGCATAATAAGGTTATGTATCGGCTTGCTTTTCGGCATGCCGATTTTTTTAAGGAGAAAATATGAAAAGACTTGGTGTTGTGGGTATTGTCGTTGAGGACAGAAACGTCGCGCCCGAGGTGCAAAAACTTTTGTCCGAATATTCGGATATTATTCTCGGTCGCACGGGTATCCCCGACAGAGAAAGCGGTTTTTCGGCGATATCCGTCGTGGTCAAGGGCACTGTCGAGGAAATTTCCGCACTCACGGGAAAACTCGGAAAAATCGAAAAAGTGTTTGTAAAATCCGCGCTTACGAGCGTCGATATAAAATAAAATCTTTTAAGGAGCAAAAAAATGAAAAAGAAACTTACGGCAGTAATGTTGCTTGTTATGCTGGTTTTGTCTGTCGGACTTTTGACCGCATGTAAAGGCAACGGAAACGATGTAACTCTCACATTCTCCGCCCCTGAGGGCACACCCGCGCTTGCAATCGCACGTCTTATCACCGACAACAAGAAAATCGCGGGCAAAAATATCGATTATAAGATAGTCAACCCCGCTAATATCGCGTCGGAAATGGCGTCCGAGAAAAGCGACCTTGTGATTATGCCCGTGAACGCAGGCGCAATGCTTATAAATAAGGGCGCGGACTATAAACTTGTCAGCGTCGCGGTTGACGGCAGTTTGTATCTTGTCGGCAAGAGCGACACTGAAAAGACTTTGACAATCGACGATATTAAGGGAAAGAAAATCGCCTGCATCGGAAAAACCGGCACCCCCGGTCTTGTTTTCAGATACATTATGAAAATGAACAATATCGAAGTCGTTGAAGAAAAAGAAAAATTGACAAGCGACAACGTGTTTGTGCAATACGTCGCAGACGGCAACCTTGCAAGAACCGCGGTCGAAAAAGAAGACGGCGTGGATTTTGCGGTCGTGGGCGAGCCCGCGGCAACGGATTTCAAACTAAATTTCGAGTTCAAAGCGCAAATGGATTTACAAAAAGAATACAAAGACGTATCGGGCAAAGAAACTTATCCCCAAGCGGGCATTTTTGTGAAATCTAAACTTGCCTCGGACGAAGCCTTTATGACCGAATTGTTCAATGCGCTTAAAGCCAGCAAAGAATGGGTGACGGCAAATCCCAAAGATGTCGCTGGTTTTATGAAAGCGAACGCTTATGAATCGGCAGCGTTCCCGGCACCGAGTATTCCTCGTTGCAAAATCGACGCAACGAAACTTTCGGACGAGAAAAAAGACGAAGTCTTGGCATTTTTGAAAAACCTTGTTCCGAATGTAAAATGGGACGAAGTAAAAACTAAACTGTTTTGATGAGAGAAAGGATTTTTAACGACAAAACAAAGCGGATAATAGGAAATATTTTATATCCGCTTATATCATTTGCGATCGTGGTGGCGGTATGGGCAATTGTGGCGAAAGTAAAAAACAAACCGCTTGTCCTGCCGATGCCCGACGTCGTAATAAAGCGATTTTTCACGCTCGGGGGCGAAAGCGGATTTTGGAAAGCCGTGGGATTTTCGCTCCTGCGCACGCTTTTATGTTTTGTCGCGTCCTTTTTGATTGCATTCGTATTTTCTGCGCTATCCAAGGTTTTAAACCCCGTATATCGTGTGATAAACCCCATAGTTTCGTTTTTACGGTCGGCACCGACGGTTGCCGTAATCCTAATTTTATACGCATTTTTCAGCAACGAAACGCTGACGTTCACCGTCGGATTTTTGATTGCTTTTCCCGTATTATTTACGTCGATTTACGGCGCGCTATTGGGCATTGACAAAGACCTTATCGAGATGACGAAAATTTATAAGGTCAAAAAAATCGACGTAATAAGGCGGGTATATCTTCCCGAAATTGCGCCATCGCTTTTTGAAAACGCGCGCTCGACTTTGTCACTGACGTTTAAGGTCGTTATCGCCGCGGAAATTTTGACGTACGTCCCGAAAAGTATCGGCAGTAAAATTCAGACCGCCAACGCAAGTTTTGACATTGCGTACCTACTTGCATGGACGGTTGTCGCGATTGTTTTTTCTTTTGTTTTGGAAGGCGTCGTGTTCATTTTGAAAAAGGTGTGGGAGGAGACAAGATGAATGATATAATTTTCAAAAACTTTTCGTTTTCATATCCCGAAAAAGAACTTTTCGTTGACTTTAACGCGTCGTTTTCGGCGGGGAAAATCAACGTTGTTTTGGGCGCGAGCGGTGTCGGAAAAACCACGCTTTTGAATGCGATAACGGGGCTTATTAAGTACGACGGCGTTATCGAAAACGTGCCGAAAAACATATCTTACATTTTCCAAAACGACAGACTTGTCAAAACAATTTCGGTTGAAAAAAACCTTGATTTTGTATTAAAAAACGCAATATCCGACAAAAACGAAAGAAAAAAAGCGATAAACGAAATGTTGAATATTTTGGAAATTCCCGAACTCAACGACCGTTTGCCCACCGAAATTTCGGGCGGTCAAGCGCAAAGGGTGCAGATGGCGCGCGCGTTTTTGTATCCGTCGGGACTTATGCTTTTGGACGAGCCGTTTAAGGGGCTGGACGTTTCCTTAAAAACCCGCCTTATTAAAAAGTTTTTGGAGCTTTGGAAAGAGGACGGGCGCACGGTAATCCTTGTCACTCACGACGTTTATGAGGCACTTCTTATGGGCGATGTTGTCTACGTTTTGTCGGGTTCGCCCGTAAATATCGTTTACAAAACCGAAATCGACGTCGAAAAGGAAGAAAGAAATCTTACGGACGTTGCCGTCACGAAGTACCGCGACGAAATCGTCGGCAAAATTATTTGAGGAATAAAGATAAATTTCCGTCAACCGCTATCCGTTGCGGTTGACTTTTTTTATAATACAATATATCATATATTTTATGGTAATAATGGGTTTGGATCCCGGTCTTGCGACGATGGGATTCGGGATAATCAATCTGGACAGAGGCGTTTATACCGTCATCGACTACGGTATCGTTTCGACGCCCAAAGAAGACACGCTCCCCGTCAGGCTTTCCAAAATCGAAAAGGGCGTGACGACGCTTATCGAAACGTACAAACCGTCGCAAATATCCGTTGAGGAACTTTTCTTTTCCAAAAACATTACGACGGGCATTTCGGTTGCCGAGGCGCGTGGCGTCATGCTTCTGACCGCTGTCAAACTCATCGGCGACGAAGTGTACGAATACACTCCCAACCAAATCAAAATGGCAATCACCGGCTACGGCGGTGCGGATAAAAAACAAATGCAACTTATGGTGCAATCGATATTGCGCCTGAAATCCGTTCCGCGTCCCGACGACGCGGCGGACGCACTTGCGGTTGCATTGTGTCACGGTCAAGTCGGCGCAAATAAAAACAATTTTAGGATTCGATAAACTATGTACAACTATATCACCGGCAAGGTCGTCTATTCGGCGGGCAACACAATCGTCATCGACAACAACGGCATCGGCTACGAAATCGGCGCCAGCAACTTCACGACAAGCAAGTTTGCCGAGGGCGAAATCGCAAAAATTTATACCTATCTTTACGTCCGCGAAGACACCTATGCGCTTTACGGGTTTTCGTCGCTTGAAGAAAAGACGCTGTTTTTGAGGCTCATCGATATCAGCGGTGTCGGCCCCAAAATGGCGATGCAGATTTTAAGCGGAATGGACTTGAACTCTTTGACCGTTGCGATTGCGTCGGGCGATGCGAAAACCTTGTCAAAAATCAAAGGCTTGGGCAAAAAAACTGCCGAACTTATCATTGTTAGCATGCGCGATCAGGTGTCAATTGACCTCACGAATGCCAAAAGCGATATTTCCGCTGTCGTCGATAAGGACGCGCAAGAGGCTGTTTTTGCGCTTGTGTCGCTTGGTATTTCCAACACCGACGCCGTCAAAATCGTGTCGGACGTCGCAAAAACCACCACGGGCGCCGAAAATATCATAAGGGAAGCGTTGAAACGCTTGTAAGATTATGGAAGGTATTATCAGTAAATTTAACGGCGACTTCTCGGACGACAGGATTGTTTCGGCAAAATCCACCGTCGAGGATATCGAAGAAGTCACGCTTCGTCCGAAAACCCTTGCGGAATACGTCGGACAAAGCAAAATAAAGCACAATCTCGACGTCTATATGACGGCGGCGAAAAACCGTGGCGACGCGCTTGACCACGTTTTGTTGTACGGTCCTCCGGGGCTTGGCAAAACAACGCTTGCGCACGTCATCGCTAACGAAATGGGCGCACAGGTAAAGGTCACAAGCGGTCCCGCAATCGAAAAAGCCGTTGACCTTGCCGCAATGCTGACTAAACTTGAAAAGGGCGATATTCTGTTCATCGACGAAATTCATCGTTTAAGTCGCAATATCGAGGAAGTTTTGTATCCCGCAATGGAAGATTTCTCGCTTGACCTCGTCACGGGGACGGGCGCGATGGCAAGTTCCGTCAGGCTTCAATTAAAACGCTTCACGCTTATCGGCGCGACGACGAAAGAAGGTATGCTGTCCAGTCCGCTTCGCGACAGATTCGGCATAAAATTCCGCATCGAGTCTTATACTGCCGAAGAACTTGCAAAAATCATCAAGCGTAGCGCTGGCATTCTTGACACGAAAATCGACGACGACGCTTTGAACGAACTTGCAAAATGTAGCAGAGGCACGCCTCGTATCGCCAACAGACTCTTAAAACGCGTGCGCGACTACGCCGACTACGAAAACCTCGACGTGATAAATTACGACATCGCGAAAAAGGCTTTGAAACTTATGGACATCGACGAGTTGGGACTTGACGCCGTCGACAGAAACGTTTTGGAAACGGCAATTAAAAAATTCAACGGCGGTCCCGTAGGTCTCGACACTTTGTCGGCGGCGACGGGCGAGGACGTGACCACTATCGAGGACGTTGTCGAACCTTTCTTGATTCAACTCGGGTTTATCGCGCGTACTCCGCGCGGTCGCACCGTACTTCCGCTCGCATACGAACATTTGGGTTACGAATATATCGAAAAATAATGAAAACAAGCGATTTTTACTACAATCTCCCCGAGGAACTTATCGCGCAAACGCCCGTTGAGCCTCGCGACAGCGCGCGTCTTCTTGCGATGGATAAGGAAACGGGAGCGCTCACGCACACGATATTCAACAAAATCGGCGATTTTTTGAAAGAGGGCGACCTGTTGGTCGTTAATAATACCAAAGTCATTCCCGCAAGACTGTACGGATACCGTGCGGACAAAGAAAGCGTGACGAAATACGAGGCGCTTCTTCTTCGTCGCGTGAATTATACCGATTGGGAATGTATTATGCGTCCCGCAAGAAAGGCGGTTGTCGGCGCACGACTTAAATTTTCGGACGAACTGTGTGCCGAAGTCGTCGGCATCGGCGACAGCGGAATAAGGACGCTCCGTTTTGAGTTCGACGGCGTTTTCGAGGACGTGCTGTCGAGGGTTGGAAACGTTCCTCTTCCGCCTTATATCCACGAAAAACTGAAAGATCCCGCGCGCTACAACACAGTTTACAGCAAAATCGACGGCAGTGCCGCCGCGCCCACCGCAGGGCTTCACTTTACGCCCGAACTTATAAAAAGTCTGAAAGACAAGGGCGTCGAGTTTGCCGAAGTTTTGTTGCACGTCGGTCTTGGGACTTTCCGTCCCGTGAAAGCCGACGAAATCACCGACCACAAAATGCACAGCGAATATTACGAACTGTCGGAAGAAGCGGAAAAAACAATAAACAAAGCGGTGAAAGAAGGGCGCAGAGTTATCGCCGTCGGCACGACTTCGGGGCGCGTTCTCGAAACGGTCGCGGACGAAAACGGCTTTGTGCACGCAGGTCACGGCGAGACGCAAATCTTCATTTACCCCGGCTATAAATTCAAAATTTTGAAGGGAATGATCACGAATTTCCACTTGCCCGAAAGCACGCTTATCATGTACGTTTGCGCTTTTGCGGGCTACGAAAACGTGATGAAAATGTACGACGAAGCGGTGAAAATGAAATACAGATTTTTCAGTTTCGGCGACGCCACGCTTTTAATTTAAGGTTTTGAAAATACAAAATTTTAATTAAAAATCGACAAAATTTGCAAAATTTTGACAAATATACAAAAAATACGACGCGTTTTGCAACGCAAATTTAACTACTATAAAGGTTGAAGTGAAATAATAATGGAAAATTTCAAGTATGAAATCTTGCACACTTGCAAGCAAACGGGCGCAAGAGTCGGAAGATTGACGACACCGCACGGCGTCATCGAAACCCCCGTGTTTATGCCCGTCGGCACAATGGCAACCGTCAAAGGCTTGTCGCCCGAGGAACTGAAAGAAATGGGCAGTCAAATTATCCTGTCCAACACTTACCACTTGTATCTTCGTCCCGGTTCCGACCTCGTCGAAAAGGCGGGCGGACTACACAAGTTTATGAACTGGGACAAGCCTATACTCACCGACAGTGGCGGATTTCAGATTTTCAGTCTGTCGTCGATGAGGAAAATCACCGAAGACGGCGTGACTTTCAACAGTTTTTTGGACGGAAGCAAACACTTTATCGGGCCCGAGGAGTCGATGCACATTCAACAGCAACTCGGCAGTGACATTGTCATGGCTTTTGACGAATGTACGGCAGCCGGCACCGACTACGAAAAATCCAAAGAAGCGATGGAACGCACGTTAAGGTGGCTGGATCGTTGCAGTAAACACGACTTTATGGGAAAACAGATGCTTTTCCCGATTGTGCAGGGCAATATGTTTGCCGACCTCAGACTTGAAAGTTTGAAGCGCACCATTCCTTATGCAAAGTGCGGTATCGCAATCGGCGGTCTGTCGGTTGGCGAGCCCAAGCCCGTTATGTACGAGATGTTGGACGCCATGCAACCGCATTATCCCGAAAATATGCCGAGATATCTTATGGGCGTCGGAAGCGCGGATTGCCTTGTCGAAGGGTTTATGCGCGGTATCGATATGATGGACTGCGTTTTGCCCACGCGCATCGCAAGAAACGGCACGGCAATGACTTATAAGGGAGATCTGACGATAAGAAACGCGCAATATAAGGACGATTTTTCGCCCATCGAGGAAGGTTGCGACTGCTATTGTTGCAGAAACTACACGCGCGCCTACGTCCGTCACCTTATCAACACCGACGAAATTTTCGGCGGACGACTTTTGTCGATGCACAACATTAGATTTTTGAATCGTCTTGTCAACGACATTAAAAAGGCGATTTGGGAAGACAGACTCCGCGACTTCCGCGACGAATTTTTCGAGCATTACGAGTTCCGTCGCGAGCAGGACAAACTTGCTTTCCCCAAAAATTAAGCGTTTTTGAGAAGATTTTCCGATATTTTCTTATAACGCTTGCAAAATGTAAGAAAATAAAGTATTATTATAAAAAAATCGCAATAAATAAGGAGATTTTATAAATGTTTTTACAATTATTAGCAGCCGACGCTGCACAACAAGGCGGTGGACAAAAATGGCTTCCTATCGTGATTTTGGGCGTATTTTTCGTCCTTATGATCGTTATGACGATTTTACCGCAAAAGAAAAGACAAAAACAAATGCAAAGCATGATGGATAATCTTGCCGTCGGCGACAAAGTTATGACAATCGGTCGCCTCATCGGCAAAATCTACGCCATCGACAACGAGAATAAACAAGTCACTTTGAACGTCGGCACCGACGACAACGAGACTCTTATCGTCATCGACAGAAACGCAATCGGCGTCGTTCTTGAAAGCAAGTTCAAACCGCAAACCGAAGAAAAACCCAAAAAACCCAACCTCGGCATCGGCAAGAAACACCACCACGAAGAAGCGGTTGACGACACCACCGCGCAAGAAGGCACGAACGATATCACTTTGGGCAACACCGAAGACGTCAAAATCGATAAAGACGAAGACGTTAAAATCGACAACAACGAAGATGTCAAATTTTAATTGATTATCTCCAAAATGATACGAAAAACCCCGCATTTGCGGGGTTTTTTGTTGGAAAAATGTCAATTTCTTTGTTTTAAGTTTACCTTGATTATTCCCGAAATCGCGCCTGCGAACACTGCGGATAACAAGTCGAAATAATTAAACTTCACGCCGTCGAATTTTTCAAAAAGGGCAAAAATCAAAAACGCCAAAAGCACGTACAGCACACCCGCCGTTATCCCTTTTATAAGTCCGAAAGTCTTTGACCGAAATCCCGTCAAGACGCCGAAAAAAATCGCAAAAATTTTGATAATTACGTTCAAAATCACAATTCCTTTTTCGCTTATTTCGCTAAATCTCACGATAATCGCAAGTATCAGCACCGCCACAAAAGAAAACAATATCGAAAATAAAACGGCGCGTCCCGCGTCAATAAAAAAAGTTTTGTCGGGTTTTCTCATAATTCACCTTAAAAATAAATATGAAATTTCAATAAAAAATATGCTTTTTTCGAAAACTTTCGCGTTCTTTATTGTTGTATAGTTAATAATATTATGATATAATATCTATATAATTTTAGAATGCGTATCGTGCCTATATTGCGGTTTTCGTCACCGAGCGGGCACTATATATAGACTGGAGGACACTTTGGCACACGATAACAGACGTTACGGCAACTACGACAGCCGTGCAAACCGTATCGCCGGCGGTATATTGATTATCATCATTTCGCTTTTATGTTTTTTATCGCTCGTCAGCGCTTTGGGCGGGGTTGGACGTATGATCTCCTCGTTCCTTATCGGCGTTTTTGGCTACGCTTCGTACGCATACTCGATTGCGGGCACGATTGTCGGTATTATGGTCACTTTCGGAAAGAGGGTGACGCTTCCGCTTAACAAAGCGTTGAAGTATTTTTCGCTGTTTTTCGTTGCGCTTTTGACGTTGCACGTTTGGTTTTCAAAGGATTATTTCCTCACCACATCGTCTTACGGCGCGTATCTTTCGGCACTTTACAAGGGCGAGTCGGCAGGCGGTGCCGTATACGGTATTATCGCTTGGTTGTTTATGAAGGTTTTGACGCCCGCATATTCGCTTGTCGCGCTCATTATCGTTTTTGCAATTCTCAGCATTTTTGCGGTATATCCCGTGCTTGTCAATCGTTTGCCTTACCGCACGAAGTCCACGAAAATCAAAGCCAACAAAAAGGGCGACAGCCCCGTGCTTACCGACATCGCCGACGCCTCGCGTGAACAGCGCATTGTCGAGCAACCCGTCGGCAACAAACTTTTTGTCGGAAGTTTGAACGAAAACAACACGAATAAACCCAAAAAATCCAGAAATAAATTTTCATTACTTTTTCCGAATCAGGATACGGCAGGCGTCACCGCCGACAGCGTGAAAGAGCCCGTCTTCGACAACGAGGACGACAAGCGTAAACGCGCCAAAGAAAAACTGTATGGGAAAAAGAACGACAAAAAGCAGGAAGAAACCGCAAAAACCGTCACTTTCGGCACGTCGCAGGGCGAGGAAGAAATCAAGCCGTCTTTGGACAGCCAGTCGTTCACGTTCAATCGCGATGGCGGTAAGCGTCGTCCACAGACATTGAAAGAGGCTTTTGACCTTCCCGAAAGCGAGGAGGAAAAGGTCCGCGACATTCAGGAACGCTACGGCTATATTCTCGACACCCCGACAACCGCAAAGGACATTCGCGGTGCCGCTTCAAAGCATATCGCCGAGCCTCGTCGCAAAAAGCCCGATCCCATTGTCGAAAAGGAAGAAGAAAAGAAAAACGAGAGCGGTATCCCCGAGGGTATGCCTTACTTTATCCGCGATATTTTGTATGGCGATAAGGACAAAAAGGCTGAAAAACCCGCAGAAAAACCCGAGGAAGAAATCGTCACACCGTCTTATAAACCCGTTGAAAAACCCGTTGAAAAACCCGAGGACAAACCCGTGATGAAATCGATAAATCACGTTGACGAGAAAAAACCCGTCGAAAAACCTCAGGATTCCAAACCCGCCGAAAAATCGTCGGACACCGGCAGTATTTTCACGCTGTTCGGCGCACCGCTTCCCGAAAAGAAGAACGTCGGCGAGGTCAAACCCGCAAATAAGATTGCGCAGGAAAAACCCGCGGAACCCGTTAAACCTGCCGAGACCGTCTATGAGCGTCCCGCGACCAACAACGAGAAAACCGAAAACGTTTTGCCCAAACTTTCGGGTGACGGATACAATTCGGGCTATACTCCCGACAACACCCCTCAGGAAAAACCCATGACTCGCTTTGAGGAAATGCAGGCGGAAAGCCATAAATCCGACGCCGAAATGCCGTCCGACAAGGAGATTTACGAAACGTTCAATCCCACGCCCGTCGCAAAACCTGTCGAGAAACCTCGTCAAACGTACACGCGTGAGGAAAAACCCGAGGCGCAAAAGTCGCTGAAAGACACGTCTTACGGCAATACTTTCCCCGTCGGCAAAAACGCAAAAACCGTGTCGGTGTCGCCAAAATCCGACGACCGTCAGATTTCAATCGATCAATCGATTTTGTTGGAACAGCAAAAGAAACCTTATTACGCTCCGCCCATCGACCTTTTGAAAAAAGGCAGGTCTGATATCGTTGCCGAAGACTTTTCGGAAAAAATCGAAAAACTGGAAAACGTATTTTTGCAATTCAAAATCCCCGCAAAAGTCGTGGGCGTGACGCAAGGTCCGACGTTCTCCCGTTTTGAACTGCAAATGCCCGAGGGTATTTCGGTCAGCAACGTCACGAAGTACGCCGACGACATCGCAATGAAACTTCAGGTGCAAGGCGCAATTCGTTTCGAAACGCCGATCCCCGGAAAAGACGCATTCGGTATCGAGGTTGCCAACGACGTGCGCACCCCCGTGTTGCTCAGAAGCGTCCTCGAGGGCGAAAAATTCAACACCAGCAAGTCGGAACTTACCTTTGCACTCGGCAAAGACATCGCAAACCAAGACGTCGTGTGCGACCTTGAATCGATGCCTCACCTTCTTATCGCAGGCGGTACGGGAAGCGGTAAATCCATTTGCATCAACGCGCTTATCATAAGCCTGCTTTATCGCAACAGTCCGTCCGATTTGAAACTTATTCTTATCGATCCGAAGATGGTTGAGATGACGCCGTACAATGGCATACCTCACCTTCTCGTGCCGGAGTCCATCGACGCCGTTGCCGCCGCCGTCAATTCGCTTGACTGGGCAATCGGCGAGATGAGAAGAAGATACAATCTTTTCAAAAACTACAGCGTCAGAAATATTTCGGAATACAACGCCTACGCTCGCAGTAACGATGGCGTGGTCAAACTCCCGCGTATTGTCATCATCTTTGACGAGCTTGCCGACTTTATGTCGCAACAAAAGAGAAATATCGAGGACAAAATCAACTCGCTCGCTCGTCTTGCGCGTGCCGCCGGCATACACCTTATCATTTCGACGCAACGTCCGTCGGTTGACGTCATCACGGGCACGATTAAGTCCAACTTGCCGTCGCGTATCGCGTTGTCGCTGAAAACCTCCGCGGACAGCAGTACGATTTTGGGCGAAGGCGGTGCCGAAAAACTTCTGGGCAAAGGCGATATGCTGTATTATCCGCAGTCTTTCAATGAACCGCAACGTTTGCAGGGTTGCTACGTCGGCACGGACGAGGTTTCGGCTGTCGTCAAATATATCAAGGAGCACAACGAGGCATACTTCGATCCCGAGGCGCAAAACGCAATTTTCAAACAGCCCGAGGAAGAAAAAGAGCCCGAAGAGGTTTCCTACAAGACAAGTTATGCTCACACTCCCGTTGGCAAAAACGGCGAGTCGCAACAGTTTGTTGACGCATTGTTTATGTGCGTGAAGGAGCAAAAAGCGTCCATTTCTCGCATTCAGCGCAAATTCCAGGTCGGATACGGCACGGCGGCGAACCTTGTGGAACTTATGGAAGAAAAGGGCTACGTTTCACCGAACAAGGGTGGCAACACTCAGCGCGACGTCTTGCTGTCACTTGATCAATTTATGCAGATTTACGGTGGCAATATTGAAAATCCCGACACCACCGAATTTGACCTTCCGGAGGACGGAGAATGAGCGTGAAACTCGGAATAATCAGCCTTGGTTGTGACAAAAACCGCGTCGATACCGAAAATCTGCTTGCTTATGCCTCGGACAACGGCGTCGAAATTACTTCGGACGAAAACGAAGCCGACGTCATTGTCATCAACACCTGCGCATTCATAAAATCAAGTCAGCAGGAGGCAATCGACACCATTTTGGAGTTTGTCGAAAAAAAGAAAGAACGCGACTTCAAAATCATTGTCACGGGGTGTCTGCCCGAACGTTATAAACAAGAAATCGTCGATGCAATTCCCGAGGTGGACGCCTATCTCGGAATAAGCGAATACAGCAAAATTGCCGACGTTATAAACGAGGTGATAAAGGGGAAAAAGGTCGTTGATTTTACGCCGTGCGACTTGCCGACCACAAAACGCGTTCTCACCACTCCTTATCACTACGCATATCTCAAAATTGCCGAAGGTTGCGACAATCACTGCACCTACTGCGCGATACCGAAAATCCGTGGGAAGTTCAGAAGTCGCACCATCGAAAGCCTTGTGGACGAGGCAAAAATACTTGTCGAAGAGTACGGCGTTAAGGAACTCAATATCGTGGCGCAGGACGTCACTCGCTACGGCATCGACCTTTACAACGAGTACGCTTTGTTAAAACTTTTGGATAAAATCACGGCGCTTGACGTTTCTTGGGTAAGGCTTTTGTACTGCTATCCCGAACTTCTTGGCGACGACCTCATTAGTTTTATCGCAAAAAACGACAAAATGTGCAAATACGTCGATATACCTTTGCAACACGTCGACGACACGATTTTGAAAACTATGGGCAGGCGCACGTCCGAAAAGGAAATAAAAACTCTTATCGAAAAAATCAGAAGTGCGGGCGACGTCGCAATTCGCTCGACTTTCATCGTCGGTTTCCCCGGAGAAACGGACGAGCAATACCAAAAACTTTTCGACTTTATCAAAGAGTATAAGTTGAACTATGCGGGGTTTTTTGCTTACAGCAAAGAGGAAGGCACACCCGCCGAAAAACTCAAAAACCAAATCCCCGTGGCGGTCAAAAACAAACGCCTCAAAAATATCACCGCGCTACAAAGCCAAGTGATTTTCGAAAACAATAAAAACTACGTCGGCAAAACGCTGAAAGTTCTTTACGAGGGCATCGATTACGACAACAATCTGTTTTTCGGTCGTCCCGAGTTCTGCGCTCCCGACGTCGATGCAAAAGTCTTGTTCAAAAGCCACGACCTCGTCAATATCGGCAATTTCTACGACGTGACAATCACCGGCTCAAAAGGATACGACCTTATTGGAGATGTAAAATGAAAAAACTTAACCTTCCCAACAAAATTACGCTTGCAAGAATCGCTCTGATACCAATTGTTGCGGTTTTGTATCTTGTCAAATTTCCATATCACGAAATCGTGGCGTGCGCCATGTTTATACTTTGTTGTTGCACCGACTTCATCGACGGCAATATCGCAAGAAAACGCAATCTTGTGACGGATCTCGGCAAGTTTCTCGATCCCATCGCCGACAAAGTCATCGTCATTATCATGCTGTTTATTTTCATCGGTGACGGCACGCTTCCCGGGTGGTACAACCAAATTATCGCGGGCGTAATTATCAGTCGCGAGATTATTATCACGGCATTTCGAATCATCGCCGTGCAAAAGAACGTCGTGCTTGCCGCCGACAAACTCGGAAAAATCAAGACAACTTTCTTGGACATCGGTCTTATCGCGCTGACGATGAGCACGCTCCAAACGGGCACGATTTCGGGAAAGCCGTTCTTCTTCTTTGACTGGCTCGGGCAAATTACTTATTATATCGGCGCGTTTTTCACGATTTTGTCGGGCTTCAACTACGTCCTGAAAAACAAGCAGGTGCTGGCTGATAAAAAAGAAGATACGTCGGATAAAATTAACGCCGACGAAAATATAAAAAACGATTTGGGGGAAGTCGCAAAAAATGATTAACGTTCCCGAATTTGTGGACGGCAAAAAACTGAACGTTGCCGTCGCTCAGATTCTTTTGGAAAACAACCTGAAAATTGCGGTTGCCGAAAGTCTGACGGGCGGGGAGATTGCCTCGCGCTTCGTGGACGTTCCGGGCATTTCGCAATCCTTTGTCGAGGGCATCGTCGCCTACGCCAACGAGTCGAAGATAAACAGACTTGGCGTCAGTGCCGAAACGCTTATTAAGTTCGGTGCGGTGTCCGAGGAAACCGCAAAGGAAATGGCAGAAGGACTTATTAAGGACGGCGTCACCGTTTCTGTGGCGACGACGGGGATTGCAGGTCCCACGGGCGGTAGCCTTGAAAAACCCGTCGGCACGGTTTGTTTTGGTTTTTCGATAAACGGAAAAACCGTGACCGAACGACAAATTTTCAGCGGAGATCGCGAGGAAGTGCGCAAAAAATCGACAGATTTTGCGTTTTACAAGTTATATTTGTTACTTTCAAAGGAATATGCAATCGAAAACGACAACGACGTTTTGAAACTTTCGGACATCGAAAACAAAAGTCCGCTGTCTTTCTATGTCGGGCGCACCGACGACGGCGAGGACGTCTTCACCGACCTCAACGACGTTATGAATTTGCTTGTCGGCGGGGCGAGCGGTACGGGAAAATCGGCGTTTTTAAGGAATATCATTTTCACGCTTTTGTTGAAACACAAACCGAACGAAATCAGTTTTGTCCTTGTCGATCCCAAGGAAATCGAATACAACGACTTCAAGGGGCTGAAAAATCTTTATAAAAACAAACCACTTCACACGATTGACGAAGTCATCGCTATGCTTCTTGAAACGCGCAAGGAAATGGAAGTCAGGTTCAAGCGGTTCAAGCACGTCAGCGTCCGAAATATCGAGGAATACAACCAAAGCGCGCTGACCAACGGCATGCCCGTTTATCCTTATATCGTCATCGTCATCGACGAGTTTGCGGACTTTATGATGTCGGAAGACGGCAATAACTTTGAGGAATCGTTAAGCGTGTTGGCACGTCTCGGGCGCACCGCCGGCATAAACGTCATCATGAGCACCTGCTGTGTGAACGTCAACGTCGTATCGGCGATGATTAAGCAGGCGTTTGCTTCGCGTATGGCGTTCCAGACGAACAATCCTGCCGAGTCTTTCACTTTAATCGGTGTTGACGACGCAACAAGAATTTCCGAAAACGGCGTTGCCGAGTTCTTGCCCATCGTCAAAAACGATCCCATAAAGGTGAGGATACCGCGTCTTTCGGAGGACAAATATCAGGAATATCTTGAAAATATTAAACAACAATAGTTCGACAAAAATCGACATAAATTATTAAAAAAACATAAAAATAACGTCAAAATCATTAAATTTTGGCGACAAATATAAAGGAGTAATCAAATGGCAACCGATTCTAAAGAAAAAGTAAAAAACCTGGAACAGGCTTTACAACAGATAGAAAAACAGTTTGGTAAGGGCGCAATTATGAAGTTCGGCGAGACAGAAGTTCAAAAAGTCGAAGCAATCCCCACAGGCTGTCTTACTCTCGACATCGCTCTCGGTATCGGCGGTATTCCCCGCGGAAGAATTATCGAGATTTACGGGCCCGAATCTTCGGGCAAAACCACCGTCGCGCTTCACATGATTGCAGAAACGCAAAAACAGGGCGGTATGGCGGCGTTCATTGACGCCGAACACGCGCTCGATCCTTATTATGCGCAGGCTCTCGGCGTGCAAATCAACGATTTGTATATCGCGCAACCCGACAGTGGCGAGCAAGCCTTGAACATTACCGAAACGCTGGTCAGAAGCAACAGCATCGACCTTATCGTCGTGGACAGCGTCGCCGCGCTCACCCCGCAGGCGGAAATCGACGGCGAAATCGGCGACAGTAGCGTCGGTCTTCAAGCAAGACTTATGTCACAGGCAATGCGCAAGCTCACCTCAATTTGCAACAAATCCCGTTGCAGTATCGTTTTCATCAACCAACTTCGCGAAAAAGTCGGCGTAATTTACGGCAGTCCCGAGGTTACCACGGGCGGTAAGGCATTGAAATTTTATTCGTCGGTGCGTATCGACATCAGAAAAGCCGACACGATCAAGGACGGCGCAGAGGTCATCGGCAACCGCACCAAAGCGCGTATCGTCAAAAACAAGGTCGCGCCCCCGTTCAAAGTTGCGGAATTTGACATTCTTTTCGGAAAAGGAATTTCGCTTGCGGGCTGTGTTTTGGACGTCGCAACCGAAATGGGCATCGTCGAAAAAAGCGGAAGCTGGTATTCTTACAACGATGAAAAAATCGGTCAAGGCAGGGACAAAACTTTGGATTATCTCAACAAAAATCCCGAGGTTTTCAACGAAATCGACGAAAAAGTCAGAGAAAAAGTCTTTGCAGACAAATAAAATTGTACTTTTGCCAACGTCAATCGTGGCATAATAAAATTTGAAATTAAAGCCGACACGCGCCGGATGGCGCGCAAATAAATCGGTTTTATGAATATATAGGAGGATATAAACCAAATGACAAGCATTACAACACAATTGCTTGCTGTCTTGTCGAGTGGCGGAATTGCGGGAATAACCGCGGTTATAGCACTCGTAGTAGGTCTCGCCATCGGGTACTTTGGCTATAGTTATTTCTATAAGCGCAAAGTCGGATCTGCAAAGTCGGAAGCCGAAAGAATAAAAGCCGATGCGGAAAAACTTATCGAAGAAGCCAAAGCCGAGGCTAAAACCACCAGAAAAGAAGCCTTGCTCGAAGCCAAAGAAGAAGAGCATCGCCTGCGCGCCGAAATCGATAAGGAAGCAAAAGAAAGAAAAGCAGAGTATCAAAAAACCGAACAACGCCTGCAATCCAAGGAATCGTACCTCGACAAAAAGGACGACGCTTTGGACAAAAAACAGGAACAACTCGAAGTTCAGAAAAAACAAATTCAAGCCAAAGAGGAAGAACTGCAAAATATCGAGGATAAACTCAAAAATTCGCAATTCCTCCTTGAGAAAGAACTTGAAAGAATCTCGGGTATGACTCGCGACGAAGCAAAACAACAATTGATGGACGCGCTCATCGACAGTGCAAAAAAGGACGCGGTGCAGACCGCAAAAGCCATCGAACAAGAGGCAAAAGAATACGGCGAAAAGAAGGCGCAAAACATTATCTCTTTGGCAATCCAAAGGTGCGCCGCTGACCACACGACGGATACCACCGTGTCGGTTGTCGCGCTCCCCAACGACGAAATGAAAGGTCGTATTATCGGACGCGTAGGGCGCAACATTCGCGCACTCGAAAGCGCAACCGGTGTTGACCTTATCATCGACGATACCCCCGACGTCGTGACACTTTCGGGCTTTGATCCCGTCCGTCGCGAAATCGCGCGTATCACCCTTGAAAAACTCATTCAAGACGGAAGAATTCACCCCGCTCGCATCGAGGAAATGGTCGATAAAGTCAAAAAAGAAGTTGACGGACTTATCAAAGAAGCGGGCGAAAACGCAGTGTTTGAGTGCGGTATCTACGGCATTCATCCCGAACTTATCAAAATTTTGGGCAAACTCAAATACCGCACAAGCTACGGTCAGAACGTGTTGCAACACTCGTTGGAAGTTGCGTTTTTGTCGGGCGTTATGGCGTCGGAACTCGGCGCGGACGTCAAAATCGCAAAGCGCGCCGGACTTCTGCACGATATCGGCAAAGCCGTTGACCACGAAATCGAGGGCACGCACGTCCAAATCGGCGTCGACCTTTTGAAGAAGTATAAGGAAAGCAACGCCGTTATCCACGCCGTCGCGGCTCACCACGGCGACATCGAGGCAACCAGCGTCGAGGCTGTCCTTGTTCAAGCGGCGGACGCCATTTCAAGCGCACGTCCCGGCGCACGTCGCGAATCGCTTGAAAACTACGTCAAACGTATCGAAAAGTTGGAAACTATCGCAAATTCCTTCAGCGGTGTCGAGCAGTCGTACGCAATTCAGGCAGGACGCGAAATCCGCGTTATGGTCAAACCCGAAGTCGTTGACGACACCACGACGGTCTTCCTTGCAAAGGAAATTGCAGGAAAACTCGAAGCGGAACTCGAATATCCGGGACAAATCAAAGTTACGGTCGTCAGAGAAATTCGTAGCGTCGATTACGCAAAGTAATCATTTTACCCCAAAACAAAAAACCGTCCGAAAGGGCGGTTTTTTCGTGGGGATTAATGAAAAACTAATTA
The DNA here is from genome assembly GCA_934254835.1 of uncultured Clostridia bacterium. Classification (GTDB taxonomy): domain Bacteria; phylum Bacillota; class Clostridia; order Christensenellales; family CAG-917; genus CAG-349. The sequence continues at coordinate 1,583 of CAKQMI010000022.1, read as the reverse complement.
GTATTTGTATTTTGTGTATAGCTGGTCGTTGACTTTTAAAGAAATTCTGTTCATTGTCGATATTGTTACTTCGATATATGTTTCGTCATCAATCGTAGTCGATAAATATATAGGAACATATGTTTGAAACGTATTATGTTCATCTAATATTGTGCCGTCGTATTTAATGTAATTACGATATAATCCGGAATAAACAATAAGATCTTTACCGTCTAAATCGTATACTTTACACGACATCAGCATTGTTCCCAAGAATATAAAAATCATAAAAATATCAATAATTATAAAAATGTATTTTGTTATTCCCGAAGTATAAGTTTCACGCGTAATTTCCGACGATATTATTTTATAGCCTTTCACGTTACCTTTTATGTAAAAAGTATCGGATACTTCTTTATCGTCATCTGTCCTATAAAAGTGTCCGTTTTCAGTTGATAACGTTTTTCCGTTTTCGTCATAAAAACTAACCTTTATGTATCCGTCGTTGACTTTTGTGTCAAATTTTACAAATATTTTAACGTCGCTTGAATTTAGCGAAGCATTGTAATTGCAAAAACCTTCGTCGTCAACGATATTTGCAATTTTCGCCGGTGTAAGGCTAATGCTTATCGGAATAATAATGCAAATCATGAACAAAACGGAAATTACAATTTTGAAAATTAGAAGTTTCTTTTTTTCATACAACATAAAATCCCTCCAATAAAAAAGCGTGTTCATTGAGAACACGCCGAAAAACGTAACTCTCAATGTTGCGACACATTTTCCTAACACGAAGGTGAGAGTGTTCGTTTTTGCCTATATCACTCCCTCGTATTAGTATTATTAAAATGTGTCGCATAAATACTATACCATATTTTTAATAAAAAAACAATACATTAATAAAAATGAGGTTTTAATACAATATTTTTATAATCACAATGCACGACAGATAAACATGCCGTTAGAGAGAGTGGCACGATTTATTTAGAAGAGGTGGATTCGTGAAAGAGCGAAACAAAATCGTCTACGTCAACAAACAAAACTTCGTTTTACGCTACGCCGTCTGTTTTCAATGAAAACAAGTTTGTTGACTATGTCCGCTTCAATCGATAAAAAAATACAAGTGCTTTTTTATCTCATTTTGCGGTCAGCACCGAAACAGGTGGTTCGTGGCGCAACGCGCCGTGCGGTAAATACCACACAGAATCCACCCTTCCCGGCATAAAAAAAGACACCGCGATTTTTCGAAAGTGGTGGATTCGTTTAATAGCGAAACGAGCAAGTTTACTTGCAAAAGTGGAGCGTCCAGCACCGAAACAGGTGGTTCAGAATCCACCTTATATGCGGAAGAGGTGGATAGCCTCTGCGTTGGATAGTTTGTATATTAACAACGAAACGCCACATAGGGCATAACAAGAATATGCAAAGTGCACAACGGCGCCGTTGCTGAACGCAACGGTGTGAACCGCGGCTTACGCACGCGCTATCTCATCCACTCTCTTTCGCACAAAAAAGAAAGCATCGAAAATTCGATGCTTTCTTTTTTGGTGGGAAGAGGTGGATTCGAACCACCGAAGGCGGTGCCAACAGATTTACAGTCTGCT
>CAKQMI010000021.1 GCA_934254835.1 uncultured Clostridia bacterium | reverse complement strand
ACGCGATTCGAACACGCAACCGGCGGTTTTGGAGACCGCTGCTCTACCGTTGAGCCACTCCCCTAAATTTGCAACGAACACATTATAACTTATTAAAAAAATTAAGTCAATCGATTGAGTTATCGAAACGAAAATTCGAGGATGAAAATGTACGATTATAAACTTGGCATCGTAGGCGCGGGTAATATGGCAAGCGCGATCCTTAACGGGATTTTGAGGACGGGGGTTATCTCGCCCGAAAAAATCGTCGTGAGCGACATCGACGACGAAAAACTGAATATCATCAAAAATCAGGGCGTTAATACTCAAAAAGACAACAAAGTATTATTCAAAAACGCCGAATTTATAATACTTGCCGTCAAACCGCAGGTCGCCAAAGTGATTTTCAAGGACTTTCCGAAATTTGAAAATCTTCAAATCATCAGTATTATGGCGGGCATAAACAAAAAAACGCTGAAAGGTTTTTTTGAGGGCGCAAAGGTCGCAAGAGTTATGCCGAATACGCCTTGTCTTTTGGGCGAAGGCGCGTGCGCAATCGACGCGGGCGATTTTGATGATGCAGGAAAGACGCTCGTCTTCGATATTTTCAAAAGTCTTGGAAAAGTCGTTTTGCTGGACGAAAGCTATTTTGACGCTGTCACCGCTGTCAGCGGAAGCGGTCCCGCATACGTCTATACCTTCATAAAAGCAATGATGGATACCGGCGTCGAGATGGGACTTTCTGAAAAAATCAGCGAAGAACTTACCTTGCAAACCTTCCTCGGCGCGGTGAAAATGGTCGAAAATCGCACAACCGACGTCGATACGCTCATAAAAAACGTGTGCAGTCCCGGCGGTACCACAATCGAGGCGGTCAACGCTTTCAAGGAAAATAACCTCGAAGGAATTATCAAGGACGGCATGCAAAAATGCGAAAAAAGAAGTAAGGAGCTGAGTGAAAATGTCTGAACTTAAACATGTTGACGTTTATACCGACGGTGCGTGCAGTGGCAATCCCGGTGCGGGCGGTTGGGCGGCTATCCTTATTTATAAAGGCGTCGAAAAGGAAATCAGCGGATACAACAAGGACACTACAAACAACCGTATGGAGTTGTTTGCGATTATCCAAGGATTGAGGCAATTGAAAGAAAAATGCGACGTGACAGTCGTGTCGGACAGCGCGTATGCGACCGATCCGTTTTTGCAAGGCTGGCTCGAAGGTTGGAAAAAGAATAACTGGCGCACCGCTTCAAAAGACGATGTGAAAAACGTCGACCTTTGGAAAAGCCTTGTGTTCGAGGTGGAAAAACACGTCGTAAGATTCGTCAGAGTGAAAGGTCACTCCGACAACGTTTACAACAATCGTTGTGACAAAATGGCGCGTGACGAAATCAAAAAAGCAATGAAATAATATTTTCGATTTTTACAAAAAACAAAGCCGTGACTTCGTGTCACGGCTTTTTCATGCGGGTTTTTTAAGATATGTGATACTTTTTTGTCTTATACAGTATGCAGTATATGACTGCGCTCAACGGAATATTCAGAAGAAGTATCGCGGGGATTATTATCGGTGCCATCATTGATTTCACATCGTTTATGTTTGCGCCGAATCCGAAGAAACCGACAAGACATACGATGACCAAAAGATTGAGATAAAGCATAAATCGGTTTAGTATCGACGTCTTGAAATTGTAATTTGCGTGGACGCGTTTGTCGGGATTCATCGTCCAGACGACGAACGGCACGGCGGGCACAAGAAGTGCGACTATACAAACCGCCGCGTACGCCATAGGCGGAAAAGCGGTTCTGAAAATTGCAAATCCGATGAGGACTTCGATGCATATCAGCGCGTAAAGAATTGCATAACAGTCGCGACTGAGGCGATTTTTCTTTATGTAATTCAACGAATAATAGTTTTCGGTGTTCTCGCGTGAATACGGTCTGAGTTTATAGCCTTCGGAAAACAGTTTAGTTTTGAGGTCAATACTGCTGGCGGGTTTTTGTCTGAGTTCCACAGCGTCGTCCTCATCGTCCGATTGCGAGGTGGTGTTACGAAGTCCCGAAAAAGCATCGCGATAGTTCACGATGTCGTCGTTTTGACGGAAACTGAAAGACGAAGCGGGCGCAACGGGCGAGCGTTCGATATTGACTCGCGCGGATTCCTTGGGTGCGGGCTCTTCTTTTTTATTGTATTTGTCAAAAACATCGCGCGGATCATAGTGTTTTTCGGGTTCGGGCGCGATTTGCCTGTCCGGATTGTACTTGTCGAAGACTTCCTTTGGATCGAAGTGACGTTCTTCTTCCTGTTTCGGCTGTTCTTTCCCGTTATATTTATCGAAAATTTCCTTGGGATCGTAGTGTTTTTCGGGGGTTTTGTTCTGTTCGCCGTACTTTGAAAACACCTCTTTCGGATCGTACTGGATCTTGATTTCCTGCGGTTTTTGGGGATTACTGTACTTATCGAAAATCATATAAGGATTCGGATAAGGGGACGGCTCCTCGGTTTTATTTTCCGTTTGTTGATCTCGATTGAAAAGGATTTTTGCGGCAGCCTCGCGTTCGGCGGTGCGGTCGGGAGACTCGGCGGGTGCGTCGTTTTGCCTTTCGCCAAAGAGTTTCTCACGAGCCGAGCGGTCGTCGACAACTTCCGGTTGTTCCTCGACTTGTTCCTCGGGAGTATCGGCTTTCTTTTCCAAAAGTCGTTGCGCCTCGTCGTACTTTTCGACGATATTTTTGCTGTTGTCGGCGTAGGAGCCAATGGAAAGCGCGCGTTTTGCGGCGTCGCGCCTTAAAAGGTGCTCTTCGTCCTCGACGTCGGCTTTGATATTTTCGGTTTCCAAAAGAATTGCTTTTGCCAGCGCGATTTCTTCCTCAGTAGGCTCGGTGTAGGGCGCGGGCGTCGGTTTATCAAACGACTTTTCGACGGGTTTTTCCTCGGTTTCCTCGTGTTTTTTTGGTATATTTTCAGAAATTTCCGTCTTTTTATCGTCAACGATAGGTTTTCCGAGAATGTTGGTTTTGACTTCCGAAATTTCAACCTTTTCTTCCGTTTCGACTTCTTCTTTTTCGGGTTTTGCACTCAAAATATCGTCGATGCGCGAGAGCATGTCCGAAACGGAACTTGATGTGTGACGATACTCGGTATCATAAGAACTTGCGCCACGATCAAACGGGGCAAACATTGATTTTTGCTGTTCGTCGGGCTTGGTTTCAGCGGGGGTGTCGTTGCTATAAATCGATTTGTACGTCGAACCGTCGTCCCGTTTTTCTGATTTCTCGGACGGCACGCCACGAATAACTTCGGGCGTTTTTGCCTCGTCTTTTTGTGTATCTTTTTCGTCATCGTCCCCGCCACGCTTGGTGTAAGGGCGCAGACTATTGATGTCGAAAGGCGCGTCCTCGTTTTCAAAATCGAATTTATCCTCGGACAACAAACTGTCCAAAATCGTGCGGGAATACTCGTACTCGCTTTGCATTTTTTGCAGATAGTTTTTGCCCGCGTCGGTCAGGGCGTAGTAACGTCTGCGTCCGCCTTCGGTGTCGCTTTCGTCGCCCCAGTAGGAACTGATAAGTCCTTGTTTTTCGAGGCGTTTCAAACAACTGTATAACGTGGGCTGTTTGAGTTTGTATTGACCACCGCTTTTGACTTCGATTTCGCGCAAAATGTCGTATCCGTACCTGTCCTCGTCGAGCAGGGCTTTCAGGATAATCGTAGTCACGTTTCCGCGGATAAGGTCGCTGTTTATTGATGATACGTCCATATATTCACCTCAAAGTAAATTATAAATAAGTATTATAAAAAAGTCAAGATTTCATAATACTTCGGCGGTTTTTTAATCGTCTTTTCTTAAAATAACCTTTTTTGCGGCGGCGCGACGGATATCGTCGCTCATGGTGGCGTAGTGCTTTTTCGTGGTGTTGACGTCGCGGTGACCGAGGACTTCGGCAACGACGTAAATGTCGCCGGTTTCTCGATAAAGGCTCGTGCCGTAAGTACTGCGCAGTTTATGCGGTGAAATTTTTTTGAGAGGCGACACGATACGGCTGTATTTTTGCACGATATTTTGGATTGCGCGCGTCGAAAGTCGCTTGTTTTGCATCGACAAAAAGAGGGCTTGCTCGTCTTTGGGGACTTTCGGATTTTCGTTTCTTTCCTTGAGATACGCTTTCAGTGCGTCCGCTACTTCGTCCGAAAAGTACAAAATAACGCGCGCCCCGCCTTTTCTTGTGATTGTAAATCCGTTGACGTTGAAGTCGACGTCGTTGACGTTCAATCCCACGCACTCGGAGATACGAATACCCGTGCCCAAAAACAAGGTGAGGAGTGCGGTGTCGCGAATGTGCGTGACCTCGTGATATATTTCCTGATGCTTCGTAAGGCACGAACTTCCGTTTTCGGCGACGTTCAAAATGTCGGCGACTTCGTTGGACTCAAGTTTAATGATTTCTTTGTCCTTAATTTTCGGCATTGTGATTTTTGCGCTGACGTTCGAGGGCAGATATTCCTTGTTGTAAAAGTACTTGAACATCGCGCGCACCGACGACAATTTTCGCGCTTTTCCGTTGTTTTCGTTGGAGTAATGCTTGCCTTTGTATTCGTAATAGGTCAAGAAATCGGTGTAGCGTTCGAGGTGAGTCGTGGTGACTTTTTTTAGGTCGTCGATGGTGAAGTTTTCGGGCGAGCCGACGTTTTGAAACGCCGGGACGTAGTTGACGAGATAAAAAAAGAAAATCCTTAAGTCGTATGCGTAATTGAGCCTCGTGAGCGCAGACGTGTTGTGCTCGATACCGATAAAATATTCGGGGATAAACTGAGGCAATTCCTGCTCGACGTCGCGGATTTTTTTGATGCAATCAATGTTGCGTTGCTTAAAATAATCATTAGTTTTTTCCATAAGCAAATTTTAACACAACTATGCATAAAATACAAAACATTTTAACGCTATATATGGAAATATTAAAATAATTATGATATATTTATATTAAAGATTATCAAAAGGGAGCAATTTATGGATAAAAACCGCGTTTTCAAAGCAAAAACGTTGCATTATTTGTTGAATTTTTCCGAGCGTCTTGCCGAAATTTTACTGCACAGAAGCCCGAATTCCTACGACGTGTCGCTTGAAAAATGCGTGCCGTACGGGCAGGGGAAATACAATAACCTCGATGTCATCAGACCGAAAAATCAGTCCGAAAAACTTCCTCTTATGATTTACGTTCACGGGGGCGGGTGGATTTCGGGCGTCAAAAGTATGCGCCGTACATATTGCTTCGAGTTTGCAAAAAAGGGCGTCGTCGTTGCGAATATCGACTATCAGTGGTCGCCGATTAAGCAATTTCCGTATCCCGTGCAGGACGTGCTGGACGCCGTCGATTTCTTGTTCGACAACGCCGAAAGATTGAATATCGATACGTCGAAAATCATCTTCGGAGGGGAGTCGGCCGGCGTGTATTTCGGCATGATTTTGAATTTCATCGCAAATCATAAAGAAGTACTTGATATTATGGGGCTCAAATTCCGCCACGCCGACGAGTTCAAAATTTCCGCAAACGTCTTCAATTGCGGGGCGTTCGATATGCGTTCGCTCGCGTCGTCCAAGTTCCCGAATATGGATATTATGGTGGAAAGTCTGACGGATATCCCCGTGAAAGATATCAGAGAAGGGCTCGCCGAGGACCGTATAAACGTCATTTATCCCGAAAAGTTTTTGGACGAAAACTTCGCGCCGACGTTCATTATCTGCGCCGAACACGACGCTTTGATCGTCGATAGTTACGCATTGAAAGCAAAATTCGACAAATTGGGCGTCAAAAACGAACTTTTGAAATGTACGGGCGCGCTATACGGACGCCATGCGTTTGCAGTGTCGACGGTCACGCCGACAGGGCGTAAAATCCTTGAAAAAACGCAAGATTTCGTCTTTTTGGTGCTAAATTCCATGAAAAATTCTGAAAATATTGCAACAATTGAGACAACCTAACGCTAAAATACAGAACTTTTATGTTCAGTTAAGAGAAGAATGCAAGAATATTTTACTTTTGTCATAAGGAGTAAACGAACATAGGACAAACAAACAAATGAAATGAGTTTGCTTGGTCAAAAGCGAGATTTACGACGTGGTGAGAATCTCCCGGGAGGGATACGTGTGCCATCTAAATAAAACTATTAAAACAAGTCCGCATACGTTTTATACGTTGCGGACAAATTTTTGATTATTCTTGGCACTTTTCAAAAGAAGAATACCGTCAGTATTTTTGAAAATTACTATGAATTAGGGGGATTTTTAGAATAGAGCAATATAGAATATCTATGCGTAAAATACGGGTTTTACGCAAACTAAGCCCGATAAAATGCGGTTCAGGGCGGTGCGAGCAATTTTTTTGGCAATTTTTAGCAATTTAATTAAACGTTGTTTTGTGTATGTTTTAAGATTTGTTTTGTACGACAAATTGAAATATAAAATATCGCAAACACACGGATTTAATTCTCAATAAAACTAATATTTATTTATCGATTATGTGCACTGTATCGATTATTTAATTTATTGTTTCGCGCACGAATCAGGCGTTTATCTTTTCGTTTTTATACAAATTTTCACGAGATTTTTATAGATTTGCTCGTAGAACGAGTTCTGGCGCATTTTTGTTTCGTAAACGTCTTGTTTTACTGCTGATTTTTGATTAAATACTCAATTGTTTGCTTTACGGCGATTTTTGCGTGCTCGTAAGTCAAACTTCCTTGCAAATACGCAACGTACGGTTTTCTTATCGGCGAATCGGCAGAAAGTTCGATTGAACTGCCTTGTACGAACGCCCCTGCCGCCATGATGACTTGGTCGTTGTATCCCGGCATATCCCACGGATACGGCACGACGTTGCTGTCGATCGGCGCGGACGCTTGAACACCGCGAATGAACTCGATAAGTTCGTTTTCGGTGTCAAATTTGATGCTTCTGATGATGTCGTTGCATTTGGCGTCGGGATTTGGCAAGGTTTCGTAACCCAAATCGTTGTAAACCTGACCGAACAAAATACTGCCTTTAACGGCGTTTTTGACGGTGACCGGTGCCATAAAAAGTCCCTGATAAAACGGCAAATAACCGCTGATATAGCTTCCGATTTCGTTTCCGATTGACGGCGATGTGAAACGATAGGAAATTTGGCGGATTATTTCGGCTTTTCCTGCAAGATACGCGCCTGTGGGAGCGATTCCGCCACCGGTATTCTTGATTAAACTGCCGATAATGAGGTCTGCGCCGACGTTTGTCGGCTCCAAATAATCGATAAATTCGCCATAGCAGTTGTCAACGGCGATGATAATATCTTTGTTTTTGCGCCTGATTTTTGTGATAATTTCCGAAATTTGGTCGATTGACAGCGCGTCACGCCAGGAATATCCGCGCGAACGCTGGATAAATACCATTTTCGGGCGTAGTTTTTCGATGGATTTTAGGATATTTTCTTCGTCAAATTCGCCGTTTTTGAGGTCGATTTTGTCAAATTTTACGTTGAAATCGGCAAGTGAACCGATGTTTTTTCCGTAAATTACGTCGTAAAGTGTGTCGTAAAGGTCGCCGGCAATCGACAAAAACGTGTCGTTCGGGCGCAAAATTCCGAATAACGCAAGGGTTAAGGCGTGCGTTCCGGACATAATCATCGGCGAAACCAAGGCGTCTTCGCATTGAAATACGTCGGCAAAAACGCGGTTTAAGGTGTCGCGACCGACGTCGTCGTATCCGTATCCCGTCGTGCCGTAAAAATGGCGCGCCTGAACGGCGTTTTTTTGGAAGGCTTTCAGGACTTTTTCCTGATTATAAAGCGCGATTTTGTCGATTTCGTCAAATTGTTTTTGACATTTTTGCTCGGATTTTTGAATAAATTCGTCAATATTTTGTATATTTATCATAGTTTACCTTAAAAAATTGTCCTTAATATATTCGTATGCTTCGTCGCTTGCGGTGTCAAACCAGCGTATATCTTTGTATTGTCGAAACCAAGTTAATTGCCGTTTTGCGTAGTTTCTCGTGTCCTTTTTTATGAGTTCTTTCAGGTCGTTTTCCGATAAATTCCCGTCAAAAAACCCCTTGAATTCCTTATAACCGATGGCTTGCATGCTTTGGTTTTCAAAGGTAACGCCGTTTTTTATAAGGTTTTCGACTTCCTCGATAAGTCCGTTTTCAAACATTTTATCGACGCGTTTGTTAATTCTGTCGTACAAAACCGCGCGATCTCCGCCGGACAACCCGACCATTTCGTATTCAAAAGACGGCTTTTTCATATCGTTGTCAATGCGATTTCCGCGCGTAAGATTGATTTCAAGCGCGCGCACGACGCGTTTTTTGTCGTTTTTATGGATTTTTTCGGCGGATTTTTCGTCGAGAAGCGCGAGTTTTTCGTGCATAAAATCCGCGCCTTTTTCGTCGTAGTCACACTCCAAAGATTTTCTGAGTTCCTCATTTTTTGAGGTGTCCGAAAAATTCATCGGGTACAAAATGCCGTTGACGTACAGCCCCGTACCACCTGAAATTATCGGCGTTTTGCCCATTAAAAACAGTTTATCGATAATCGGCAACGCGTTTTCGCGATATTCCGCAACCGAAAAACAATCTTTCGGACTTACAAAATCGATGAGATGATGCGTGACGCCTTGCTGTTCCTCGGGCGTGATTTTTGCCGTGCCGACGGTCATATCTTTGTAAATTTGCATGCTATCCGACGAAATGACGTCGGTTTTCAGCATTTTTGCGACGTTTACCGCAAAATCCGATTTACCCGACGCTGTCGGTCCGACGATGAACAACAATTTTTTCATACAATCCTCTTGAACCATTTTTCAAAGTCGGTTTTTGAAAACTTGATGACGGTCGGTCTGCCGTGCGGACATTGCAAAGGTTTTGTTTCGGACTCCTGAAAACTTTTCAAAAGCGCGTTGATTTGATCGTTGTTCAGCGAATCCCCGCCCTTAATTGCGCTTTTGCAGGCACGCTGAATAAGTTTGTCTTTCAAAATATCCTTTTCCGAAAGGTTGACGCGGACAAAATCGCGAGTAATATCTTTAAAAAACTCGTCAAAATTGATGTCGGTCAACGCCTCGGGGACAGCCGACACCTTGAAACTATCGCCCGAAAACTCCTCGATATCGAAACCGATATTTGAAAGCGCGGGCAAAATTTCCGAAATGAAATCGAACTCTTGCGCACTCGCGTAATATATATAAGGTATAAGGAGCGGTTGCGCATATTCGGAGCCCGCCGTCATTTTATCGTACAAAATGCGTTCGTGCGCGGCGTGCTGATCGATGATATAAAGGAAATCGTCCTTTTCGACAATGAGATACGTCGAAAACACTTGCCCGATGACTTTGCCGTTGAAGTCGAAGACGTCGGTTTTTTGGTTTTCCGTGTCGTATTCAAATGATTGTTGTATGGATTGTTGCTGTGTTTTTATTGTGTTTTCCGTTGCGATTTTGTTTTTTATTTGGCGATAAAAGGCATCGCCTGCGCTGTCCGACGCACGATTTGTCGGTTGAACGCTTCCGAAAACGTCGCGTCCTAAAAACTCATTTTCGTCCGAAAAAGACAGTTTATCGTTGAAAATAGGCTTGTTTTCGTCGTGATTTTGCGAAAATGAGGCAAAAAACTCCTCGCGTGAGCCCTCATTTATTAAGGTTTCGGACTTAATTTCGCTTTCGTCGGTGACGTATTCGAGTTGCGGGACGCTTTTCACGTCGTCGTACGCCATAAGCGCGCGCTGAATACTTGAATAAACGAAGGAAAACATCTGATGATTGTCTTGAAATCTGACGTCCGCCTTCGACGGATGCACGTTGACGTCCAATTTATCGAACGGCATATTGATTTCGATGACGTACAAAGGATAACTGCGCTTCATCAAGAACGGCTCGTACGCCTTTTCAACCGCCGTCGAAATCGTCCTGTTTTCAATGACGCGACCGTTGATAATTGTTGTCTGATAGGAGCGGTTTCCTTTGAAATAAGTCGGCTTTGAAATAAACCCTTTTATCGAAAAATCGCCAAAAGTATTCTCGATTTCAAGGAAATTCATAGTAATTTCACGGTTATACACGCAATTTATCGCGTTTTTTAGCCCTGTTCCGTCGGTTTTGTAGATTGTCTTGCCGTCCGCCGAATAATTGAACGCAACGTATGGATTTGCGAAAATCATCTTCAAAACAAGCGACGTGATTTCGCTTTCTTCCGACTTGTCCTTCTTCAAAAATTTGAGCCTTGCGGGGGTAAGAAAGAAAAGATTGTCAACGGTTATCGACGTCCCCGTCACGCCTGCACATTCAAAGGTGTTTTCGACTTTCCCGCCACGAAGTTCGGCACCGTACGCCACGTCGTCGGCATCGGTTTTTGAAATGACGTTGACCATCGCAACCGACGCTATGCTTGCAAGCGCTTCTCCTCGGAAACCGAGCGTTTTAATTGAAAAAAGGTCGTCTTTTTCGGAAATTTTGCTTGTCGCGTGTGGTAAAAACGCCGTCAAAAGGTCGGATTTTTCGATTCCCGCACCGTCGTCGGTCACGCGGATTTTGCTTTTTCCACCTTGAAACACCTCGATTTTTACGGATTTTGCGCCCGCGTCAATCGAGTTTTCGACAAGTTCCTTTACGACGGACGCCGGTCTTTCAACCACCTCGCCTGCCGAAATTAAATTATAAATACTGCTGTCCAGAACGTTGATTTTCATAGTTTATCCGCCTTGTCTTTGAGGTCGAGTAAGATTGCGAACGCCTGCACGGGGCTGACGTTTTCGATATTCGTATCCTTCAAAATTTTGACGATCTCATTGTCGGACGCGCCCTCGTCGAAAAGCGACATTTGTTGAGGTTTCCCGCCCTTTGCCGTCATCATTATGCTGTTTGTGTCGCGATTTATGTCGATTTCTTCAAGTTGGCGCATTATAGTTTTTGCGCGCGCGACCACGTTTTTTGGGATACCGGCAAGTTCCGCCACCTCGATGCCGAAGCTTTTCGATGCACTTCCCCTGACGATTTTGTGCAAGAAAACGATTGTCCCGCCGATCTCTTTTATGAGGATTTGGAAATTTTTGACGCCGTCCAACATGCCTTCGAGTTCCTTCAATTCGTGGAAATGCGTGGCGAACAAGGTTTTTGCGCCGATTTTTCGAGAAATTTCCTCGATGACTGCCCACGCAATGGAAAGTCCGTCGATGGTTGACGTTCCGCGCCCGATTTCGTCCAAAATCAACAGCGATTTATTGGTTGCGTTGTTCAAAATCGTTGCAACTTCCACCATTTCCACCATAAACGTACTTTGCCCGAGCGAGATGTCGTCGGACGCTCCGACACGTGTGAAAATGCGGTCGGTCAGCGAAATTTCCGCAGAGTCCGCGGGGACAAACGAGCCGATTTGCGCCATAAGCGTGATGAGCGCGACCTGTCGCATATACGTCGATTTACCCGCCATATTCGGTCCGGTGATTATCATTGAGCGGTTTTCTTTTTCGTCCAGATTTGTGTCATTCGGCACGAACGCCGTCGATTTTGCCACCGCCTCGACGATGGGGTGACGCCCGTTTTTGATGAAAATTCGCTTGATTTTGTCGCTGACAACGGGTTTATTGTAATTATTGTTGAGCGCGACCATTGCAAACGACTGCAAAACGTCGATGGCTTGCACCGCTTTTGCGGTTTGCAAAAATTCGTCGATGTGCAGTTTGATTTCTTTCACCAAATCGTCGAAAATTTGGAGTTCGAGCTTAACCGCGTTTTCATCTGCGCCCAAAATTTTGTTTTCGATGTCCTTAAGCTCCTCGGTGACGTAGCGTTCCCCGCCGACAAGCGTCTGTTTGCGTTGGTAGCGAAGGGGTACCATATCGACCTGCGACTTCGACACTTCGATATAATATCCGAAAACTTTGTTGTAGCCGACCTTCAAATTTTTGATGCCGGTGCTTTCTTTTTCAAGTGCTTCGAGGTTTGCAAGCCAAATCCCGCCCTCTTTTTTTGCGGAGCGGTATTCGTCCAAAGTTTTGTCAAAGCCTTCCTTAATAAAGCCTCCGTCTTTGAAGATTGCGCCTGCTCTGTCGTCGATTGCCGAGAAAATTTTGTCGGCGAGTTTATCGTTCAAAATAATGCTGTTGGCGGTTTTTATAAGGTTTTTATCATCAAAGCATTTTGTTGCCGCCTTTACGAGAGGCAAGGCTTTCAGCGTTTCGCCGATTGACAAAACGTCGCGCGGATTAGTGTTGCCGTAGGAAATTCGCGCCGACAGTCTTTCGATATCGCGGATTCCTTTTAAAGCCTCCCTCAAATCCATAAGGTTGTCTTTTTCGTTGACGATTGCCGAAACGGCGTTGAGTCTTGCGTTGATTTCTTTTTCTTTAACAAGCGGTTTTTCAATCCAATTTTTAATAAGACGCGCGCCCATGCTCGTGACGGTTTTGTCAAGTAGCCACAGTAAACTTCCATAGCGTTTGCCCTCGCGCATGGTCTCGGTAAGTTCGAGATTTCGGCGGGTGTTGAGGTCGAGGAGCATAAAGGAATTGTTCTGAATGAACGTCGCCTTATTGACGTGCGACAAATCGCGTTTTCCCGTCTGTAGCATATATTCGACAAGCGCACCGCCCGCAGAGATTGCCAGTTTTTTGTCGGCGCACTCGAACGACGAAAGCGTCTTGACCTTGAATTGTTTCAGCAATGTTTTTTCGGCGTTGTCAAAGGAAAATGCCCAGTCGAAAAATACCTCGGGACGCTTAATTTTGCCCGAAATCACGCTATTTAGTAAGATTTCGGCACCTTTTGAGTTGATTATTGTCTGGCACGGCGAAATCGAAACAAGGACGTCGTCCAAAACCTCAAGGCGTTTTTCGGTGTTTTCAAACAGGCAGAATTCGCCGGTGGACATATCCGCCCAAGCAAGTCCGAAGCCGTTGTCCGACACGAAAATCGACGCAATATAGTTGTTTTGTTTTTCGGGAAGAAGGCTGTCCTCAACGACGGTGCCGGCGGTGATAACACGCACGACGTCGCGGTCGAGTTGCTTGCCTTTTTGAGCCTCGTCGGGGGTATTGAGTTGCTCGCAAATCGCCACCTTAAACCCGCCGTCGATGAGTTTTTTGACGTAGTTATCGACAGCATGATACGGCACACCGCACATAGGCGCGCGCTCTTGAAGTCCGCAGTCACGCCCGGTGAGCGTAAGGTTCAGAAAATCGGACGCAGTCACCGCGTCGTCAAAAAACATTTCGTAAAAATCGCCGAGGCGGAATAGCAATATCGCGTCTTTGTATTGCTCCTTAATTTCGAGGTATCTTCGCATCATCGGCGACAACTGATTTTTTTCTTTCAAAGTATTTCTCCTAATAGTTGAGCATTTTTTACGGCGGTGATTTTGACGTTATTGAACTCGCCAATCAAATTTTCGTCGCCCTTTGCGCTGACAAGACGCCCGCTTTCGGTGCGCCCGACGACGTATCCTTTTTTCTTTTCCTGCACGCCTTCGACAAGAATTTCATAAACGTTTCCGACGTACTCCTTCGAGATTTCCTCGGTGATTTCGTTTTGTCGTTGAATGAGGCGTTTTATGCGATTTTGTTTGATTTCATAAGGAATTTGTAGCATTTCGGACGCTTTTGTGCCCTTTCTTACCGAATAAATAAACGTGAAAGCGGTTGAAAATCTGACCTTTTCGACGATGTCCATCGTATCAGAAAAATCCTCTTCCGTCTCGTACGGGAAGCCAACCATGATGTCCGTTGTGATACCGCAGTCTGGCAATTCACGTCTTATCATATCGATGAGATTCAGGTAATGCTCGCGCGTGTAGCGACGGTTCATATTTTTCAATACCGAATTGCTTCCCGCCTGTATCGGCAGATGGATATTGTTGCAGATTTTGTCGTTTTCCTTGATTGTTTTCACGACGTCGAGCGTCAAATCTTTGGGGTGCGACGTCATAAAACGAATCCTGAATTTCCCGTCAATATTTGCAACTTTTTTCAAAAGGTTGGCAAAATTCACGTTTTCGTCCAAAACGTCGTTGCCGTAGCTGTTGACGTTTTGTCCAAGGAGCGTGATTTCCTTATATCCGTCTTTAATTAGTTTTTCGCATTCCGCAACGATGCTTTCCATATCGCGACTTCTTTCGCGCCCCCTGACGTACGGGACGATGCAATAGGTGCAGAAATTGTTGCAACCGTAGTTTATGTTCACCCAAGCGTTGGGATAACTCGTGCGAGTGACAGGCGTCGTTTCGTCGTCGATGTATCCGTCTGTGTCGAGAACCGACGCCACCCTCTTTTTCTTTTCGAGGCGGATTTTAATTTGGTTTTCGAGGTCGGAAATATTGTGCGTGCCCAAAATGACGTCAACGTATTGATAGCGTTCTTTCATATTTTCGGCAAAGCCGTTTTGCTGAGTCATACAGCCCGTGACGACTATGAGAAGATTTTTGTTTTTCTTTTTTAGTTCCTTCATTTTGCCGATATTGCCAAGTGCGCGACGCTCGGCGGTGTCGCGAATACAGCAGGTGTTGAAGACGACGACGTCGGCGTTTTCCGGCGCGTCAACTGCACTCATGCCCATATTTTCCAAAATCCCCGCGATCTTTTCGGACTCGTGCAGGTTCATTTGGCAACCGTACGTCACCACGCAATATTTTTTATTTTTGAAGTCGATAATACTATTCATAGTATTAAATTATACATAAGTTTCAAAATATAAGCAAGAAATAAGCCCCCTTAAAACATAAATTTTTAAGTTTTATGCATACTGATTTTATGAAGAAATTTTTGAAATTTTTGCTTGTTTTCAATTTGATTTTTGCTCTTTTATTGACCGCAGGCGGGTTGATTGCGTTTTCGAGTATTACAAAAAACGCCGTTTTTGATAATACTTTGATGCCAAAAAACGACATAACCACCGCTTTTTACGATATAAACGGAAATAATATCGAAGGATTTAAGAATTCACTTGCGCAGTTTTCGGAACTTCCCGAAAACCTGAAAAATGCCGTCATTGCCGTCGAGGACAAAAGATTTTACAAGCATAACGGCGTCGATACGATAAGGATTTTCGGCGCATTATTCAATAATTTGAAAGGCGGTGCCCTCGAAGGAGCGTCCACGATAACCCAGCAACTTGTGAAAAACACGCATCTTACGCAAGAAAGATCGGTGAAGCGAAAACTTAACGAAATAAAAATCGCAAGACAACTTGAAAAATCAATCTCAAAAGACGAAATCTTGACGTCTTATCTCAACGTGTCATATTTCGGAAACGGACTTTACGGCGTAAAAAGTGCGTCCAAAGGAATTTTTAATAAAAATCTTTCGTCGCTTTCTCTGTCGGAGTGTGCGACGCTTGCGGGTATTTTGAAAAATCCGTCGAAATACTCGCCCGTTTCAAGCATCAAAAACGCACGAGAACGACGCGACCTCGTGCTTTCCCTTATGAAAAATCAAAAACTCATTTCAGACGTCGAATATAAAAACGCCAAAGCCGAGGAAATCAACGTTGATTTGAATGCGGTTTATTCCAACACGCAAAGTTACGTCGAGTCGGTTGCGTACGAAGCGTCGAGCATTTTGGGCGTGTCTATAGGCAAAGTTTTGACGGGAAAATATAAGGTCGAAACGTTCTTAAACCCCGATTATCAGGCGTGTCTTACTGACGTTTTGGGCAATCCAAATTATTATCATTTGAACAAAAACGGCGTGCGCGCGGACGGACTTTCAATTATCGTTGACAACAAAAATATGGGTGTTTCGGCATATTTTTCAACAAAAAAACGCAATATTTACGATTTTTATCGCCCTTTCGGTTCCACTGCAAAACCCGTTGTTATCTATGCGCCCGCAATGAAAGAAAACGTCGTGTCGCCCGCAACACCCGTCCTCGATATGAAAACCGACTTCAACGGTTATATGCCGAAAAATTATCAGGAGCACTATCTCGGTTGGACGGACGTAAGGAGCGCGATTATGACCTCGTCAAATGTTGTCGCTGTCAAAACCTACAACACAATCGGATTTAAGAAAGTGCAGGAATTTGCAAGAAACGTCGGCATCGAAATATCCGATTTTGACGAAAACGCCACCGTTGCCCTTGGTAATTTTTCCAAAAACAATATGTTGTCGCTTGTTGGAGCGTATGCGACGTTTGCAAATGCGGGCGTTTATAACAAACCGTCGTTTATCAGCAAAATTTATGACGAATTCGGAAACCTTTTGTATTCAAAAACTCTTGAAAACAACAGCGTTTTGTCCCCCGCCGACGCCTATATTATGACTGACGTCCTCATTGACACCGCAAAATTCGGCACCGCAAAAGGACTTAATAACCTTGATTTCGAGGTTGCGTCCAAGACGGGGACGGTAGGAGGAGCGGACGGCAATTCCGATGCGTACAACGTAGCATACACGAATGCACACACCTATTTACTGTGGCACGGCAACGCTTCTGGCGCAAAAAACAACGATATGTCCTTAGAAGAAACGGGAGGAAGTTACGTCACGCGCGGTATGCGTGAGGTTTTGAAGTATGTCGAGGCGGGACAAACGTCAAAATTTTCCATTCCAAACGACGTTTACTGCGTTGATATCGACGATTATGCCCTAAAAAACAAACAAAAAATCTTGCTCACTACTTTCAACACGCCGTCGAAATACAGAAGAAGCGAGGTTTTCAAAAGCGATAATTTACCAAAAAATTATTCGACTTGCTTTGACGGGTTTTCGGTTGAAAACGTAAGGTCGTTTGTGGACGGCAACGTCGTCAACGTGAAAATTTCTGCCGAACCATATTTATATTACGACGTTTTTTGTTTTGACGGAAATACCGAAACTCTTGTGAAAACCTATGATAATAAAAACGCCGAAGTCATCAGTTTTTATGACGTCGTTTACGACAAAAAACTTGTGAAGTATTATATTAAACCCTACTTTTACAACCAATATGGCATAAAAATAGTCGGTAACGCGTACGAAACCGACTGGTTTTTAATAAATGCCGATTGATTGTCAGCGTTTGACCTCGATGACCTCGATATTTTCCATTGCCCGACTGATAAGTCCTTCGATATCGAGGGCTTTTTCGGCGCGTTCGATAAGCTCGAGCTTCGGACGAATGACGGGGTTTTTCGGCAAAAATATCGTGCAACAATCCTGATAAGGCAGGATACTTGTTTCAAATGCGTCGATTTGCTTTGAAATTTTGACGATTTCTTCCTTGTCAAAGCCGATGAGCGGACGGAAAACAGGCAATCTTTCGATGACTTTATTTGTCACGGTGATGCTTTGCATGGTTTGCGACGCCACTTGACCAAGGCTCTCGCCTGTGACAAGCGCGCCCGCGTTGATTTGCATTGCGAGCCTTTCCGAAATCCTCATCATAATGCGACGCATAATGGTAATCATATATTCGGGCGGGCAAAATTTGTGAATGTTTTCCTGAATTTCGGTGAACGGCACGACGTGCAGTTTGATGTGTTCCGAGTACGCCGACACGATTTTTGCGAGGCTTACGACCTTTTCTTTCGCCTGTTCGCTGGTATAAGGCATGCTGTGGAAGTGGATTGCGTCGATTTGAAGCCCGCGTTTTGCCATCATATATGCGGCAACGGGACTGTCGATACCGCCCGAAAGCAGGCAAAGTGCCTTTCCGCTGGAACCGACCGGCATACCGCCCGCGCAGTGAATTTTGTCCAAGAAAATGTAGGTGTAGCCGTTTTCGCGGATATCAACGTACACTTCTTTGTCGAAATTTGACAGATCAACCGTCGTTTTTGGATATTTTTCGAGGATATCGCCACCGATTTCTGCAGCCATGACGGGGCTTGGAATATCGACGCGTTTGTCGGCGCGCCTTACCGTCACGCGGAATTTTTGCGGAGTGTCGTCAAACAAATCCACCGACGCTTTTCTTATTGCGTCAAAATCCGTTTTCACCTTATTTGCGACGCTCAACGAATAAATGCCGAAAACTTTTTTCAGCCTTTCGACGATTTCTTGCTCGACGTCAACGTCGTAGTCCGAGATGATATAGCGGTTTTGTGACGTCGAAAAACGATATTCGAAGTCGCACAAGGTTTCTTTAATGTTGTCGATAAGTTTTTTTTCAAAAAATTTCCTGTTGTTGCCCTTCAGAAAAATTTCCGAAAATCTCAAAAGTATAACTCTTTCCATATTAAATCCTTTTATAATCGGTTAATTTTTCGGTCAATAATTTAATTTTTTCAAGGAGAGCGTCGCACTCGTCATAAGTGTTCGATTCGGACACGCTTATGCGGATAATGCCCTCTTTGTGGTCGTCGTCGAGGTTCAATAACGACTGAAATTTATTTATGCCTTTTTTACTGCTACACGCGCTTCCGACGCCGATAAGAATGCCGAAATCTTCAAGGCTGTGGAGCATGACTTCGCCACGGACGCCTTTTAACGCAACCATCAGAATATGCGGTGAATTATCGGGCGAAATAACAAGGTGTTCGGGCATAGTTTCCAAAAATCCGCGTCTTAAATATTCCAAAAGATTTTTGCGTTTTTCGACATTTTCGGCGAAATTTTTGTCGTATTTTTCAAGAATTCTTGAAAAAGCAACGATTCCCGCAAGGTTTTCCGTTGCGCTTCTCAGTCCTTTTTCTTGCCCTCCGCCTAAAATAAGCGGTTTAATGCGGACGCCTTTTTTGATGTATAAACCGCCGACGCCACGGGGTGCGTGAACTTTATGCGCGCTTACCGAATACATATCTACGCCGAGGTTAATGAGGTTTATTTTGACTTTCATTACGGCTTGCACGCCGTCGGAGTGCACAATTGCGTTCGGTGCGACGGCTTTTGTCAGTTTGACGATTTTTTGGATATCGTTGACCGCGCCGGTTTCGTTGTTGACGTGCATAATCGACACAAAACAAACGTCTTTGTTCAAAAGTTTTTTGAATTCGTCGATATTTACACCGCCGTCGGGATTGAGCGGAGCGAATTGCACGTCATAGCCTTTATTTTTTAGATCGATTGCGGGGTTGAGCATTGCCGAGTGTTCGCTTGCGCTCACTATAAGCCGTGCGTTTTTCGGTTTTTTCACGCCGTAAATCGCCATATTGTCGGACTCTGTCCCGCTGGCGGTGAAAATAAAATCGCCCTCGCCGTGCAAAATTTTTAGGATATTTTCGCGCGCTAAGTTAAGTGCCTTTGTGTTTTCCAGTGCCTCGCGATAAAGTGCCGAAGGGTTGAAAAACTTTTCAACGCCGAACTCTTTTAAGGCGTCGATTGCAATTTCGTCAAGCGGAGTGGTTGCTGCGTTATCAAAATAAATCATTTTTCTTATTCCGTATGAGTGCTTCAAGATACATGCAAGGCGAAAAATACAAATTTCTCGTCAAACTATTCTCTAAAAAGCGGATTTTTATAATACTTTTGCCGTCGGGGACGGCGTTTATGTCGGTTTTTTCGGGAATTTTATCAAAATCCCGCTCGATACTGACGATGTTATTTATCGGTATCGTGATACAATATTTCGTCGCGCCAAAGTTTGTAAATGCGGAAATTATCAGTTTGTCGCGCACTAAAAAGTACTCAAAACTTGCAATTCTGTCCAGTACCGATTGCTTTATCGCAATGCCGATTCCGAAAAACAGCGCAAATCCGAAAAGGTAATACGGCGTGAAAATTGCGGAAAGTATGACGAATATAAACGAAAAAACTTTCAGCGCATAGGACGAAAATAAAAGGTTTTTGACTTTTTTTGCTTCCACCGCGCCCGTATTGGTTTGAGTTTCCGAAAAGTATTCGGGCATCATTTTATCTTCACCACAGTTACGCCGTTGTCGCCCTCGCCGTACGCTCCGTCGCGGAAGTCTTTGACGCAGGGGTGACCTTTCAAAAACGCCTGAACGCCTTTCCTCAGCGCGCCCGTACCCTTGCCGTGCACCACGCGAACTTCTGGGACGTTTGCCTCGGACGCCTGATACAAAAAGGGATCCAACTCAAAAATCGCCTCGTCGACGGTTTTGCCCAAAAGGTTGATTTCGGTTTTTATTTGCGCGTTCGAGAAGGTTTTTGAGACGCTGACGCGCCCCGTCTTGTTTTTCGTCGGTGCAAGACGCTTGCAATTTTTGGCTTTGACTTTGGTTTTCACCGCGCCCAGCATTATTTCGTATTCGCCGTTTTTGTTGACGGACGTTACCTTGCCGATTTTATCAAGCGTATCGACGTAAACGTCGTCGCCGACTTTGATTTCCCCTCCGATAAAATTCAGATTTTGGTCGAAATTGGCGTTGAAATCGTTTTCTTCGTACTCTGCCGACATATTTTCCAACCGTTTTTTTAGTTTTCTTGCCTCAAACAAGGCTTGTTCGTCGGGTTTATTCAAAAGTTCCTTCAACTCATCAATAATATCGTTTGCCTCGCTGACGCTCGATTCGATAAGCTTTTTGGTATCTTTTCGTATTTGTTCGTTAAGTTTTTCGTTGTTATCGCGCAGTTTTTTGAGTTCGTCCTGCACGTTTTTGAGTTCTTTTTCGGCTTCGATTTTGTGGACTTTTGCCTGTTCGGTGAGTTCCTCGGCGGTTTTTCTGGCTTTTTCCGCCGACATTAAAACCTTGTCGAATGACTTGGATTCCTCGCTGAGCATTGAGTCGGCGTCGTCGACGATTTCCTTTTTCAGTCCCAGCCGTCTTGCAATCTGGATTGCGTTGGACGTGCCGGTGGAGCCTATGATTAGACGATATAACGGCTCGAAGGTGTTGACGTTGAAGTCCATACTGCTGGAGCCGACGCCGTCGGTGCTGACTGCGTACTCTTTCAGCGCGTTGAAGTGCGAGGTGATGACGGCTTTTGCGCCCACCTTTTTGATTTCTTTGGTGATTGCGACGGCAAGCGCGCTACCCTCTGCGGGATCGGTGCCCGCGCCGAGTTCGTCCAACAACAAAAGTGTGTCGGGCGTGATATCGTTGATGAACGACACGATATTTTTGAGGTGACCTGAGAAAGTCGAAAGGGATTGTTCAATCGACTGCTCGTCGCCGATATCGGTGAAAATATTTGAAAAAGTCGAGATTTCGCTGTCCTCGCCCGCGGGTATGAACATGCCGGAAAGTGCCATAACTTCCAAAATCCCCACAAGTTTCAGCGTGACGGTTTTTCCGCCGGCGTTGGGGCCCGTGATGAGCATAACGTCGAAGTCTTTGCCAAGATAAATGGTGATGGGTTTGACTTTCGACTTATCGATAAGCGGGTGTCTGCCCGTCACGATATTGATATAGCCCTTGTCGTTGATTTTGGGCATGACGGCGTCCATTGTCCGCGCGAGTTTCGCCCTTGCAAAAATGACGTCCAAACGCGCGATAATTTCGTAGTTTAGCAATATTTCGTTGACGTCGGTGCGCACCGATGCGGTGAGATCGCTCAAAATCATTTCGATTTCGCGCTGTTCCTCGATGATGAGGGTTTTCAGTTCGTTGTTAAGTTCGACGACTGCAAGCGGTTCGATAAATAAAGTCTGCCCGGACGCCGATTGGTCGTGAACAAGCCCCTGCATTGCTCCCTTAAATTCGGATTTTACGGGAATGACGTACCTGTCGCCACGCATCGTGACGATATTGTCCTGCAAATATTTTTGGTATTTGCCCTGAGTGACGTAACTTTGGAGTTTTGTTTTGACGTTTTCGTTGGTGCGCCTGATTTTAATGCGGATTTGCCGAAGCGCGGGACTTGCGTCGTCGCTCATTTCGGTGTCGGAGATGATGCTTTTGTCGATTCTTTCCTCAAGAGGCGCGTTTGTGAAAAGCCCGAATGAGTATCCTTTTATTACGTCGGCGTCGAGTGCGCGCGACAAAGTGTTTTTGAGAATTCTCGATACCTTTAACACGCGGGAAATCTTCAAAAGTTCCGCCATAGTAAGGTTTGAAAGTTTTCTGGTGCGCTCAAGCGACGTGACGATATTGTCGATTGCAAAGTTTGGATCGAGTGCCTGTTCAAAAAGGATTTTGTCCGCCTCATGCGTTTCGTTGAGAAGTGCTTCCGCAGTCGCTTTTTCGGCGGTCGGGCGGGTTTCGTCCACAAGCTCACGCGCGCGCTCGGACGAGACGTGCGATTTAAGCATGTCCAAAATCTTTTGATATTCCAGAGTTTTCAGGGCTTTTTCAGCGTTCATAATACACCGTTTATAAAGTGGCCGTTGGTTTTGTCAGAAGAATTTAAGGATAAATTATCCTTAAACGCCGTCAAAACTTTGAGGCTTTCGTCACGCGATAATTGTAACATATTCAGATATAAATTAAAAGAATTCGGCTGAAGTTTTGACGAAATATCGTGAATTTTTGAGTTGTACAGCGCGAAATAACAATTCACCGCCTTATTTCTTAAGACTTTAAACTCAAAATTCTTGCGATCGACGTAGGTAAAGCCGTTTTTGTAGGCGCAGTTTTCGCAAGATTTCCCTGTGACAAGCCGAGATACGCAGTGCGAAAGATTCATCAGCGGTAAGTATCCGTAGGCAAAAACGAACGGCGTGCCGGTAAAGCGCGAAAGCTCGTTTTTCGTAAGTTCTGCACTTGCGACGAATAAGCCGTCGGACAAAATATTCGCGTCTTCGTCGTTGAAAATGTTAAGTTCGTATCCCGAAAACAGCCTGAGATTATGCTTTCTTGCAAGAAAAATTCCATAAGGATTAGTTGCGTATATGCCCGAAATCTTGCAATTTTGAATAATATCCTCCAACAATTTTACGTCGTTTTCTCTTGCGTTGACGGGAAGTTTTAAAAACACTTTGTCATATTTATCGCCCGATTTTAATAAAAACGACGAAACGACGCTTTCCGAATACTCGTTTGGGAAAAACACGATTATATCGGCGGTTTCAAGAAGTTCAACGGACAGTTGGTCTTCGTTTTGGACTTCCACCGCCACAAGATTATTATAATTTTGGCGGTTTTTTATAATACTTTTCGTTGATTTTTCGACATTTTTCGCAAAATCATAGGAATTTAATATTTTTTCCCTAATTCCGTTTAGTGCGTCACGGCGAAGATTATTAAGCGTCGAGCGTGGCGCAAAAACATCTGAATTTATGTTTCCCGATATGGATTTTACAAAAAACACGGTGTCGCCTGTCTTTGAAAGCGCGCCCTTTATTGTATCGTCGTCCAGCGGTTTACTTTGCGCTTTTTCAAACTTTGACGAAACGGAATAGGAAATATCGTTATATTTGAAAGTCGCCAAAAATTTTCCGTTTTCGTCAACGTTGTATTCAACAATAATCGGAAGTTTCTTTTCGTCAAAGGTAAAGTCGCCCTCCGACGTCTTCCTAATTTCGTATCCAGCCTTTGCGTCTTTTATAAGGAATTTTCCGTTTTTTGACAAAGGAAAAACTCCGCCCGACTTTTCAAAGCCGTTTTCGTCCAAAAGTTTATAGCCTTGTCCTTCCTCGATTTTGCCCGAAAAAACAATTTCGGAATATCCGTCCGAAAAAACTTTTTTTATCGTGCCAACTTTTACGCCGATATTACCCTGCACCTTTTCGCTCATAATATTTTTGGTGTCGTCAAAGGAATATCCTTTTGTAAAGTTGCCACGATTATATGCGGATTTTAGGGTGTTTAGGTCGTTTTTTTCGACGATAAAGTCGTTTTTCAATATTTTTTTGTAAGTTTTGACGGTTTTAAAAACGTACTCGGGACGGCGAAGTCGCCCTTCGATTTTGAAGCTCGTGACGCCCGCGTCTTTGAGTTCTTGCAGTTCGTCGGCAAGACACAAATCGGAAGTTGACAAAAGATAGCCTTGTTTCCCCGTGGTTTTTTCGGTATAAAAAAGACGGCAAGGTTGCAAGCATCTTCCTCTGTTGCCACTGCCCCCGTTGATAAACGACGACATCAGGCATTTTCCCGAAAACGCCACGCAAAGCGCGCCGTGCACGAAATACTCAATTTCGAGATTTGTTTCCTCTTTTATTTTTCTGATTTCTTTGAGGGTTGCTTCGCGCGAAAGTACGACGCGCGAAAATCCCAAGGTTTCTGCAAACTTTGCGCCCTCGGCGTTGCAAATACCGAACTGCGTCGAGGCGTGCAGTTTAACGTCGGGCGCGTATTTCCTTGCAAGGGACAGCGTCATCATATCGGTGATGATAAACGCATCGACTTTTGCATTTGCGCACGCGACGATAGTTTTGATAAGTTCCTCTTTCTCCTCGTTTTTTACGGCGATGTTTATCGTGACGTACACCTTAACGCCAAAAAGATGGCAGTATTCTGTCACCTTATCGATATTTTCAACCGTAAAATTTTCGGCTTTAATTCTCGCATTAAACGCGGATAGCCCCAGATAAACCGCATCGGTATCTGAGGCTATTGCCGATTTTAACGATATTAAATCACCTGCCGGAGCAAGAATTTCAATCATACACGAAGTTTGACTCTGTACTTACGCTTCATACTCTTCAAAGCGTGGTCGATTTCCGCCTGCACCTCGTCGTCGGTGAGCGTCCTGTCGGGAGCGCGGAAGACGACGGTCAAAGCGATGGACGTATTGCCCTTGGGTACGCCTTGTCCTTTGTAAACGTCAAAGATTTCGACGCTTTCCAAAAGTTTTCTGTTGGTGACCTTTTTGATGACCGCAACGACTTGGTCGGACGAAACGCCGTCTTTGACAAGAAGCGCAAGGTCGCGACTGATTGCGGGATATTTCGGAAGAGCCTTGAACTCGCGATGATCGAGAGCAAACGCAAAGAGTTTTTCAAGGTTGATTTCCGCAACGTAAACGCGGGTATCGATGCCGTAGGCTTCCTGAACGTCGGGATAAACCTCGCCAATGTAGCCGACGGACGTGCCGTCGACGAATATTTCGGCACTCCTACCCTCGTGCAAATAAGGTTTATTTATGCGCGCGTAGGTGGTTTTGTCGATTTTGAACGCCGAGAACACGCTGTCCAAAAGACCTTTCAGCGTATAGAAATCGCAGTCCGCGCCGTACATTCCGACCGCGAGAGTTTCGGTCTCGACGGGGAAGTCTTTCAGCGGTAACGACTTGGGAACAAAGACTTTTGCGGTCTCGAAGAAAACGCCTTCTTTGTTGTTTTTGCTGAAGTTGTTGCCGATTATCGAAAGCATACTACCGACAAGCGTCGTGCGCATAATGCTGACGTCCTCACCAAGCGGATTGAGAATGGTAATGGCGTTTCTCAAAGCGTCGTTTTTGTCAAGACGGAGCGTATCGAAAGTTTTCGGCGAGATGAAACTGTAAGTAATAATTTCGTTTGCGCCCTTTGCAGAAAGCAGACGTTTCAACAAGTCTTCTTTTGTGCGGAAAGGATCGCGACCGCCCATAGTTTGCTTGGACGCGTCGGCAAACAAGGTTGATTTTATCTTGTTGTAGCCGTACAAACGAATAATTTCCTCGGCAAGGTCGTTCGCGCCCTCGATGTCCTCACGATACGCGGGGATTTGGCACTCGAGGCGTTTGCCTTTGACAACCGTTTTGATTTGCAAAGAGTTCAAAATCTCGACCATTTTTTCGGTGGGGACTTTGATGCCCAAAATGTTGTTGATTTTTTTGTAAGGAACGGTGAGCGTGCGAGGTTTGACCGCGTTCATATTCGTATCGATAGTACCCGACACGATAGTGCCCCAGCCGTTTGTCTGAATGAGCGTCAACGCGCGGTCGATCGCGATGGCTTGACTTAAGAAGTCGATGCCCTTTTCAAACCTTGCGCTACTGTCGCTTTTGAGGTTGAGTTTCCTTGAGGTGCGACGGACGTTGTCACGCGCGAATTTGGCACTTTCAAAGATAATGGTATCGGTTTCGTCCGAAATACCGCTGTCGACACCGCCCATAATGCCCGCGACTGCCAAAGGTTTTTCGGCGTCTGAAATGACAAGCATATCGTTGTCGAGGGTGTGCGAGGTGTTGTCGAGAGTGGTGATAGTCTCGCCCTCTTCGGCGCGACGGACGATAATATGTTTGCCCGCGATTTTTGCGTAATCGAAAGCGTGCATCGGCTGACCGAGCTCAATAAGAATGTAGTTGGTAATATCTACGATATTATTGATGGGTTTGATGCCGACGGCGCGAAGTCTGTCCTGAATGATTTTGGGACTTTCGCAAATTTTGATATTTTTGACGGCTTTTGCCATATATCTCGGGCACAGATCGGTGTCGGCAACCTGAACGTCCAACAAGTTGAAGATACGTTCGGGGGTTGCGGTGTAACTTGTGACGGGAGCCTTGACTGTCTTGTGCAGAACCGCGCCAACCTCTCTTGCAATGCCCCAAATGCTGTTGCAATCGGGACGGTTTGCAGTGACCGAAACGTCCAAAATGACGTCGGTGCGACCGAGAATTTCGTTGATATCGACGCCGACTTTCGTGTCGGGCTTCAAAATCATAATGCCGTCAACCGACGCGCCTTCGTAATCGGCGTCGGTAAGTCCAAGTTCACTGCCTCCACAAAGCATACCAAGCGATTTGACACCGCGAAGTTCGCCGTTGAAAATACGTTTGCCGTCGAAAAGGACTGCGCCGTCCAGCGCAACGGGGACAATATCGCCGACTTGCACGTTTTGCGCGCCCGTGACGATTTGCAAAGTCGCCGTTTTTACGTTGATTTGGCAAATCCAAAGATGGTCGGAGTTGGGGTGGCGTTCCATTGCGAGAACACGTCCCGACACGACGTTTTTGATTGCGTCCGCCTCACGGATAATCTCCTCGACCTCGAAACCCGCATGGACGAGTTTGTCGGCAAGCGCTTCGGCGGGGATATCTATTTTGACAAAATCTTGTAACCAACTTATAGGTGCTTTCATAAATATGCCTCCTACTTATACTGCTCTAAAAAGCGTTTGTCGTTTTCAAAGAAAAGACGAATGTCGGGAATACCGTATTTGATCATGGCGATGCGCTCGATGCCGAAGCCGAATGCGTAACCGCTGTATTCCTTGCTGTTGATACCGCAAGCGTCCAAAACCGCGGGGTTGACGATGCCTGCGCCCAAAATCTCGATCCAGCCGGTGCCCTTACAAACTCTGCAACCTTTGCCGTGGCAGATACTGCACGATACGTCAACTTCGACGGACGGCTCTGTAAACGGGAAATAACTGGGACGGAAACGAATTTTCGTTTTCTCGTCAAAAATCCTCTTTGCAAACACTTCGAGCGCGCCCTTCAAGTCGCAAAGCGTAATGTGCTTGTCAACGACAAGTCCTTCGACCTGTTGGAACATCGGGCTGTGCGTTGCGTCGTCGTCATTTCTGTAAACTTTGCCGGGAACGACAATGCGAATGGGCGGTTTTTGAGTGGTCATCGTACGCGCCTGCATGGGGCTGGTGTGCGTGCGAAGCAAGAAGTTGTCGGTGATATAGAACGAATCCTGCATATCGCGTGCGGGGTGGTCTTTGGGAATGTTGAGCAGTTGGAAATTGTAATAATCGCTCTCGATTTCAGGACCTTCCTTGACCTCGAAGCCGAGCCCGATAAACGTATCGAGAATTTGGTTTTTGACCTCGGTCAGCGGGTGCAACGCCCCGAGTTCGGTCTTGCCGGGGAGCGTGACGTCGATATATTCGCTTTTAATGCGCGCCTGTTTTTCGATTTCTTCAAAGTGCGCTTCTTTTTCGGCGATGAGCCCTTCCAGCATGACTTTGACGTCGTTGAACATTTTGCCGACCTCGGGTTTTTCCTCGCGAGGGACGTCCTTTAAGCCACGCATAGCAATCGTGAAATCGCCGTTTTTGCCAAAGATTTTAACCTTTACGTTGTTTACGTCGTTAAGCGTCTTTGCGTCGTTGATGAGAGCGACGCCGTCAGACTTTAACCTTTCAATGGTTGCAATCATAATTACTCCTTGAATTTTTATATGATTTATTTTAACACAAGGAGGCTTCAATGTAAAGAAATAAAGTTGCGTCCAAATCAAAAAATTACAAAATTTAACTACAAAAATAAGAAATATTGAATTTTTTTGTATAAAAGTATGAAAATGACACAAAAAATTTGTTACGGAATAAGATTAAGCCCCGACGATATCTTCCCTACGCCAAGATAGGTTTCGGGCACGCGTCCGACGATAAGATTTTCGATGACGAGGATTTTCGATTGCGTTTCGACGTTAATTTCGCTCATCGGGAGCGCGACCGTCACCGACAGCATCACACTGACGTAAATTTTGTGTATTGTCTGGTTTATTCCCGCCGACTTGAACTCCGAATAAAAGTCGCAATTCGCAACGCCGATGGGCAAAATTTCAATGTTGACGTCGGGGCCCGATCCCACAAACATTGTTATCCCCGACAGCGTACCCAAAGGTATGCTGATTTGGGTGTGTCCGTTGTTTTCAAGGTATCTTTGCGTCAAAATGGCGATTTCCCGCGCAAATTTATTGATATTTGTCGATTTTGCCTCGATAAGCGTCACGTCGCCGTCATTGTTTTTCACGACGTCAAAAAGGTCCGTGTAATTCACGCTTTCGTTGAAAAGTACGCTGTTTGTCGCGCGGTTGACGGCATTTATCGCGATTGCTTTGACTTCTGCCTCGCAAGTCGTTGTGAAAACCGGCACGACGTTACCGCGAAAATACGAAAACGTCAGCGCGACGATGGTAACCGCCACCGCAACGATTATGAACGCTTTCATCAGCCTTTTGGTTTTCGGACTTATCGACAATATCACGCATATATACTATGCATTATATTTTATATAATTAACTACAATAAATAATATCCATTAAAAATTAACGACTTTTCAGCTTTCTTTGGTTTTGGACTTAAATATGAGCGCAAAAATAAAGCCGAAGAATATCGCAGAAGTAAGCCCTGCCGACACCGCACTCATACCGCCTTTAACCGCGCCCAAAATGCCGTCTTCTTTCACGCCTTTTATCGCGCCCTTTGCAAGGTTTGCGCCAAATCCCGTGATGGGGACGGTGATGCCCGCGTGCGCAAAATCCTCGATGTACTTAAAAACCCCGCACGCTTCAAGCACGACGCCCAGCAACAAAAACGTCACAAGTATCCTTGCCGACGTCATTTTCGTTGTGTTTATCAGGACTTGACCAAGCATGCAAACAAGTCCGCCAACTGCAAAAACTTTGAGATAAGTCAAAAAAATTTCCATTTTACACCTCGATTGCGACGGCGTGGGCTATCCCAGGAATCGATTGCTTTTGCAAAGGACTGTCTTTGTTCAACAGCGCGCCAGTCGGCACAAACAGCAGTTTTTTTATCTCGCCCGCCCTCATTTTTTCAAAAAGGTACGACGCGAAAACCGCACTGCAACACCCCGCTCCGCTTCCGCCCATAAAAACTTTTTGCTCTTTTTTGAATATGATTTTTCCGCAATCCGAAAAAGTTTCGGGCATTTTTATGCCGTGGTCATTCAAAAGTTTTTTGGATAGGTCGTGTCCGAAAATCCCAAGATCACCCGTGAAAATCGTGTCGTAATAATCGGGACTTCTGTCAAGGTCGGAAAAATGTGCGGATATCGTCCCCGCTGCCGCAGGTGCCATCGATGCGCCCATATTATTTGCGTCGGTCACGCCGTAGTCCACGACTTTTCCAACCGTCACGGCGGTGATTTTCGGCGCAAAATCTTTGCATTTTTCATTTGAAAGAGTGACTGCACCCGACGCCGTCACCGTCCATTGCGAAAGCGGTGTACGTTGGTTTCCGAGTTCCAACGGAAAACGATAATTCCGCTCCGCCGACGAAAAATGACTGCTTGTCACGACGATCACGTTGTTGAAATTTCCGCCGTCGATGAGCATACTTCCCAAAGTCAACCCCTCGCCGAACGTACTGCACGCCCCGTACAATCCGAAAAACGGCACATCGAATTCGCGCGCGCAAAAACTCGTCGCAAAAATTTGGTTTTGCAAGTCCCCGCCCATAATGCAATCGAATTCGGAAATTTTCTTTCCCGAAAGCCTCAAAAGTTCGTTGACGGTCATCTGTTGCATACGAGTTTCGGCAAGTTCATAGGATTTTTCTTTCATCAGGTCGTCTTTCAACACGTTTTTGAAGTAGCCGGAAAGATTTCCTTCGCTTTCACGCTTGCCGACGTACGACGCGCCGTCGTTTATAAAGACGTCCTTTTCAAATACTATGCTTTGCTTTCCTTTTTTCATAAAAATATCATATATATAAGCCCGACAACAACCGACGCGCTTATGCCCAACACGATGATTGGCCCCGAAATTACAAACATTTTTGCCGAAATTCCAAAGATAACGCCCTCTTGATTGAACTCCATCGCAGGCGACACTATCGAGTTGGCAAACCCCGTTATCGGCACGATACTGCCACCGCCCGCAATCCGTCCGAGTCTGTCGTACAAACCGACTCCCGTGAAGAAACTGCCCAAAAATATGAGGATAACGCTCGTTGCCGTTGTCACACCCTCTTTATCGAGGTTTGTCCAAAGTCGCAACAAATCGGAAATAAGTTCGCCAAGCATACAAATGCACCCGCCGATCAAAAATGCCGGGATAAGCGTCGGCAATTGCTTGGTTTTCGGCGCGTTGTCGTGGACGTAGGCGAGGTATTCCTCATTCACGAACTTTGTATTATCCGTTTTCTTTTTGCGGGTTTTCATGAATCACGTCCGTCCTTTTTTCGATTATTGTTTTGTTTTTGATTTCGGTGTCCTCACGGCGCGAAAAATAACACTTGTCCATATCGATAAGTGTTACCGTTTTTTTGAAGTTTACACAAAATTTTTGTTAATTTTTGAACGATTCTTTGATTTTTACGAAAATTTTGTTTTCTATTCGCGATATTTGCACTTGCGACACGCCCATAATTTCGGCAACCTCCGACTGCGTTTTATCGCGATAATATCTTAAAATGATGATTTTCTTTTCACGCTCGGGAAGTTCTTGTATTACGGTTTTTAAGATAATTTTGTCGTCAATGTCGGGCGTGTTGTTTTCTCCGATTTTGTCAAGGAGCGGTGCGCTGTCCGTGCCCTCGGTATCGTTTAAGGACAATGGGTATCGCGCGCTGTCAAGAGCAAACACGACTTCTTCCTTGTCCACTTCAAAAGTGCTTGCGATTTCGTCTATTGTCGGCTCACGGTCGTTCTTTTTTGAAAAATCGTCCTTAAATTTTCCAATATTGAACGCCAAAAGTTTGAGTGCGCGCGACACTTTGACTGCGCCGTCGTCGCGGATAAAGCGTTTTATCTCGCCCGCAATCATCGGAACGGCGTATGTCGAAAACCTGACGTTGAAACTTTCGTCAAAGTTTTTTATCGCTTTCAGAAGTCCCATGCTCCCGAGTTGCATCAGGTCGTCGTACTCGACGTTTTTTCCGGCGTATCGCTTCACGACTGACTTCACAAGCGGAGTGTTTTCGACGATGAGTGTGTCAAGCGCGACCATATCGCCCTCTTTTGACTTTCTTATGAGGTCGGCGGTTTTCTCAGCGTCAAACATTACTGTTTCCTTTGAAGATTTTTTTCATTTTTACGCGCGTTTCGCCCTCTTTTGACTCGACGGATATTTCGTCCATAAAAGTTTGCATTATGGTAAAGCCCATACCGCTTCGTTCTTCGTTGGGTTTCGTCGTGAAAAACGGCTCCATGGCGCGCTTTACGTCGGGGATTCCGACGCCGTTATCGACGATTTCGATTTCCACCTCGTTGTTTTTGCACGTTGCGGATATTTCGATTATTTCGGTTTTTTTATTTTCGTATCCGTGGACTATGCAGTTTGTCACGGCTTCCGACACTGCGGTTTTGACGTCGTTGATTTCCTCAATGCTCGGATCCATGGCAATGCAAAACGCCGACACCGTACTGCGTGCAAACGAAACGTTTTCGGGAATACTCAAAAATTTCATATTAAGATAGTTGTCCATATTTTCTCCTTTATGCGAGTTTGCGGATAATTTCATAAATACCGCTTGTAAAAAACACTTTGTCCACCTGCTTGTTCGCGCCTGTGACGTACATCGGCACCGACATTCGTTCAAGTTTTTTGTAGCGACCGAGTAGCATGCCGATTCCCGTGCTGTCCATAAAATTTACGCCCGAAAAATCAAAGACCGCCTCGTAAAATCTTTCCTTGTCAAGGATTTTGTCGATTTCCTGTCGCGACTTGATTATGCCGTTGTCGTCCACGTCGCCGATTATCCTTATCAATAATGAGCCCGATGAATTTTCAAAATTTATTTTCATTTTTTCTCACCTCGTCAAAAGGATAACCGTATTTTCTGCGCAAAAAAGCACGATAAAAGTTGCATTATCACGATTTAAAATAAATAATGTAGATAGAGTTGAAATTTTTTCAAAAAATATCAAAAAAAAGTTGACAATTTTTTTGTATTATCGTATCATTTAGAAGTCGCTTATGAATGGCGAACAAATCCCGCAATCGGGGTGTGGCGCAGTTTGGTAGCGCGCGTGGTTTGGGACCATGAGGTCGGGAGTTCGAGTCTCTTCACCCCGA
>CAKQMI010000020.1 GCA_934254835.1 uncultured Clostridia bacterium | reverse complement strand
GATATTATTAACGTGCGACAAATCTTAATAAGCATAGTGCAAAGAGCCTTTTACTTCGGTAACAGGTGCATTTTTCGCATTACATAGTCTTTGCACTGGGTGTAGTATGTAGATTTGTCGCAAAATCAGCGGGGATGCACTTGTTATATTTTTTTGCTTATTTTTGATGCCCTGCAATATATTTTTGCGAGGTTTGTTATGAAATCCACCAAAAAACAAATCATTAGTATTCTTGCCGTCTTGACGATGGCAATCCTTTTATCGTGCGCTTTCGTTGCGTGCGATAAGACGGGCTCGCAAAAGTCCGATTACAAAATCACCGTCCACCCGAACAACGGACAGGCAGATTTTGCATGGGACGTCAACACCGATATTCCCGTAATAACGAAAGACGGGTATCATATCGTAGGGTATTATCTCGATGCTGAAATGACGAAAAGCACGTCGTTCGAATCGTTGAAATCAACAAAACTAACCCAGGATATCGATGTTTACGTGAAATGGGAAGAAAACGCTTGCGAACACGTTGAAGTAATCGACGCCGCCGTCGAGCCTACTTGTACGGAACCGGGGCTTACCGAAGGCAAACATTGCTCGGTATGCAACGAAATATTGAAGGCGCAAAAGGAAATTTCCGCTCTCGGACACGATATCGAACATCACGCAGGGCAACCTGCAACCTGCACCGAAAAAGGATGGGAAGAATACGACACGTGCAAGCGCGAAGGATGCGATTATACGACGTATAAAGAAATACTAGCAGGTCATAATTTTGATAATAATCAAGCATGTACAGTTTGCGGTTATTTTGAAACGGGGCTTTCTTTTGAACTAAATGAAGATGGCGAGAGTTATTCTGTTGTC
Organism: uncultured Clostridia bacterium; assembly: GCA_934254835.1. Classification (GTDB taxonomy): domain Bacteria; phylum Bacillota; class Clostridia; order Christensenellales; family CAG-917; genus CAG-349. The sequence continues at coordinate 31,634 of CAKQMI010000020.1, read as the reverse complement.
GGCATAGGAACTTTTAACGGAGCAGACCTTAAGATTCCTAAAGCGAATTTTGATGCCAAACCGGTTACAAGTATTGGGAAAGAAGCATTTTTAGGATGCACGGATATTGTAAGTGTTACCATACCCGAAAGTATTACGAACATAGGAAGTAGTGCTTTCCAGAAGTGTAAGGGAATTACAAGTATCTATTACAAAGGCGATATTAACGAATGGTGCAACATCACCGGGCTCGGTTATTTAATGAACAGAACAAAAACATTGTATATTAAAGGCGTAAAAATTGAAGGAGCGCTAGTTATTCCGAATACAGTAGAAAACATTGGATCAAGCGCATTTTACGGATGTGTTGATTTAACAAGTGTAACAATACCGAATAGTGTAACCAACATAGGATCCAGTGCATTTTTCGGTTGTACCGGTTTAACAAATATTGTAATACCCGACAGTGTAACAACCATAGGCTTCTCCGCTTTTCAAGAATGTTCCGGTCTTTCTCGCGTTACAATCGGCAAAGGCGTGAAAAGCATAGAAGGACAGGCCTTTCTTTGGTGTAAAAAGCTTCAAAGTATAATCATCCCGGACAATGTGACAAGTCTCGGTCATTCTGCTTTTAGTAATTGTATGGAACTTACTAGTGCAAAGCTCGGCAACGGGGTGACAAATATAGCCGATAGAATGTTTGATAGTTGCTATAAATTAGCGAATATTACATTTGGAAATAACGTTAAAACAATAGGGAAAAGTGCGTTTAGTATGTGTGATGCGATTATAAGCATTTCTATTCCGAATACGGTGACAAGCCTTGGCGACTGGGCTTTCGGTAATAGTGCAAATCTTACGAGCGTCTATTTGCCAGACGGCATAACCAGTATAGGTAGTTATGCCTTTCATGGTTGTACAAGTCTTAAAAATATTGGAATTCCTACAAGCGTAAAAAGTATCGGGAAAGGTGCGTTCTGGAATTGTTCAGAACTCGCGACTATCGCAATCCCGGATAATGTGACGCGTATTGAGGAAAATACTTTTACAGGGTGTTCGTCACTTACGAATATAACTATTGGAAAATACTTGACTAGTATAGGAAATGAAGCTTTTTCTAGTTGTAAAAACTTGAAAAGAATAACTTTTAAAGGAACAACTACGCAATGGGGCAAAATTACAAAAGGAACAGATTGGAAAAAGAAAGTACATGAGAACTGTATTGTAGTTTGTGAAAACGGAACGACCTCACCATGATAGCGGCAACGTTATTGATTATTCTTTATAAAACAAACCCCTGCAAAGCGCAGGGGTTTTGTTTTTGATGAAAGGAATATTTTGGTTGACGCCAAAGAAAATTGAAATCCGCAACTTGCCAGAAGGCAAAGTTCATCGACGGGGCGATTTCAGTCGGTTGGAAAACGGATTTCACAAATTCGCCGTCGGCGAATTTATTTCATTGTAACGCCCGCGTTACATCTTGTCGGGGGCGGTGATGCCCAAAAGCGACAATCCCGTTTTGATGACTTGTTTCGTTGCTTTGGTGAGAATGAGCATGGCGTTTCTTTGAGGCTCCGTCGCGTCGAGAATGCGGTGCTCGAAGTAGAACTTGTTGTACGCCTGACAGACCGCCATGACGGCGCGCGAGATATAGCACGGCTCGTACTTTTCGGCGGAGTCTTTGATGGCGGAGGGGAAGGATGCGATTGCCTTGACCACGGCGTTTGCCTCAGCATTGTCGAGCGCGGAGTAATCGACGTCCTTGGTGATTTCCGCACGGCTCAAGACGCTGGTGCAACGGGCGTGGGTGTACTGGACGTACGGTCCCGTTTCGCCCTCGAACGACAGCACGCGGTCGAAACTGAAAACGACGTCTTTTATGCGGTTGTTGTAAAGGGCTGAGAAGACGACCGCGCCCACGCCGATATCCTCGGCGACGGCGTCTTTATTTTCAAGACCTTTTGATTTTTCGTCCAAAATAGCGCGGGCTTTTTCGACGGTTTTGTTGAGTACGTCTTCCAAGAAAACGACCTTGCCTTCGCGGGTGCTCATTGCGCCGTCTTCCATCGAAACCATACCGAATGCGACGTGCTCCAAATCCTTGTACCAGTCGTAACCCATAAGTTCAACGACCTTAAACCACTGCTTAAAGTGCAGATTTTGCTGATAAGCCACAACGTACAGGCATTTGTGGAAGTCGTAAGTTTTCTTGCGATAGAACGCCGCGGCAAGGTCACGAGTGGCATACAGCGTCGCGCCGTCCGCCTTTAAGATCAGGCACGGGGGCATGTTGAATTCGGACAAGTCCACGACCTTTGCGCCCTCGCTGTCTTTGAGCAATCCTTTTTCGTTCAGCTCGTCGATGACGGGTTGCATTTTGTCGTTGTAAAAGCTTTCGCCGGCGTAGCTGTCAAAGGTTACTTTCAGACGCTTGTATGTCCTGTCAACCTCTTTCATCGTGACGTCCTTGAACCAGTTGAAAAGGGCAAGGGCTTCCTCGTCGCCGTCCTCGATGAGCTTGAAGTAACGGCGCGCCTCGTCGTTGAGAGAGTCGTTCAGTTCCGCCTCTTTGTGGAAGCGGACGTATATGTCCAAAAGGGCGCGGATACCGCGTTTTTCGATGTCGTCTTTGTCGCCCCAGAGTTTGTACGCGACGATGAGCTTTCCGAACTGCGTGCCCCAGTCGCCAAGGTGGTTGATGCCGACCGCGTTATATCCCAAAAATTTGAACGTGCGGTAAAGAGCGGCTCCGATGACCGTCGTCATAAGGTGTCCGATATGGAACGGCTTTGCGATGTTGATGGAAGAGTAGTCCAAGCAGACCGTCTTGCCTTCGCCGATATTTGCCGAGCCGTACTTATCGCCCTCGGCGACAACCTTGTCCAAAATAATCTTGTTGTACGCGCTTTTGTTGAGGTAAAAGTTGAGATAGCCGTTTTTCGCCTCGACCTTTTCGACAAATCCCGCAAGCGACGCCAGATAAAAGAAAGCGTCGGCACGTTTTTTCGGCTCCGATTGCTCCACGGCTTCGGACAGTTTTTCAAAGGACTTTCCAAGGGCGGTGAAGTCGGTTTTGAAATCTTTCATTTCGTCCTCGGACAGGAGAACTTGCAACGGTCGCTTGCTTTTCACAAACTCGCGCACGGCGGAAAGCCTTGTGTGAATACGGCTGATTCTTTTGATGCGGGCGAGGATATCCTCGGCAAGTTCCTCGGCGATTTTGTCGGGAGCCTTTCTCAAAACCCTTGCAAAACGGAAGCAGGGCAAGGAATAATCGCCGTTGTCGCTCTCCTTCGGCACGGTGATAAGCGATTCGACGTCGGATTGCTCGACGCCGTCGATGTTGATAAGTTGCGAAATCTCGTGTTTGTAATCCATAAATTACCTTTTTTTGATGACTTTTACTCTTTTTATTTACGTTATTTTATCATAGCAATTATATTTTGTAAACCAAAGTATCGCCTTTCTCTTTACTCCCCGTCAAAAATGTTGTATCATATTTTCGACAAAAATCAGAGGTGTAGTATGAAATTAGGCGTAGTGGGACTCCCGAACGTCGGGAAAAGCACTTTGTTCAACGCAATTACAAACGCGGGCGCGATGAGCGCGAACTATCCTTTTTGCACGATAGAGCCCAACGTGGGCGTTGTTGCGGTGCCGGACGACAGGCTTCAAAAACTTGCCGACCTTTACAACAGCAAAAAAATCACCCCCGCCACGGTGGAATTCGTGGATATCGCGGGGCTTGTCAAGGGCGCGTCCAAGGGCGAAGGGCTGGGGAATAAATTCTTGTCGCACATCAGGGAAGTCGATGCGATCGTGCACGTCGTCAGGTGCTTCGACGACGAAAACGTCACGCACGTTTCGGGCAAAGTCGATCCCGTGGACGACATCGAAACCATAAATCTGGAATTGATTTTCGCCGATATGGAAACGGTCGAGCGTCGCATCGCAAAGGCGCAGTCGATGGCGAAAGGCGGGGATAAAAAATTCATCGAAGAAGCCAACCTCCTCACGCGCATTTATAAGTGGCTGGAAAGCGGAAAACCCGTGCGCACTATGGAACTTTCGGACGACGAAAAAGAAGCGGTCAAACAGTTTTTTCTGCTGACCGACAAACCCGTCATTTATTGCGCCAACGTGTCGGAAGACCAAACGGGCGGAAACGAATATACGAAAGCCGTCGAAGAATACGCGAAAAACGAGGGGAGCGAAGTCGTCGTGATTTCCGCAAAAATCGAGGAAGAACTTGCAAGTTTGTCCGAAGACGAAAGAAAAGCCTTTTTGGACGACCTCGGAATCGAAGAGGGCGCACTGCCGAAACTCATCACCGCGTGCTATAAACTTTTGGGGCTCATCAGTTATCTGACGGCGGGCGAAAAGGAAGTCCGAGCCTGGACAATCGAGCGCGGAACGAAAGCACCGCAAGCGGCAGGAAAAATCCACAGCGACTTTGAAAAGGGGTTTATCCGTGCGGAAATAGTAGATTATCCCACGCTTTTGTCACTTGGCAGTTTCAACGCCGCCAAAGAAAAAGGCAAGGTACGAAGCGAGGGCAAGGACTACGTCATGCAACCCGATGACGTCGTTTTGTTCCGTTTTAACGTATAAACCGCAAAATAACAAACGATAATAATCACCGCTTTGAGGTTTTCAAAGCGGTTCTTTTTTTAAGTCGCAAAAATTTCAGCCGTTTTTTGTTTACTTATTATTCTTACTTTGATATAATCTAATGTATATTTTTTAATCTACGAGGTATTTCCTATGAATATGCTTGAAGTCGAAGCAAAATGGAATAAGAAATGGGAAGAGGAAAAAACCTATAAGTTCGACAAGTCGAGAATCGACAAAAAGTATTACGTTCTTGAGATGTTTTCGTATCCGTCGGGCGCAAAACTGCACGTCGGGCACTGGTTCAACTACGGTCCGTCGGACAGTTTCGCGAGGTTTAAGCGGATGCAAGGCTACGAAGTGTTTCAGCCGATGGGGTTCGACGCGTTCGGTCTCCCCGCCGAAAACTACGCCATAAAAACGGGCATTCACCCGAAAGACAGCACTCTGAAAAACATCGCCACGATGGAACAGCAACTCAAAAACATCGGCGCGACGTACGACTGGGATTACGAGGTCGTCACCTGCGATCCGAACTACTATAAATGGACGCAATGGCTTTTCTTGCAAATGTACAAACACGACTTGGCATACAGAAAGGAAGCCCCCGTCAACTGGTGTCCTTCGTGCCAAACGGTGCTTGCCAACGAGCAGGTCGAGGACGGTTGTTGCGAAAGGTGCGGGGAGACGGTCGTTCGCAAAAATCTGACGCAATGGTTCTTCCGCATTACGAAGTACGCCGAGGAACTTTTGAACGATATCGACAAGCTCGACTGGCCCGAAAAAACCAAACTTATGCAAAAGCACTGGATTGGCAAATCCACGGGCGGTGAAATCGAGTTTCAGGTCAAAGACAAGGACGTCAAATTCCGTGCGTTCACCACTCGTGCCGACACGATTTTCGGTATAACATACGTCGTACTTGCCCCCGAAAACCCCCTTGTAGACGAGGTCGTCACAGAAGAAAACAAACAAATTATCGAGGATTACAGGGCGCAATGCAGTAAAATCAACGAAATCGAGCGTCTTTCGTCCTCGCGCGAAAAGACGGGCGTCTTTACGGGAAGTTACGCCATCAACCCCATCAACGGCAGAGAAATTCCCATTCTTGTTGCCGACTACGTTCTTGCAAGTTACGGCACGGGCGCGGTTATGGGCGTTGCGGCGCACGACGACCGCGACTACGTCTTCGCCAAAAAACACGGCTTGCCCATCGAAAGAGTAATAAGGAGCAAGGACGGCTCGCCCGACGATTTGCCTTACACCGAGTACGGCATTATGTGCAACAGTGGCGAGTTCGACGGTATGACCACCGAGGAAGGACGCATCGCCGTCATCAAAAAACTTGAAAAAGAAGGGAAAGGGGAACTCAAAACCAACTACCGTCTGCGCGACTGGCTTATTTCGCGTCAACGTTATTGGGGCGCGCCTATTCCCGTTATACATTGTCCGCATTGCGGAGCGGTGCCCGTCCCCGAAAAGGACTTGCCCGTGGAGCTTCCCTACAACGTCAACTTCACTCCCGACGGCGAAAGCCCGCTCAAAAAGTGCGAAGAGTTTATGAACGTCAAATGCCCCGTGTGCGGAGCGGACGCAAAACGCGATCCCGACACTTTGGACACTTTCGTTTGCAGTAGCTGGTATTATCTGAGATACGTCGATCCCAAAAACGACAAAATCGCGTTCGACCGCGAAAAGGTTGACAAAATGTTGCCTGTCGACAAATATATCGGCGGTGCCGAGCACGCCTGCATGCACCTTTTGTACGCAAGATTTTTCACGAAAGCCCTGCGCGATATGGGTTATCTTGACTTTGACGAACCGTTCAAGTCGCTTGTGCACCAAGGCACGATTTTGGGGCCCGACGGTCAAAAAATGAGCAAGTCCCGCGGAAACGTCATTTCGCCCGACACCCTCATCGAAAAGTTTGGCAGTGACGCGTTCAGGCTTTATCTTATGTTCGGTTTTTCTTACGTCGAGGGCGGTCCGTGGAACGACAAAGGGCTGGAAAGTATTCAACGCTTTATGGACAGGGTTGAAAGGCTCGTTTGCCACAGCAGGACTTTTTCTTACAACAACAATCCGCTGACGCCTGCCGAAAAGAATATCGAGTACGTCAGGAACAACACGATTAAGTGCGTGGCGGCGGACACCGAAAACTTTGCGTTCAACACCGCAATCGCGCGCATTATGGAGTTTACCAACGCGCTGACCGACTACGAAAACAAAGTCACCGACAAAAACGCAGTGTTCAAGGACGGCGTCGTTGATCTTGTGAAAGTGATTGCGCCGTTCGCGCCTCACTTTGCGGAGGAATTGTGGGAAGTCTTGGGCAACAAAGCCACGATTTTCAACGAGTCGTTCCCCGCGGTCAACGAAAAAGCCCTCATCAAGGACGAGCTGGAACTTGCGGTGCAAATCAACAGCCGTGTCAAGGCGAAAATCGTCGTTCCGTCGGGTGCCGACAAGGACGAAATCCAAAAAATCGCGCTCGCTTCCGACGAGGTCAAAGCACTTCTCGACGGCGCGGAAATCAAAAAAGTCGTCGTAATACCCCATCGCCTTATCAACTTCGTTATATAGGAGAAATATATGATTGATATTAACTTGATTCGCAGTAATCCCGACGCCGTCAAAGCGTCGCTGAAAAAGAAAGAATGTGACGTAGATTTTACCGCTCTTTTGGAGTGGGACGCCGACAGACGCGCGCTTATTTCGGACGTCGAAAGTCTGAAAGCCAGAAAAAATAAGGTGTCGGCGGATATCCCCCGCTTGAAAAAAGAGGGCAAACCCGTTGACGCTATCTTTGACGAAATGAGAAAAATCGGCGAAGAAATTGCCGAAGACGACGCAAAAATCGCAGAGCTTCAGGACAAAATTTTCAACTTCGTCGCTTGTCTTCCCAACCTTCCCGACGACGACCTCGTTGCGGGCGGAAAGGAAAACAACGCCGTGCAAAAAGTCGTCGGCAAAATGCCCGAGTTTGACTTTACGCCGAAAAACCACGTCGATCTTTGCACCGGCTTGAATCTTATCGACTACGAGCGCGGAGTGAAATTGTCGGGCGGTGGATTTTGGATGTACCGTGGCGTCGGCGCAAGGCTTGAATGGGCGCTTTTGAACTTCTTTGTTTCCGAGCACTTAAAGGACGGTTACGAATTTATTTTGCCCCCCTTGCAACTCGGCTACAACTGCGGGTTCGGAGCGGGACAATTCCCTAAGTTTGCGGACGAGGTCTATTGGTTGGACGTCGATGAGGATCGCAAGAAAAATCGCTTTATGTTGCCGACGGCAGAAACCGCACTTGTCAATATTTACTCGGGCGAAATCGTCGACGAAAGCAAACTCCCGATGAAAATGTTCGCATATACCCCGTGTTTCAGGAAGGAGGCGGGAAGCTATCGTAGCGAGGAGCGCGGTATGATTCGCGGACATCAGTTTAATAAGGTCGAAATGGTGCAGTACACCCACCCCGACCACAGCGACGAAGCGTTCGAGGAACTTGTCAATAAGGCGAGCGGTCTTGTCGAAAAGCTGGGGCTTTATCACCGCGTGTCGAAACTTGCCGCGGGTGACTGCTCGGCGTCGATGGCTCGCACAACCGATATCGAAGTATGGATTCCGTCGATGGGCATTTTCAAGGAAGTGTCCAGCGTGTCGAACGCGCGCGACTATCAGGCGCGACGCAACAACACCCGTTTCCGCGACTCCGCCACGGGCAAAACCCGCTTCGTGCACACCTTAAACGGAAGCGGACTTGCAACAAGCCGTATCCTGCCCGCACTTGTCGAGCAGTACCAAAACGCCGACGGCTCGGTCACGGTGCCCGAGGTTCTGAGACCGTTTATGGGCGGACTTGAAGTAATCAAATAATAAAAAACAAACAAAAGCGCATAGAAAAACCGCATAGAAAAACCGCCGTACAACGGCGGTTTTTTGTTTATTGGAAAAATGCTTTATCTGAAATTCACGACGTTGATGGGCTCGCCGTCGAGGAAGGACAACAGGTTCATAACCGCGGTGTCCATCAGGCGTTTTCTTGACTCCTTCGGTGCCCAGGCGATGTGCGGGGTGATGATGCAATTTTTTGCACTCATTAGCGGATTGTCGGTTTTTATGGGCTCCTCGGAAACGACGTCAACCGCCGCAAACGCGACTTTGCCCGAATCGAGCGCGTCTTTGAGGTCTTGCTCGTCGATAAGTCCACCGCGCGAAGTATTGATGATGACGACGCCGTCTTTCATTGCGTCGAAAGCGTGCTTATTCAGCATTTTTTCGTTGTCGGCTGTGAGCGGGCAGTGCAGTGACACGAAGTCGGCGCGCGCGTACAAATCGGGGAGGTCGGTGTATTCGATAATCTCGTTGTCCAGCGACATAAGTTTGTCATAAACGAGCACGTCCATGCCGAAAGCCTTTGCAATCGTGCCGACGGTGCGCCCGATTCTGCCGTAGCCGACAAGTCCCAAAATCTTGCCTTTCAGCTCGGTCAAGGGGTAGTCCCAGAAACAAAAATCTTTGGAATTAGTCCACTTGCCTTGCTTGACGGCGTCGCTGTGGTGTCCAACGTGGTGGCAACATTCGAGGATAAGCGCAAAGGTAAACTGCGCGACTGCCGACGTGCCGTAGGTCGGGACGTTGCACACGGGGATTCCTCTTTCGGCGCACGCAACGGTGTCCACGACGTTGTAGCCCGTGGCAAGCACGCCGATATATTCGATATTCGGACAGGCGTCCAAAATTTCTTTGGTGATTTTCACCTTGTTGACGATGACCGCCTGATTGTCGCCGATACGCTTGACTACCGTGTCAAAATCGTCGGGCGTTCTGTCGTATACGGTGAGTTCGCCGAGGTGGCTGAAACCGTCCCACGAAAGGTCGCCGGGGTTTTCGGTAAATCCGTCCAGAATAACGATTTTCATATTTTCCTCCAAAGACGCAAGCATTTCACAAACTACGTCATTTTAATTGTACATTAAAAATAGTGCGGTGTAAATACTCTTTTTCAACAAATCGACAAAACTCGCCGATTTTTTCGGGGAAAATTCCAAAATTTTGCAGAATTATTTGATTTTTTTGCCGTTTGTATAGATTTCGACGACTTTTCCCGCGCCGTCCACAACGTTGAACGAGGCGTCGGAGCCGACTTTCAGGGGCGATACCGCAAGGTTCAAGTACCGCCTCGGCGTTTCGGTGACAAGGTAAACGGCTTTTTCCAAGGGGACGCCGTACGACGTGACGATTTCCACCATTTTCGCAATGTTCGTTGTGCTTCCCGCAAGCGCGGATTTGTCACGAAGATACACCGCGGAGCCGTCCGACACGACGGGGGTGTTATCGCCCAAAACATACTCGCCGACAGGCGCACCGCACGGGGCAAGAGCGTCCGACACGAGCATAATTTTTTCGTATCCCTTGCATTTATAAATGAATTTGAAAAGGTTTTCGCTGATGTGGACGTCGTCGGCGATGACCTCGACGTACATATCGTCGAAATACATTGCACATTCGTTGAGTCCGAGGTGCTTTTTGATTTGTCCGCTCACGCGACGGAACCCGCTTGAAGCGCAGTAAATGTGCGTTGCGCCGTCAAGCCCCGCGTCTTTGCAGGCGACGATTTGGTCGTCGATGCTGTCGTCGTGTCCCGCCTGCGCCTTTATGCCGTTTTGGACGATTGCCTTGACCAGCGACACGGCGTTTTTCGTTGCGGGACAAAGCGTCACCACCTTCAAAACGTCCGCGTTGCGCCTGAAAAATTCGGCGTCTTTTTCGTCGAAAACCGTTGAAATATTTTCAAGCGGTTGAGCGCCTTTTTTGGCAACGCTTATAAAAGGTCCTTCGATATGCGCGCCCAAGATTTTTGCGCCCGAGGGTGAAAGTTTCCTGAGTTTTTCAAAGTGCATTTCGAGCGTCGAAAGAGGGGTTGCGACAAAAGTCGGAAGGTATGCTCCGATACCGTTTGACAAAAGATAATCGCCGATTTTTGACAAGGCTTCGTTTGTAAGTTCCGTGACGTCGTGCGTCACCGCGCCGTGCGTGTGGACGTCGATGTACGGCAACGTGACGTAGCGTGACGAGTGCAAGCAACAAGATTTTTCGATGCTTGTTATCTTGCCGTCATCAAAGGCGACGTCAAAAGCGTCGTCACTGATATTTCCGCCAAATATGAACTTTACGTTTTGAATTGTCATAATAAACCCCTTTTTCTATCAAATCTTGTAAAAATATATGGTTTTTGGAATATGCTGAAAATAGACGAAGACAAGCGCTTTTTTTGTGTAATCGACGGTGACGAGACCGTCGGTATCGAAGACGTATCGCCTGCCGTCCGGGAGCACGAGCGAACACTCGTTTTCAAAGTGAATCTTGTCTTTTAGTCCGCCTTTTATTTTGTCAAAAATCGTGGCGCTTGCGGAGCAGAGATTGTCTGAAACACCGCCCGAAATTTCCTTGCCCGAAAACTTTATCGTTTGTCCCGTCGGCGTCAAAAAGGTGAGTTTCATACTGTCGAACGGCGCGTCCGAAAAATGCAATGCCAGTCGGTTTTCTTCCTCGACGACGGAAATTTTTATTGCGCCGTCATAACCCGAAAAATCGATGTGCGCCGACTTTATCGAGCACGACGCCACGCGGACTTCGGGCAAGGAAAACTCCCCGTCCACGTCGAACCGCGCCAAGATTTTTTTGTCTTTCACAAAAAACTTTTCTTTGCACTTTACGGATTTAATAAACGGCACCAGCGCGGTGTGGTTGAAGACGTCCTTGTCCTCGTACGAAAGCCTCACGCCGTAACCGCTGTCAATGATTTTTATCATATCGATATTTTAATCCATTTTTTATTTGTAGTCAACTGCGCGGGGGATTGCTCACGCGGGGACGGGCAAAATCATATACTGGACAAAACCGAAAAGGGGGACGGAGACACGGACAGATGTCGCGCGGAGGTCGATTTAACTCGGCTCAAAAAAAACTTTGAAACGGTGACGGAAAAATGCGCCGATATTTTCGCCGTCGTGAAAGCCGACGCCTACGGACACGGCGCACGGCAAGTCGCAAAAACTTTGGAAAACTGCGGGTGCAAAAAGTTTGCGGTGGCGGGGGTGTACGAGGCGGAAAGCCTGAGAAAGTGCGGGGTGAACGGCGAGATTGCGATTTTGGGACTTTGCGAAGATTTTCGTCTTGCAAAGGAAATCGACGTCCGCCCGCTCGTCTATGACGAAAACACGTTCTCGCTTGCAAAAAAGCACGATTTGCCCGTGTATATAAAAGTCAATACGGGCATGAACAGGCTGGGATTTTCAAAAATCGACGAAATTCTATGCGCCGTGAAAAGTCTGAACGCCGTGGGAATTTTCACTCATCTTTCGTCGGCGGACGGCGACGACACGACGTCACGGCGCGTCACCGAGGCGCAGATAAGGTGTTTCAAGGAAATCGAAAAAGTCGTGAAAAACGAAAAGCCCGTCCCGTTTTATGCCGAAAACAGCGCGGGGATAATCAAGTACGGCGGATTTTTCGACGGAGCGCGAGTGGGGATTGCGTTGTACGGCGTAAATCCCGTTGCGGGCGACAAAACGACGCTTTTCCCGGTGATGACGCTTTTTGCTACGATAATCCAGATAAGTAGCGTGAAAAGGGGCGACTTCGTCGGGTATTCGTGCGGATATTTTGCAAAAAACGATATGCGCGTCGCGATAATTTCGATAGGGTACGCCGACGGACTTCCGCGCGCCTTGTCGAACAAGGGCAGGGTTTTTTACAAGGGCAAATTCTTGAAAATCGTGGGGCGTGTGTCGATGGACAGCGTCGCCGTTGACCTGACGGACGTCGACGCAAAAGTTATGGACGAGGTCGTAATCTTCGGCGACGAAATCACCGTGACGGAAGTTGCTCGTCGCGCCGACACCGTTCCTTACGAAATTTTGACGGGCGTGTCGGAAAGGGTGAAAAGAGTTTATAAAAATCCGTAACGCCGTAAGGCTTCATCGCGCCGAAGGCACATCACGCCACAGGCTCATCACTTGCAGAAAGGCAAACATCACGCCGTAAGGCACAAAAAAGCCCCGCTTGACGCGGGGCGGAACGGTAAAAGAAATTACTTGTTGTTTTTGATGAAGTCTTTCAATTTTTTGGTTTCCATTTTCCAATAAATTGTCTTGATGGGCGGGCAGATTGCAAACAAAAATCTGGACAGCGTGAACAATCCGCAGGGATAAACGTACTTCTTCTTGCGCTCGATACCTTTGACCATTTTCTTTGCGACGTGCGCGGGGCTTTGTACGGGGAAAGGTTTTTTGAACTCTTTGGGGTTGGCGGTTTTGAAGAAGTTGGTGTCGGTGGCGACGGGGTACAGACAAGTCATCGTGACGTTTTGGGGCATTTCGAGGCGCAATCCCTGTTGGAAGCCTTGCGTGCCGAACTTCGACGCCGAATATACGCAAAAGCCTGGCATAGCCATTTGTCCGATTGCCGAAACGGTGATGCAGAAGTGTCCGTCGCGTCCCTTCAAAAACTCAAGATATTTGCCGTAGGTGTACATCGGAGACACCGTATTGACCTGAAACATTCTGTTGACGCGATCCCAGTCGGCGTAGTTGTACTGCTCGTAATAAGGGAAGCCCGCGTTGGCGTAAAAAATATCGATGGTGCCGAGTTTTTCTTTGGCGACCTCAAAAATTTTGTCCACGCCTTCCTTAAATCCTACGTCGCATTGCATGGGGAAGACCTTGCTTTGGTCGAAAGTCGAGATGACGTCCGTATTGAGGTCGACGGCAAGGATTTTGTTGTTGCCTTGCGCAAGAAGTTTGAGCGTTTCAAGACCAATACCGCTGTTTGCGCCGGTCAGTACGATTTTTTTACCGGTAATCATAATAATCTCCAAAAATTTTGATACAACAATAATAACACAAATCGCCGAAAAATGTAAAGAAAATAACGGCAAAAATGCCGTCCTCGCCCGCTAATACCAAAAGATTGTTTGACTTTGATATAAATAACTTATATAATAATAAAAAATACGAAAAAGGAATAAAAAACTTTATTATGTTGACCGTCAATTACGTTGACAACGACGATGAATTATTGAGAATTTACGACCGAGCAGGCGTTGCGGGCAGTAACACAAGCGGGATAAACGCCGTGCTTTTCGACGACGACGAGGGCATCGGAGTTTGCAAAATGACGCTTCGCGACGAAGGCGTGCTTATCGTGTCCTTCGACGTCGCAAAAGACAAGGCGGAGGATCCGTCCGTGTCCGATTTCTTTTTCAGGACGATTTTGTTCAAGCTGTCGATGACCGACGTCACCATTCTTTGCGAGCCGGACGAAAGGCTTGAAAAATTCGGGTTCAAGATGCACGGGGACTTGATGGCAGTGTCCGCACGTGACGTTGTTTTCCCGTCAACTTGTGGCGGGCATCACCAAATCGATAATTAACCGACTAAAATCGGCGTATAAAGCGTCGATTTTTCCATTAAGGAGCATATATGGAAGAATTTGCAAAACCAACCAACTTTATTGAAGACATCATTGACACCGACTTAAAAAGCGGTAAACACACTTTCATCAAGACTCGTTTCCCGCCCGAGCCGAACGGGTATTTGCACATCGGTCACGCAAAAGCCGTGTGCATAAACTTCGGCATAAAGGAAAAATATCACGGCACCTGCAACCTGCGTTTCGACGACACCAACCCGTCGAAAGAGGACGTCGAGTACGTCAACAGTATCCAAGAGGACATAAGGTGGCTGGGCTTTGACTGGGACGCGCTTTATTATGCGTCCGACTACTTTGAAAAAATGTATTCGCTTGCCGAGGGGCTTATCGAAAAAGGGCTTGCCTACGTTTGCGACCTTTCGGCGGAAGAAATCAGCAAAACCCGCGGGACTTTGACCGAGCCCGGCGTGAACAGTCCGTACCGCGACAGAAGCATCGAAGAAAACCTGAAACTTTTCAGGGAAATGCGCGACGGCAAATACGCCGACGGCGAAAAGGTATTGCGCGCCAAAATCGATATGACTGCGAACAATATCAACATGCGAGATCCCGTCATTTACCGTATCGTGAAAGCACCCCACCACAGACAGGGCACGAAGTGGGTGATTTATCCCATGTACGATTTTGCGCACCCGCTCGAAGACGCAATCGAGGGCATCACGCACAGCTGTTGCAGTCTGGAATTCGAAGACCACCGTCCGTTGTACGACTGGTTCGTCGAGAAGTGCGGGTTCAATCCTCGCCCGAGGCAAATCGAGTTTGCAAGGCTCAACCTTACGCACACCGTAATGAGCAAACGTTATCTCCGTCAGCTTGTCGAGGACGGCATTGTCGAGGGGTGGAACGATCCCCGTATGCCGACGCTCAGCGGTATGCGCGAAAGGGGTTATCCCGCCGAAGCCGTGCGTGATTTCTGTTCGCGAATCGGCGTCGCAAAGGCGAACAGTATCGTGGACATTGCGCTTTTGGAGCACTGCGTCCGTGAAAATCTGAACGAAAACGCCACCCGCGCGATGGTCGTTTTGAAGCCGTTGAAACTCGTCATCGAAAACTATCCCGAGGGCGCGACGGAAAACGTCGAAATCGAAAATAATCCCAACAAAGAGGGAGCAGGCACTCACACCGCGACCTTTGGTCGCGAACTGTATATCGAGGACAGCGACTTTGCGCTAAATCCCCCCGCGAAATACTTCCGCTTAAAGCCGGGCGGAATGGTGAGATTGAAGGGCGCGTACATTGTGGAGTACACCGGTTGTGACGTTGACGAAAACGGACAAGTCACCGAGGTCAGGTGCAAATATATCGAAGACAGCAAGTCGGGCGGTGTCAACGCCGGCATAAAGGTCAAGGGCGTCATTCACTGGGTGAACGCAAACGATTGCACCGACGTTACGGTCAACCGTTTCGACTATCTCATCAACGACGTCGAGGGCGATCTTATGGAGCGCGTCAATAAAAATTCCAAGACGGTTCTTCGTGCAAAAGCCGAAAAATTCGTCACCGAAAACGCCGTGGCTTTCGACCGTTTTCAATTTATGAGACAGGGATATTACATGGCTGTGAGCAACTTTGACAAGGGCAATCCCGTCTTCAACGAAGTTGTCGGACTCAAGGACAGTTTCAACAAATAGACGAAAAAAACGACGCGAAAAAAGAAAAACGTCGCCAACTTTTTCTCAAAAAGCGTTGATATATACGTCAATTTAGTTTATAATAGGGAAGAAGTATCGTGAAGTCGCGGTGTTTTGCGATTTCGATAGGTTAAGGAGATAAATTATGGCAATATGTAAAACTTGCGGTTCAGTAGTCCACGCCGGCGACTCATTCTGCCCCGTTTGCGGACAAGGTCTGTTCAACCCCGAAGACGCGCTTATTTGCTCGGCTTGCGACACACCGAACGCTCCGGGGACGCGCTTTTGCAAACATTGCGGGGCGGTTCTTTTAAGAAAACCCAAGACGGTACAATGTCCGGTATGTGGCAGTGAAAACGCCGAGGACGCACTGTATTGCACGGCTTGCGGAAGTGAAATGCCCGGCGATTTCGAAAAGGAATTCGAGGTGGAAAGCATCGACAAACTGCAGGCGGTGTTGCCTCTCATTCATTCTTACGCCGAAAAATTCAACAACGAATTCGATAAACTTTCCGATGAAGAATTGAAAAACTCGACTTACGTTTGCCCCGTATGTGGCAAGCGCAATAACATTTCCGACGAGAAGTGCCGTCGTTGCGGTCGCAACAAAAACAGGAGCGCGTATCTTGCCAGCAAGCAACGTATTCCTTCGTTCGAGGACGCGGTCGAAGTGCCCGACGTGCCTCACACTCCCGTCGTTGAACCCGTTTTCCCCGTGAAAGCGGACAAAAAGCCCGAGTTTTTGAACGGTAAAAAATCTGCCGACAGCACCCCCGTCAAGGGCGGTGGACAAAACGTCGGCTATGCGGGCGGATATGCAAATTCAGGCGACGGCTTCACGCAAAACTCGCCCATCGTACAACCGCTTGCAATTGTGCCGTACGTCACGCAGGAACAACCCTTGTGGCAGTATGCGTCACGCGCCGATTACGAAAGATTGAGAAAGAACGCAAAAAAATAACGGGGGAATTTTATGGATAAGAAGAACGAAAACGTTAAAAACGATAAAGTCGTGTTTTACGGTCCGTTGCCGGTCAATAGACCGTATCCCATCGTAAGACCGAATGAGAAAATTCAACTGCAACCCACGGTAAATCCCGTTGCAATCGTTCCTTATCTTTCCGCAGGGGAAGAGGAAGAAACGGTCGCCCAGTCCGCGTCGGAAACCCAAGAGGTCGCGTCCAGAAAGACAGGCAAACGTGCGTCGGCTCGCGTATCGGGCGTAATTATGCTTATCATCACGGTGCTGTCCGCGCTTCTTTTCGGGCTGTCGTTTGCAACGAAGTATCCTATTGCGGGCGCCGAAAAATACATCAGCCTCGGCTATTATACTGAGATGATCGACGCTATGTTCAAACTCCGCATTTTCTCGGAATTTGAGTTGGTGTTCGCGCCGTATCTCGTGCTGGTTGCGTACGTCGCAATCTTCATCAACCTTATTTTGTCAATCGTCGCAATTTGCACCGGCAAGAGAATGGGCTTCACGTTCTGTGCGGTCGTCGCATTCCTTTGCATGGTAGTCGCGTCTTTTTACGAAATGAAGTTCTTCACCAAAATCAAAGACCTTGGCAATCTTCTCTCTCGTGAGTGCGGTTGGCCGTCGGTGATGCTGATTATTATCGGTGGCGTGAACCTTGTGTTTGCGTTTATCTGCAACATAATTTGCCCAAAACACAGAATTCAGGAAACCGTTGAGTTTTAAGCGGAGGATATATAATGAAAAGAAAGAACAGAAAAGAAGTTGACGAATTAAAGACCATAAACGCCGACGAAAATATCAAAGTCGCGCGTGAGGAAATGAAAAACGAGGACTTTTCGCAACTTCAGATTCAAAAATCGGTGGCTCCCGCCATGCCTCAGGCAAAACCTGCGCAACCCGCTCCCGCGACCGCGCAGAAACCTGCCACTCCGCCAGAAGTTGCAAACCCCGTCGAGTACGCCGTTATGCGTCCCGTTGCGGGCGGGCTTCAACCCATCATCGCGCCCCGCGGTCAGGTTCAACTCAACCCCGTTGTGGTGCCGGTGGCGTTCGTTCCGTATGCAACGCAAAACCAACCCGTTTTGCAAATCGACAATAAACCCAAAGAGACGGCAAAACCTTTGC
This sequence comes from uncultured Clostridia bacterium, assembly GCA_934254835.1. Taxonomy (GTDB): domain Bacteria; phylum Bacillota; class Clostridia; order Christensenellales; family CAG-917; genus CAG-349. The sequence continues at coordinate 13,817 of CAKQMI010000020.1, read as the reverse complement.
CCGAGGTAAAAGATCAACCCCTCGATAAACGCTCGGCGCGCGCCGCAAAACGTCGCGACAAAAAGCCCGAGTTCGTCGAGGACGACAATACCTTCGAGGCGGAAATCAAAAAGACGAAAGTCAAAAACCGCGTGTTTCAGTCAATCCTTTTCATCATCACGCTCGGTTTCTTTGCGTTCGTATTGCTCAATCACTTTGCCGAAAAGCTCAGCATTACAAGTCTTGCGCTTGCCCCGGGAAAACCCGATATCATCGCAGGCTGGGCGTCGTTTGACCAAAATAACCTGCTTGGACAAGTCCCCTTGTTCATCTATACGGCGTTGTGCGCAATCGCTCTTGCAACCCTTATCGTCGAGTTTGTCGGCATTTGCAACGGCAAAGGCTATCACATTTGGATATCCGCGCTTATTATGCTCATCGTGTCGGTTGCCGGCGCGCTGGTGTGCGCAATGGTCCCCGCTTTCAAGGAACTTGGCGAACCTCTGAACCCGATTGCAAAGGGCAGTTTCGTATGGCGTCTTGCAATGGTGTCGCTGTTGCTTTTGATATTCGCGCTTTGCTTTATCCCGAGAAAACCCAAACTTGCGGACGACGATTTAAGCGACCTTATCTAATTGACAAAACACAAAATCCTGCGGAAATCCGCAGGATTTTTTCATGGTCAAAATTTGGTTTGCGATTAAAAAATGCTGTTGCCGTCCGCGTCGATGCCGACGATACATTCAAAATCTTCGACTTCGAGTTTCGTCACCGCTTCCGACAAAAGTTCGGGAAAGGCGATGACCTCCGCCGACTTAATCGCCGACTTATAAAACGCGCCCGCTCCGCCGATTGCGACGAAATATACCGCGCCGTTTTTCTTTATGGCGTCGATAACCTCGCGCGTGCGCGCGCCTTTACCTATTATACCTTTCATACCGGCGTCCAGCATTGCGGGGGTATAGACGTCCATACGCTTTGACGTCGTGGGACCGCAACTGCCGTATGGTTCGCCGTCTTTTGCGGGCGTTGCGCCGGTGTAATAGACAAACGAGTTTTTGATGGGGAACGGCAGAGGTTTTTTGTCCTTGATGAGGGCGAACAGTTTTTTGTGGGCGGCGTCGCGCGCGGTGAAGAGCGTCCCGCTTATCGTGACGATGTCGCCAGCTTTCAGCGTTTTCAAAGCGTCGATATTTTGTGTGTTAATTTTTATCATATCAGCCCTCGATGACTTTTTCGCCGTGGCGCGAGCAATGGCATTGCACCGTGACGGCAACGGGAAGTCCCGCGATATGCGTATTTTCGGTTTCGATAAACACGCGCAGGGCGGTGACGTCGCCCGAAAAACCCTCGGCGCCGATTTTAAGCGCGTTGATTTTTTCGAGAATTTCGTTTTCCAGTGCGTCCAGATATTCGTCGGGATTTTTCTTGTCCAAGTCGTTCAGAAGAGCGTGCTTGCTCATAAGCGACGCCTTTTCCATCGTACCGCCGATACCGACGCCCAAAATCACGGGCGGACACGGACAACTCCCGGCGTCTTTCACGGTCTCGACGACCTTTTCGACAACGCCTTCGACGCCTTCCGCAGGGGTGAGCATGAAAAGACGCGACATATTTTCACTGCCGAATCCTTTCATCATGCAACTGACTTTCACTTTGTCGCCTTTGACGATGCGGGTGTGGATAATCGCGGGGGTGTTGTCGCCCGAATTATTGCGAATAAGCGGGTGCACCGACGACTTTCTGAAGTCTTTGTAAGTGCGTCTTACGCCGTCGTTGACGGCGTCCTCGACGTATTTACCCGTGAGAGTGACGTCTTGTCCGATTTCCAAAAATACGACGGCAAGCCCCGTATCCTGACACACCGGCGAGTTTGTGGCTTTTGCGATTTCCGCGTTTTTTGTCAGAACGCTTAATGCAAAACTTTCGCGCTCGTTTGCGCCCGTCGCGTTTTTCAGACGGCAATAAACCTTTTCGTCCAGACGAACGCCGATATTTTCAAATATTTCCGCAACCGCGTTTTCGATTTTTATTGTGTCGATTATCATACTTCACCTTATTACCGATATAGTATAACATAATATCGCTTGTAAAGCAAAAAAAACCGTGCTACAATATTAGCGAGGTTATTATGTCACTTAAAATTATGTCGATTGCAAGCGGAAGCCACGGAAACTGCACCTATATCACGTCGGACACGACGCATATCCTCGTGGACGCCGGAGTAAATATAAAAAGGATAACGGAAGCCTTGAAAACCGTCGGAGTCGGGATTGCCGATTTGTCGGGTGTTGTCGTCACCCACGAGCACGAGGACCACATTTTGGGGCTTTCCGCACTGGCGAATGCGGGCGTCAAGGTCTTTGCGCACGAAAGAGTTATGCCACATATCGTGCGCCGTACAGGGCCGATTCCCTTTGAAAACGTCGATTTTTTCGACGCCGGGTTTGAAATCGGGGATATTTCGGTTTATCCGTTCAGAATTCCGCACGACACCGTTTATCCGCTTGCCTATACGTTCGCGTCGGGCTCGGCAAAGGTGTCCGTCGCAACCGACGTAGGACATATAACACAAGGGATTTTAAGTAATTTGAAGGGCAGTCAGGTAGTATTGTTGGAGGCGAACCACGATATGGAAATGCTTTTGAAAGGAGCGTATGCTCCAAGGCTCAAAAGCCGTATTTCGGGCGCGAACGGTCACCTTTCCAACGACTGCACCGCCAACGTCGCCACAGTGCTTGCCCACAACGGGTTGAAAACCCTCATTCTCGGGCATATGTCCGAGGAAAACAATTGCCCCGAACTCGCTTTTTCGACGGTCGTCAGCGCGCTGGACGCCAACGGATTTGCAGGAAAAGTCCGCGTCGAACTTGCCTATCAAAATAAATGCGGAGATCTTATTGACGTCGATGAAAAATAAAAATTTTAAGTTTACCAACACAGGCAACGCTTTCCTCGTCGCGTTCGCGACATTTTACGTTTTGAGCCTGATTTATGAATTTGCTTTTCGCTTCTCGGGCGGTATGGGCAGTGTTGCGTCGTGGTGTCAATATCTGATAAACCCCGTCGCGTTCATCGGCTCGATGCTCGTTTATGCGAAAAAGAAAAACGTTGACGTCGTGTCCGCGACGAAACTCAAAAACAAAATCGGATTCAAGCAAATCGGCATACTTTTCTTGCTGTCGATATGTTGCATTATGGCGTTTTTGCCCGTGTCCAACATATTTTTGGATATCTTGTCAAGGCTTGGATTTAAGCTGGATTTGGGCATCGTAGATACGACGGCGTCGGCGGGCGCGTACTTCTTGGGGCTGTTGCTTCTTGCGGTGCTTCCCGCGTTTGCCGAGGAGTTTTTGATGCGTGGCGTCGTGCTGAATTCGGCGTCGAGAAAGCGCGACTATTCTTATGCAATCCTCATCACCGCGGGTATGTTTTCGCTGATGCACGGCAACCCCATTCAGACGGTGCACCAGTTCCTTTTGGGTATGGTGCTTGCCTATGTCGTGCTTGTGTCGAAGTCGCTGTGGGCGGGGATATGTTTGCACTTTTTCAACAACTTTTTGAGCCTTACGTTGGAGTTTCCGTACGAGGCGTTGATGAGGAACACGAAGCTTGGACAACTGAACATCGGATACCGCTATCTTATATGGATTGTGGCGATACTTTTGGGCGGGACGCTTGTTGTGTATCTTTTGAAAAAATTCACGAAAGTCAGCGCGCCGAAGCGCAGTGAACTTGTAGGCGACGACGCCGAAATCATCGACGTTTACGAAAACAAAGACGGCGTTTATTGCACCGAAAAATCGTTGTCCGAAAGAGCCAAAGAATCCAAAAACGACTTCTCGGAAGCGTTCAAGGATTTGTGCGGAATTTTCAAAAAAGGCGGTTTAAGGTCAGCTTATAATAAGGTAAACGCCATTATCCGCGATATTACGCCCGAGGACGATGAACCGCAAGAGATGACTCGTCAGGACTTTTTCCCGTCAAATATTAAGCTCGTTTACGTCATTCTCGCGGTCATTTGGATATTATCTCTTGTCAGCGGATTTCTGAACGTATGACGAAGCGGTTTGTCAAAAACAGTATATACGCCATCTCGATGCTACTTATCGCGATTTACCGCATTGTGGTGTCAAAAGGGCTTTTTTCGGGGCTGAATCCTCTTCAATCCGACACGGCGTGGAGCGTTGTCGTGCAATGCGGATTGATGGGCGTCGTCCCGTTTTTATTGTACTTTTTTTACCTCAAAATCAATAAGGACAAGCACGCGCTGAAAACCATATCGAAGGAGTTCGGGTACAACTCGTTGCCCGACAAAAAAAGTTGGGTTTTGATATTTTTCATTTCGATATTTTCGACCTTTCTCGTGACGTGCATTTCAAACGTCTGGTACAACTTAATCGTCGCAATGGGATATACTCCCTCAATTTCAAGTCAGTTGAAATACGACGGCGTCGGCGTGCTTTTTGCGGATATTGCGTTGACCGCAATGCTCCCGGCAATTTTTGAAGAGTTCACAAACCGCGGACTTTTTTACAGCGCAAACGACAACGCGCGTTTTCCGACTTTTGCGATATTCTCGTCCGCATTGATGTTCGCGCTGATGCACACCAACGTGACGCAGGTGTTTTATACGTTTGTCTTCGGACTTATCACGGGCGCGCTCGTTTACACGACGAAAAGCATATATCCCGCAATGTTTTGTCACTTCGTCAACAACTTCGTCGCCGTGATGAAGTCGTACGAAAGACAAAGCGGACGCGGACTTGTCTTTTTGAACAAGGTCTACGATTATCTTCTCGGCACGACGGCGGGCGGGATAATTTCGATAATTATGTTTATAATCGTCGCGTTCGTCGTGTTTATTCTCTTTTTGAAGACGTCGGTTATCGAAAGTGAAAAACGCATAAGAAAAGGCACGGAAGTTTTGTTTGTCAAAGAAGATTATGGTCGATTTGACAAAGCGCCCGTGTACCTTGCAATAACTATGAATTTGTTAATCACGATATTTACGTTCGTGTGGGGAGTGATGAGATGAAAGTCAACGTCGTCGCGGTGGGCAAGATAAAAGAAAAATATTTCACCGACGCAATAAACGAGTACAAAAAACGCATTTCTCGTTTTGCGGAGTTCAAAATCATCGAGTGCGCGGAGTATCCCGTCAAAAACCAAAGCCCCGCCGAGGTGTTGCAGTCGATTGAAAAGGAAGGCGAAAAAATACTTGAATGTGTCAAAGGGTATGTCATTTTGACAGCGATTGACGGAAAAACACTGGATTCGGTGGAAATATCACGGTTGATGAGTGTCAAAATGACAGAGGGCGTTTCGGAGATAACTTTCGTCATCGGAGGGAGCAACGGCGTCAGCGACGCCGTGAAAGAGCGTGCAGGCATCAAAATTTCCTTTGGCAAAGTCACTTATCCCCACCAACTTATGCGCGTGATTTTGTCCGAGCAAATTTACCGCGCGTTTTCGATAATGAACAATCTGCCTTATCACAAATAATTTCACCGCAAAAAGGATTTTTTCATAAAATGTCGTATGATTTATGCTTACGACGATTTATTTTCCGACTTAAAAACCGAAAAGAACGTTTTTTCCGCGGGCAAAAGTTTGTTCGGGCGGGAAATTTTTGCGCTCGTAAAAGGGCGTGGCGAGCCACGCACGCTGATTTTTGGCGGAATCCACGCAAGGGAATGTGTGACCGCCGAGGTGGTTTTTCGGTTATTTCAGAATTATGACGAAAATTTGAGTGCAATATGCTTTGTTCCGCTTGTCAACCCCGACGGGGCGATGCTCGTAAAACATTCGCTTGACAGCGCGCCCGAAAGAGCGCGTGATTTTTTGAAAAAAGTCAACGGCGGTTCAACGGATTTTTCAAAGTGGAAAGCAAACGGAAGGGCGGTTGACCTGAACGTCAATTTCCCGGCGGACTTCAAAAAAGGCGAAAGCAACGTGTTTTTTCCGTCCCCCGAAAACTACGTCGGCGAGCGTCCGCTTTCCGAACCCGAAACGCTTGCGCTTGCAAATCTCACAAAAAAATACCGCTTTTTTTCGTCCGTGTGTCTGCATACCAAAGGAAATCTTATCTATTATGGCTATAAAAAATTGAAAAGTTATAAAAATTATGTTAAAATGATGGAAACTGCAACGGGGCTTTGCGCAAGACGTAGCGACAACAGCACGGGCGGATACAAGGACTGGTTTTTGAAAAACAAATTCGGTTTTTCGATTACGGTTGAACTTGGCGACGACTCGCTTTCTCACCCGATTTCGCGCAATTGCACGGCGGAATTTGTGAAAATCCTTGAAAATACGCCCGAAATCCTTGCAAAAATCGGTGACGAGTTATGGATGAAAAATTTATGCTCCGCGCAATCGAGCTCGCAAAAGAGGCGGAATCTTTCGACGAAGTGCCCATAGGCGCGGTGATCGTCTTGAACGACGAAATTATTGCCGAGGGCAACAACAGAAAAGAGCGGGACAATTCGGCATTGTCGCACGCGGAAATGGTCGCGCTGAAAAACGCCAACGAAAAACTCGGGTGGTATCTGTCCGATTGCGAAATGTACGTGACGCTCGAACCGTGCGCAATGTGCGCGGGCGCGCTCATCAACAGCAGATTAAAGGCGGTGTACTTCGGCGCGTACGACCAAAAGGCGGGTTGTTGCGGTACTCTTTACAACCTCCCGACGGACAAGCGGTTCAATCACAGGCTTTACGTCGAGGGCGGTATAATGAAAGACGAGTGCGGTGCGCTCCTGACAAACTACTTCAAGAAAAAACGAAATAAATAAAATAAGCGGTCGCTTTTAGGAAAGGACAAAAATGATTATCATCGGTCTTGGCAACAAAGGACTAAGTTATAAAAATACCTATCACAACATGGGCTTTGACGTCGTCAACAAACTTGCAAAAGAGTTGGGCGTCAGGTTTTCGCACACCGAGTGCAAGGCAAAAACCGCCGTTACGAACGTGAGCGGGACGCGCATCGTCCTTGCAAAACCCGAAACATACATGAATCTTTCGGGCGAATCGGTCAGGGAACTGATGGGGAAATATAAGGAGTCGGCGGACGGAATTTTGGTGATTTACGATGACGTCGATATCGCAATCGGCACAATCCGCGCCAGAAACGGGGGAAGTGCCGGCACCCACAACGGCATGCGAAATATTGTCGAGTGCCTGAACGGCAACACTTCGTTCAAGCGTATCCGCATAGGCACCGGGTTCGAGCACGGCGACGTGCCTCTTTACAACGTGGTGCTGTCAAAAGTCAAGGGCGAAAACAAGACGCTGGTCGATGCGTCGACGGACTTTGTCACCAAGGAACTTTTGACGTATTTAAGAGACCGTGACTTTGATAAACTGATGAGAAACGTCAACGGGTTTAAGCCCGAATGACAAAAATAAAAAGGCGGAAATGTACGACTTTTTAAAGCTCGAAAACTTAAAAGGAGATTTCAAAAACCTTCTCGACGCGGTACGGGGTGGCAAAGCCACCACGGCGTTTTCACTTGTCCAAGGAGCAAAAAACCACGTTACAAGTGCAATTTACGGCGTTAAACTGCTGATTGTGTCGGATAGGCTTGCGGGAGAAACCGCATACGAACGATTGAAAGCCTATGTCGGCGACCGCGTCGTGCTTATCCCCGACAAGGACGACGTATTGCTAAATCGCAAGGCGGGCTCGGACGGACTTATCGGCAGAAGAGTTGAGGCGTTGTCCAAAATTTTACAAAACAAAGTCGATATCGCGGTCATTCCCGCCGAGGCACTTTTGCAATATTATCCAAACGTCGACGTCTTCAAATCGGCGCACGTCACCCTTATTAAGGAAGAGGAACATTCGCCTGAAAAGGTGGCGGACAAACTGATAAAAATGGGATACACCCGTGCCGACGTCGCGTCGGACAAGGGCACGTTTTCCCTGCGTGGCGACGTGCTGGACGTATATCCTCTTGCAAGCGAATACCCGATAAGGATAAACTACTTTGACGATATCGTCGAAAGCATAAAGTATTTCCGCCCCGACACGATGGAAAGCGTGAAAGAAATCGAGCATATCACGTTTTCGCCCGCAACCGACGTGTTGCTGACGCGCGAAGAAGCGGACAAAATCATCGAAAAACTGAAAAAGCACCGCACGACAAGCGGAAGCGCAAACGACGTCATCGACGACGTAATCGGAAGGTTGGAACTCAATCCGAACGACCGCAATCTTGTGTGGATAACGCCGTTTATCGAAAACCGCAGTGTGATTTTCGACTATCTCCCTCGTGACGCAACGGTCATCGTGGACGAGCCGAAACTACTGTACGACAAACTGGAACTTCTGGAAAAGGAACATTCGTCCCGCGTAAAAAGCCTTGTTGACGGCGGTGAGGTTTTGCCCGTTCATAAGGAGTCGATTTTGACGCGCGCCTACGCCCTGACGTATATAAGGGTGATGAAAAGGCTTGCGTTCCAGCAACTCAGCGCACTCAATCCCGTGTTCGAGTCGAACGCGCTGTTCACGCTGAAATCACAACAACCGACAAAGTATTATTTCGACCGCAACGTGCTGTATACCGACGTCAAAAATTTCAATGCGTCGGGGTATCGCATAATGCTTTGTTGCGGTGACGCAAACCGCGCGAAAAACGTGGTGAAAAACCTGAAAGAAAACGACGTTTACGCCGAGTGCGACGAGGACTTTTCACGCAGTAAAATCATTGCGACAAAAGCCTCGATACGCGTCGGATTTATATATCACCAAGCCAAACTCGTCGTTTTGGGAATGGACGAACTTTTTGGCAAAATCGGACAGAAAAAGGAGTTAAGCAAGCCAAAAACGGGGTTTATCCAACTGAAAGCGGGAGATTACGTCGTACACGAACAACACGGAATAGGCGTTTGCGAAGGCTCTGACCGTATCACTGTCAACGGGATAACGCGCGACTACGTGGTGCTGAGATACCGTGACGGAGGCAAACTTTTCGTGCCCATCGACCAGATGGATATGCTGACGAAATTCGCGGGCGGAGAAACTCCGAAACTCAATAAACTCGGCGGTGACGAATTCAAAAAAACCAAGGAAAAAGCCAAGGCTTCGATACGAAAACTCGCCTTTGATTTGTTGAAACTTTATCGTGAGCGCGAGAAGCAAAAAGGCTTTGTTTATTCCCCCGATACGCCGTGGCAACGCGAGTTCGAGGAAAACTTCGAATACGACCTTACGGACGACCAAGACCGCGCCGTCCGCGAGATAAAAGAGGATATGGAAAAAGGGCGCGTCATGGACAGGCTCGTGTGCGGTGACGTCGGCTACGGCAAAACCGAGGTGTCGTTCCGCGCCGCGTTCAAGACGGTGATGGACAACAAACAAGTCGCCATTCTCGCCCCGACGACCATACTTGCAAAACAGCACTTCAACACGCTGAACGCAAGGCTTCAGGGCTTTGGGATAAAGACGGTGCTGTTGTCAAGGCTTCAATCGGACAAGGAAATCGACCGCGCGCTAAAAGAGGTGGAGGACGGCGTCATCAGCATTGTCGTGGGCACCCACCGCATACTGTCGAAGGACGTTGCGTTCCACGATTTGGGGCTGTTGATTTTGGACGAGGAACAGCGGTTCGGCGTGGAGCACAAAGAAAAACTGAAAACGGTGAAAAAGGACGTCAACGTCTTGACGCTCACCGCAACGCCGATACCTCGCACGCTCAATCTTGCGTTAAGCGGAGTCAGGGACATAAGTCTTCTGGAAACCCCGCCGAAAAACCGTTTGCCCGTGCAAAACTACGTTGTGGAGTACAGCGACGGTCTGATGAAAGATGCGATAATGCGCGAAATCAACCGAGGCGGGCAAGTCTTTATTTTGTATAATTACGTCGAAAATATCGAGGCGTTTGCCGAAAAGGTGCGAAAACTCGTGGACAACAAAGCGCGGGTTATGGTGGCGCACGGGCAAATGGGTTCGGGCGAGCTTGACCGCCGAATGACGGCGTTTTATCAGCGCGAGGCGGACGTGCTTGTGGCGACGACAATCATCGAAAACGGCATTGACCTGCCCGACGCCAACACGCTTTTCGTCATCGACGCCGACCGATTCGGTTTATCGACGCTTTATCAACTAAGAGGCAGAGTCGGGCGAAGCGGTGCGCTGGCGCACGCATATTTCACGACGCGGTTGAACAAAGTCCTGACCGACGACGCCGTGAAAAGGCTTACCGCACTCACGGAATTCAGCGATTTCGGCAGTGGATTCAAGATATCTTTGCGCGACCTCGAAATCAGGGGAGCGGGGACGTTCCTCGGCGCCGAGCAACACGGACACATCGAAAAGGTCGGCTACGAACTTTACAGCAAGATACTGAAAGAAACCGTCGAGGAAATCAAAAACGGCGGTGTCAAAAAAGAAAGCAACGTGCTCATCAAAATCGACGTGGACGCCTACGTTCCCGAGGACTACGTCAGCGAGGGCGACAAAATCAGGGTATACAAAAGGATATCCGAGGTCACGAGCGTGAAAGACCGCGACGAACTGATAAGCGCGCTTTCCGACGTATACGGACCGGTGTCCGCACCCCTCAAAAACCTTATCGACATCGCGCTTTTGAAAAGTCTTGCGGGAGAATACGACGTCGAAAAAATCATTGCAACGAAAAAGGGCGCGTCTTTCGTATTCCGCGACGCCGGCGTTTTCAAGGAGCAAAATCTGCTGTCCGCCGTGACGAAACTCACCGAAGACGTGGTGCTGACGGCGACCGTTCCCCCGCAACTTTTGTTCAACACCAAGGGGCTGACTGTCGAGCAAGTTGTCGAAAAGATGATAAACTTCCTGCTTATCACGCAAAAATCCTGACGAAACCCGACAAAAAAACGCAAAAAACGCAAAAAGGAAAATATATAAAAAACGTTTGCCTAATTTTAGGTAATAATATATAATATGGTGTACAGTTTTTTTATGTACGACAAAACAATTTACAATTCCGCAAGGAGTATATGATGAATAAAAAGAAAATATTGGCATTTATACTTGTGACGATTCTCGCAATCACCGTATTTGCGGGTTGCGACGTCATCACGAAGAACGAGGAGCGCGACTACAATCAGGTGCTTGCCACGGTGAATTATGCGGGGCTTACGTCCACGGTCACCAAGGGCGAGTTTAAGGAGTCGTTCAATTCGCTTGCCTACTATTACGTTTACTATTACGGATATTCCGTTGACGAGGCGGCGGACACTATTTTGACGTCCCTTTCCCAGCGCAAACTTTTGATTTTGTACGTCCGTGACAAAATCGCAAAAGAAAAAGGCGTTGCCAACACCACCCCTGTGTCCGAACTTTTGACCGACGTCGAAAAGAACGAGGCGGTCAAGAGCGCGAACGAGTCCATGGCAAAGTGGTACAAGCAGGTTTTTGAGGACCTTTGGAAAGAAAGAAGCAACGCTCAAAAAGACACCGCTACCGAGGACGAAAAAGAAGAAGATAAAATCGACGAGACCAATAAAATCACCGCTCGTCCCACTCGTCCCGCCAAAAAGGACGCCGAGGTCGAATATAACAAACCTTTAGACCCCGCAAAAGCCGAAATTAAGTTCTTCGATAAACCGTACGAAAATTTGTACACCGCAAAAGAATGGGACGAACTCAACAAGGTCGAGGGCAAAGCCGACTATATCCCCAAGGCTCTGAATGAACTCAAAAAGCAACTTGCCGACAACTATAAGTCGTATGAGTACTACCTTGACGCCGCTTACGAAACTCAACTTATCGCAAAGTATAAGAGAAAGTTCGATACCGATTTCGAACCGAAGGACAAAGTTATCAAGGCGGAATACGAAAAATATATTTTGCTCAACAAAGAAAAATTCAGCGTCGATACCGAAACGAACTACAAAAACGCAATCACCTCGTCCTTGAACAGCACGGTGTATCACCCGAAGTCTGAGCAAGGCTACGGCTACGTCTTCAACATTTTGTTCAAGTTTAGCGACGAGCAAACGACCGCGCTTAAAAACTACAAAGCGGGACAAGATGACAAGGAACTTGTCAAGGCGTTCCGCGAAGCACTCGCAAAAGGCATTAAAGTCAGAAAGTCCAACCTTGACTACGATCCCGAAGCGGTTTGCGAAGATTGCAAAAAAGCGCAAAAGGACAGCAAGGATCCCAACAAGTACTGCACGAAAGATACATGCAACGCGCGCCCTTACGAAGTCTATGAAAAAGGCCACGAAAAGGCAGGCGAGATTAAGGAATTTGATGTGTTGGAAGTTATTGAGGAACTCAAAAACGAACTTAAGGACAAATCGTTTGAAGAACAACGCGAAATCGCCACGAAGTACGTCTATATGTTCAACGACGACAACGGCATGTTCAATACCAACAGCAAAAACGCCATCACCGGCAACGGCAACGGTTACCTCATTACTCCCGAGGGCAAAGAATCGTCTTATGTCGAGGAATTTACCAAACTCGGAAGAGACCTTGTCAAAAACGGATTGGGCTCGTATGACTATTGCGTCACCGACTACGGCATTCATTTTATGTTCGTAAGTTACATTCCTTACGACGCGACGAAAGTCGAGAAGGAAAATGAAATTCCCCTTAAATATACCGTTTACTATGGTCGCTATGACGACGAGAACGACAAAGACCAAACATTGAAAGACGTCATCGTCCAAGATCTCAAGTCCAAAAACACCGAGGCGCGCTACCAAATCGACGCGCAGGGCGCAATCAACGCCAACAAGGATAAGTCAATTTCTCGCAATAAAAAAGTGTGGGACAAGACTTTGAAAGAACTCAAAAAATCGCTGGGTGTAAAATAAACCACCGCACAAAAAACCTTCGGGACAACCGAAGGTTTTTTAATGCAAAGTTGACCTTGGGCGCAACAAATTTTCGTCAAAAATGCGGAAGCAAGACCATATTCGTATTACTCTTGTCTTTGCCCAAAAATAAAAAAAGTTTTCTTTAATAAACCATATTGAAAGTTCAATCGAAATATGTTATCATAAAATAAAGAAATAAATACCACACAAAAGTCACCTGCTTGCGGAGCGAAAACTCTCCAAAAACGGCTGACTAAACGGAGAAATTATGAACGAGAAAGAAATGAGACTTGCAAAACATGAAAAAACCAAAAAGATTTTGAAAATCGTCGGCATCATCGTCTTGGTGGTCGGGCTCGCGCTTACAATAGCGGGTTTTGCCAACTTCTTCAAGCACATGGCAAATCAGACCGGCGAAATGCCCAAACTCTTCTTCCTTGCGTTTATCGGGCTTCCGATGATGGCTATCGGCGGGATGCTTATGATTTTCGGCTTCCGTCGTGAACTCTTGACCTACGTCAAGAACGAAAGCGTACCCGTCATCAACGAGGCAAGCGAGGATTTGTCTCCCGCAATCAAAAACGTCGCACAATCGGCACGCGCCGACGCCCCCGAGGAAAAGAGCGATCTTTAATACCGCTTTTGGCGATATGCCTCGGGTATAATATTTGCCCTTTGTTTTGGGCAAGTAACGGAAAACTTAATATTTGTGCTCCGCGCCATTATTGAGCGGAGCACTTTTTTTAAAAAAACGGTATTGCCTTTGGCGGTGAAATTTTGGCTTATGTCAAAGTAATATTTTTAGCCGTTGGCTAAAAGTGATATTATATTTGCCTCATCTTTCACGAAGTGAAAATATAACTTTGCAAAGCAAAATTTAACTGCGAGGCAATTCAACTTGCCGAACAGCAAATATAACTGTGGCGTTGCCAAAAGACAACGCCACTGGTGTACCCGGGGGGAGTCGAACCCTCGACACCCGGCGTCGGAGGCCGGTGCTCTATCCAACTGAGCTACGGATA
>CAKQMI010000019.1 GCA_934254835.1 uncultured Clostridia bacterium | reverse complement strand
ACTCGTGATGATGCTCATCAATAAGTTGTTCAAGTCGCTTGGCGGGGATACGGCGGTTGCGGCGTTCGCCATCGTCATCAACGTCTACTACGTGGTCAATGCGATTTTCAACGGGATTTCGTCGGGCACCCAGCCCATAATCAGCTTTTCATACGGGCAAAACGATTTCACGCGAATACGGCAGGTGCTGAAATACGCCCTGATTACAATCGGCGCGACTGCCGCCGTCCTGTACATTGTGCTGTTTTTCTCGGCGGACGGCATCGCGGCAATCTTCAACACGGAAAAAGCGGAAGACTTGCAAAACCTTGCCACGACCGGCATAAAACTGTATTTTATTTCTTCTCTGTTTTCGGGATTTAATTTGTTGTTTTCGGCGTACTTCTCGGCGTCCGACAAAGGCATATATTCGCAAATCATTACCCTTTCGCGCGGGGTGGTTTTGATTATTCCGTTTGCTTATCTCTTTGCGCACCTTTGGAAAATTACGGGACTTTGGCTCGCTACGCCCGCCACCGAACTGCTGACGCTTGTCGTGGCGCTGTCGATATTTTTTGCCACACGCAAAAACCTCGAAAAATCCGACGTCCCCGCCCTTTCCGCCCCCTCGTCAGACGTGCTGTGACTTGCGAATATATTTTGTATTTCTTGCCGAGCCTATTTTGACGATTTGTCCGTCTTTTACCATTTTGCCAAGCACCGCTTCAATCGTTGTCGGGCTAATGTCGGGCAAAATGTCGCAAACTTCTTTCTTTGAGATGGGCGCAATGCTATTAAAAACGGTTGCTTCAATCCTTTTTGATTTCGACACCTTGCCTTCGTTTACCACCGCAAACCGCTTGTCCAGTTCCTTATAACACATATAAAGCGTGGACAAAAAGTTTTCGATAAACGGCGCATAGTCGTTCGTGTTTTCGTGCCAATTTATGGAAGAAAGACGCAACGCCTCGTAATAATACCCCTTATATTTGTTGATTTGCTCCTCAAAAGAAACGTATTTTCCCGCGTCGAAACCGTTTTTGTACAGCAACAACAACGAAAGCAATCTTGACATTCTTCCGTTGCCGTCGCGGAACGGGTGAATACACAAAAAATCGAGAATTACGCACGGAATGAGCAATAATTGATTTATTTCCGCATCGTTCGTCGCGTCCATATATGCCAACACAAGTTGCTCCATTGCTTCCTTTGTTTCGCTTGCGGGCGTCGGGGCGAACCGTATTTTTCTGTTTCCGTTCGCATCGACTTCGATAATGGCGTTGTCGGAATTTTTATATTTTCCGCCGTATTCATAGCCCGCCGACGACAACAAAATTTCGTGCAATCGCAAAACGTCCTTTTCATTGAACTCGATATATTGATTGTTCGTATGGATTTCATTCAAAGCGTCGCGATATCCCGCAATCTCCGCCTCGTCGTGGTTGAGCGGTGCGCTACTTTGCGTTACGATTGCCTTAATTCGCTCGTCGCTTGTTACAATGCCCTCGATTGCATTCGAGTTTTTAACCGATTGTATTTTTGCTATCTTTTCAAGTTCGGTAAATATTTTAATATGGTCGGCTTTTCTGACGTTTGCCATCGTTTTAAGCGAGTAAATACTCGTCGCCATATTCACAACCTTGCCTGAAATAAAACCATATTTTAAGAAAGAATAATCAAACTTATGCATAATTCGCCTCCTATATCTGCATATATTATAAACAAAATTATGCACATTGTCAATATCTACAAAAGATTATCTGCACATTTTATAAATTTTTAATGCAGATACTAAAAGACGCACTGCGTCTTTTTCTTAACGCTCTCGTTCAAATCCCTGTTATTAAGTACCGTAAAACAAAACGGACAAGCAAAATATGCTTGTCCGTTTTGTTGGCGGAGAAACAGGGATTTGTGAAATAGCGGAGCGGGTGAGTTTACTCACCAAAGCGAAGCGTCAGCCTGGCAAGCCAGGGTTCACACCGTAGGTGGCACGATGCGTTGCATCGTGCAAAATCCCTGTTTCGGAGCATAATAAAAACCCGACGAAAATCGTCGGGTTTTTATGGCGGAGAAACAGGGATTTGTTCTTGTCTTTTGCAAAGCAAACCTTATGGCATTCTTTTATGCTTTGCAAAAGACTTCGGTCAGACGCTAAAAAAGACGCACTGCGTCTTTTTCTTAACGCTCTCGTTCAAATCCCTGTTATTAAGTACCGAAAAACAAAACGGACAAGCATAACATGCTTGTCCGTTTTGTTGGCGGAGAAACAGGGATTTGTGAAATAGCGGAGCGGGTGAGTTTACTCACCAAAGCGAAGCGTCAGCCTGGCGAGCCAGGGTTCACACCGTAGGTGGCACGATGCGTTACATCGTGCAAAATCCCTGTTTTGGAACATAATAAAAACCCGACGAAAATCGTCGGGTTTTTATGGCGGAGAAACAGGGATTTGAACCCTGGCTACGCTTCTCACGTACTACTCCCTTAGCAGGGGAGCCCCTTCGGCCACTTGGGTATTTCTCCTCAAACCGAAAACGCATCACAAAAGATGCTCATTTATAATAGCACACGCGGATACATTTGTCAAAAGCATTTCGCAAAAAAATGCGGGAATACTTTTTAATGTTGAAAAAATCAGAATTTTTCTTCGATTGCGAGGAGTTTGAACAATTCGCTTTCGGACATCGATACGACGTCTTTGCCACGCCGTTTTGCCGACGCGATTGCCCTTTCCTCATCCGTCGAGGGACTGCCCGCGAAGATATCCGCGCGTCCGACGTGCGACTCAAGCACCCCGCCCCTGTCCATGACTTTTTCGGCGATAAGGAGCATTTCGCGGAAGTGATTGTCAAAGTAATTTTTGGACACCGAAACCCGCTTTTCGCTGAGCGTTTTTTCAACCGAATCGTCCGCGATAAAGTCCTCCAGAAAGTGCTTGTACTTGTTGAAATTACTGCCTTTCATTACGTTACTGCCCGACGTACTGTTGCGGTTTATTGCCGAAATCAGGCTTTCTGCGCGCGTTTTGTACAGATAAACCGTGTTATACGCCTTATGCACGCCCATACAGTTAGGATAAAGCGCGATGAGTTTATTCAGCGTCAAGCCTTCCTTTTCGCAAAAGTTTTTGGTGACGAGCATCGACACTTCGGCGTCGTCGTCGCTCTTGTGAGGGACGTACTTATTGACGTCGAGGTTTAACTCCTCCACTAGTTTTTCGGTACTGCACGGATTGATGAGATTATTGTAATCCTTGTGTATGGATTGTACGTCCACGAAGTCGTAATCGATGGACGGCAGGTTGTAGCGTTTGCACGCATTGTCCAAAAACACGGTGTCGTTTTTGTGCGAAAAGCCGATGACTGTTTGATCCTCGAACTCGATAAGCGACTTGATTTTTTCGTAACGCGCGGGAAAAGTCGGATTTTTCAAAAAAACTTCCTTGGGATAAGCCATTTCGATGCCGGGGAAGTTTTCGCGATTTTTCTTGCCCCAAGCGCCCGTATGGAAAATCGCCTCGGGATTCATCAAAATATCTTCCTTTTCGAGTATGCGGAATTTTTCGTCGGTCAGGACGTAACCGAAACTGCACATACTTTTGCCTTCACTGCACTCGATGTCAAAAAACAAATATCTCATATCGGCGATTAGTATAACACAACTTTTGCAACTTTGAAAGCAAGACCGTATAGTTTTTGGAAAATTGCGGATACTTTTTTCGGAGGTATTTATGAAAAATCTGAAAAACAGCAAAACTTTTGAGAATTTGGCGCGGGCGTTTGCAGGCGAATGTCAGGCACACGTCAGGTATATGTTCATCGAATACGGCGCGCGAAACGAAGGCTACGTCGCGATGTCCGAAATCATCGACAAAGTCGTTTATGAGGAATTCAACCACGCGCGCATGCTTTACACTTTCATTCAAAAAGCCGACGAAGACGTCATAAAAAACATCGATATTTCGGCGGGCTACCCTTTCAAGCAAAAGTGGAACCTTTTGGACAATCTCGCATTTTCCGCCGAGGACGAAAAGAACGAAGCCGAAAAAATCTATCCCGAATTTATGGAAACCGCGGAAAAAGAAGGATTTCAGGAAATCGCCGAACTTTTCAAAAACCTTATCGAGGTGGAATCGTGCCACAATAAACTTTTCTCGGACCTTCACAACCAACTGAAAACCGGCGCGCTTTACAAAAAAGACCACGCCGTAAAATGGAAATGCGCGGGTTGCGGGCACGAAATGACCGCGACGTCCGCACCGAAAGAATGTCCCCTGTGCCACGCAAAGCAAGGCGTGTTTATGCTGAAACTAAACGACGGAAATTAAACCAAATTGATAGATTTACTTTCAGAAAAAATCAATTTTATTATTTCGCAAATTTTTTAGCACTCTCCTATTGACACTGCTAAAATTCGGCGTTATAATGCAAGCGAAAGAGGTGAGTATATGAAAAAATCAACTTCAATTTTATGGTTTTTGGCAAGTATAGTAATGATTGCTGCGGGTATCGTCTGTTTTGCGTTGCCCGTTGACACGACGCTGACGACGCTCGCATATATCATCGGCGCGATGGTGCTTGTAATCGGCATTGTCGAGATAATCTTGTTTTTCACGACGGTCGGGCTATTCGGTGGCGGAGCGTTCTTGGCGGACGGCATAATTACGACGATTTTGGGCATAATCATGCTGTCGAACGAGCGCGTTGTCGCAGGCTTTTTGCCCTTCATTTTCGCGATGTGGTTCATCTACGAGGGCATATCCGAACTGTCGATGGCGATTTCGGCGGGAAAAATGAAAATTCCCTACTGGTGGGTGCTTCTCATCACGTCGATATTTGAAATTATTTTCGGTATGCTGGCGTTCTTCAACCCCGTCGGCGGAGCGATATATCTGACGGTGCTACTCGGTGTATTCTTGCTGGTGCACGGCATTTCGATGATGGGCGACTGGTTTGTTGCGCTTCGTGTCAAAAACTTTTTCAAAAAGTGGATGGGCGACGCACATACGAACGCCGACAGAATTGACGGCTGATCGTCACAAAAAACTTTCTCGGGACGGATTTTTCCGTCCCTTTCCTTTTTTATGCGGATATATTTCAAAAAAATTTGCGTCGGGCGGTTAATATCCTTGCTATTATTTTAAGATATGTATATAATACAAAAATCAAACGAGAGATAATAATATGAAAAGAACAGATTTAAGAAACGTTGCAATTATCGCCCACGTCGACCACGGCAAAACCACGTTGGTTGACGAAATGCTGAAACAAGGCGGTACCTTCCGCGAAAATCAGCAAGTCGAGGACCGCGTTATGGACAGTAACGCCATCGAGCGCGAGCGCGGTATCACTATCCTTGCAAAAAACACGGCAATCCACTACAACGGCGTAAAAATCAATATCATCGACACCCCGGGACACGCCGACTTCGGCGGTGAGGTCGAGCGCGTTTTGAAAATGGTCAGCGGTGTGCTTTTGCTTGTCGATGCGGTGGAAGGTCCGATGCCCCAAACGAGGTTTGTCTTGTCAAAGGCGTTGTCGCTTGGTCTGAAAATCATCATCTGCATCAACAAAATCGACCGTCCCGACGCGCGTATTCACGAGGTCGTCGAGGAGGTTTTGGGGCTTTTGATCGACCTTGACGCCACCGATGAACAGTTGGACAGCCCCATCGTCTATTGCAGTGGACGCAAAGGCACCAGCACCTTGACCGAGGGCGCGGAAGGCGAAAATCTTATTCCTCTTTTCGAGACTATTTTAAGTCATATCCCCTGCCCCGAAGGCGACGACCAAAAACCCGCCAAACTTCTTATCTCGGCAATCGACTACAACAACTACGTCGGGCGCATAGGCATCGGCCGTGTGGAACAAGGCGTTATCCGCGCCAACTCGGAAATCGTCGTCAGCGACTGGCACAACCGCGTGCAACCCTATAAGAGCAAAATCGTCAACCTTTATCAAATCGAAGGTCTGAAACGCGTGCAATGCGACACGTCGTCCGTCGGCGATATCGTGTGCATTTCGGGCATCGAAAACATCAATATCGGCAACACCGTGTCGAGCCCCGAAAGCCCCGAACCTTTGGAGTTTGTCAAAATTACCGAGCCCACCGTCCAGATGACGTTCTCGGTCAACGACAGCCCCTTTGCGGGAAAAGAAGGCAAGTTCGTCACGAGCCAACGCCTCAGAGAACGCCTTTATTCCGAACTTTTGAAAGACGTTTCCTTGCGCGTCGAAGATACCGACAGCACCGACAGTTTTAAGGTGTCGGGACGCGGTGAAATGCACCTTTCCATCCTTATCGAAACAATGCGTCGCGAAGGCTACGAGTTTGCGGTATCCACCCCCAAAGTCCTGTTCAAAAAGGAAGGCGACACCGTGCTTGAACCTATCGACAGGCTTGTCATCGATGTCCCCAACGACTGCAACGGCTCGGTCATGGGCGCGGTGGGCGCACGTCGCGGAGACCTCGTCCACATGCAGGCAATCGGCGACAGAATGCGTCTGGAATTCGACATTCCATCGCGCGGACTTTTCGGCTTTAAGAGCGAACTTTTGACGCTCACCCGCGGTGAAGGCGTGATGAGCAGTATCTTCTTGGAGTACCAACCTTACAAGGGCGATTTCCCCCGTCGCAAAACGGGCAGTCTTGTTGCGTTTGAAACGGGCGAGGCGGTGACCTACGGTTTGTTCAACGCGCAAGAGCGCGGTATCCTTTTCGTGTCCGCGGGCGAACCCGTCTATGAGGGCGAGGTCATCGGTTATCCCCCGACGCTTGGCGATATTTCCGTCAACGTCTGCAAGAAAAAGCACCTGACAAACACCCGTGCCTCAGGCAGTGACGACGCCCTGCGTCTTATCCCCGTCAAAAAACTTTCCCTTGAAGAGTGTCTGGAATTCATCGCCGATGATGAACTGCTTGAAGTCACTCCCAAGAGTTTACGCATAAGAAAACGCATCTTAAACCACGAGTTGCGAATGAAGGCACGCTTCGCAAACGCATAAAACAATATTATGGTGTACGTATTTTTCGGCATTTGTATAATCGCCGCGATATCTTGCATCGGCTTCCGCTCGCTCAATAAAAACTTTTGGGGACTTGTCGCAAAATTCGTTGCGTCGCTGTCGTTTCTGTCGATTGCGATTGCAGGCTTTGCAAAGAATTCCGATTGCAGTCTCAACTATTGCATACCCCTGTTTTTCGGGCTTGTGTTCTGCCATGCGGGCGACGTATTTTTGGGAGTCAAGGAACTGACGCCGACCTACAGAAAACGTCTGATCCCCATCGGTATGCTCGCGTTTTTGCTGGGACACACCGCCCTCTCGGTTGCGTTCAACCTCACAAGCGGGTTCTATTTCGTGACGGCAATCGTCGCGTCAATTGCAATGATTTTGACCTTTGTCGGCACCTGCGTTTTCAAGTTTGAAATTCCCGCTTGGCTTCGCGTGTTCATCGCAATTTACGGATTTGCGGTTTCGTTTACGATGGTGTCGGCGTGCTACCTTTTCTCGGTGCAAAAAACCACGGGCAGTTTCCTTGCAATGCTGGGCGCGATTTCACTGCTTGTCAGCGACGTCTGTCTGGCGTTCGTGTACTTCAAGGAATGGCGCGCCAACCGCACTTTGTCCGTTGTGGAACTCGCCACCTACTTCGCCGGTCAAGCCTTAATCGCGTTGTCGGTAATGTATATGTGAAAAAACAGTTGCAAAATTCAAAAAATATTATATAATATAGCAGTACGGCAAAATCCGCCGTATCATCGGGGTGTAGCGCAGATGGTAGCGCGCATGGTTCGGGACCATGAGGCCATGGGTTCAAATCCCGTCACTCCGACCAGAAAAAAGACCTACTCTTTCAATGAGTAGGTCTTTTTTCAACGATGTGTTCCGTTGCACGGAACGTGATGTGCCCTGCGGGCGCGATGCACGCTTCGCCACGATGTGCCCTGCGGACGTGAAAATGCGGAACACATTACATCACTGCGACGTCAGGAGCTACATCGCTATGATACTTCATAACATCGCTATGATACTTCATAACATCGTTATGATGCTTCATAACATCACTTTTCCAAATTCCCTGTCGCTTCCTTTACAAACAGTTTTTCTTATTCTATAATATAACAAAAATATGATAAAAATTAGGGGTGCTTATGTATGATTCAAAACTGCGCGAGCTTTCAACCGATTTTTCTGTTGACATTATAAATCTTGTCAAACACCTTAAAGCTAATCACGAATCCGTTATTTCAAACCAAATAGGCAGAAGTGCTACAAGTATCGGCGCAAATATATACGAAGCGCACTATGCGCAAGGAAAAAAAGACTTTATATCCAAACTTGAAATTGCACTTAAGGAAGCAAGTGAAACGGGATATTGGCTTGAACTTTTGCTGAAAACAAATTAAATTGATGAACAACAGTACAATATCCTTTCCGATAAGTGCGCCAAACTTCGCGTCATGCTTATTTCCTCTTTCAAAACAGCAAAAGAAGACAAACAGTGATTTGCCTTGCAGGCAAGTTGCGGACGAATATAATACCTCTATTTATTATCTATTCTTCACGGTTGGCATACAATAAAAAACCCACGGGGAACGTGGGTTTTGTGTTGTAAAATAGGTGTTGTCGGCAGGCATTATTAGGTGGTTGCGGGAGCGGGCGTGGGAGTGGGATACTTGACGCGGTTCGCGACCTCGTCCAGAAGTTTCGGGTTGTCGGACATAATGCAGTCCGCGCCGTTTTTGATGAGCGTTTCCATCTGCCCTGCATCGTTGATCGTCCAGAACTGGCACGCGATGCCGTGCTTGTGGGCGTAGTCGATGAACGATTTATTGCCAAGGAACGGGAACCAATCGAGGTACGGGATTTGCAAAACGTTGTATTTCACCGTGCCGAGATTGCGGTTCATAAGGTAGCTCAAAAAGATTTTCAAAACTTCGAGGATACCTGCCGAGCGGTTGATTTTGCCGTTGTACACGTTGGCGTTGAGGTAATCGAAGTGGTCGCTGATATCGCCGTTGAAGGTGCCGACAACGACTTTGTCGAACATATTATACTTATCCATAAGCGCGCAAAGTTGTTCGGCGGCGTATTTTCCGATATTACCTTTGTCCTTGATTTCGATGATATAGTTGAATTTTCTCTCCGAGTTTTCGACCGCTTGGAAAACTTCTTCGAGCGTGATTGCCCTAAGATTGTCGGCGTCTATGCCTTCGGGCAAGTTGTTGAGGTCTTTATAAATACGCTTTCCTTCAACCTCGACTTTACCTCTTTCGTACGGGAACCAATAGCCGAAGTTCAGCTTTTTAATTTCCTCCAAAGTCTTATCTCTGGGCAAAACGCCTTCTTTCCCCCACACTTCGACGCTGTCTGTGGTGCGGTCAAAGTTTTCATCGTGGAGAAGAATAAGTTGTTTGTCCTTTGTGAGATGCAAGTCGAATTCCAGCACGTCAACCCTGTATTCCTTATTAGTAATACAAGTCTTAATTGCTTGCATAGTGTTTTCGGGGTCCAGAACGCCACCCGCGCGGTGCGCCGAGCGCATAACACCCGTCGTATTATAGACTATGTACGGATTTGACCTGTTTTTTTCGGCAAGCGCGACGTTTTCCGACACGTTTGCGACGTTGCCGGCGGGCGTGGACAATGAAAACGCCATCACCGAAAGCGCAACGATAAGCACAGCGACAAGTGATAATGCCGTAATCTTAAATGTTGACTTTTTCATAATTTTTGCTCCCTATTTTTATTTTATGAGTAATCGTTTTTACAGATTAAACTTTTTCACCACGTCGTCTTTCATTTGGGCGAGGTCTTTTTCGGCGACGTCAAACGAGCAGGCTTTTGTGGCAAGGTAGATTTTAAGCTTCGGCTCGGTACCGCTCGGACGGACGCACATCCAACAATCGTTTTCCAAGGTGTACAAAAGGACGTTGGACTTGGGCAGAGTGATTTTTTCTTGCGTTCCGTCGCTGTTTGTCGTGACGCCCGAAAGGTAATCGCTTGTCGCAAGGACTTTCTTGCCGTTGACGGACGAAACTCCGCTTTTCCTGATGTCGTCCATTATTTTGTTCATCTTGTCCATGGCGTCGATGCCGGTGAAGCCGAACGAAAACGCCCTTTCCAAGAAATAGCCGTACTCTTTATAAATCTTTTGCAGACGCTCATAGACACTGCTTCCTTCGTTTTCATCGTAGCAGGCAAGCTCCGCAAACAGCATCGAGGCGACCACAGCGTCCTTGTCGCGGGCGTGCGTGCCCGAAAGACAGCCGTAACTTTCCTCAAAACCGAACATAAAGGTATATTCGTGGGTTTGCTCCCATTCCTTTATCTTTTCGCCGATGAACTTGAAGCCGGTCAGCACGTCGAACACCGTCGTGCCGTAGTCCTTTGCAACGACGTTGGCAAGCCTTGTCGTGACAATCGTTTTGACAACGGCGGAATTTTTGGGAAGAGTGCCTTTGTCGCGATTGCGTCTGAGTATGTAGTCCATAATAAGCACGCCCGTCTGATTGCCGTTCAAGAGGACGAATTCGCCCTTGTCGTCTTTCACCGCAACGCCGATTCTATCGCAGTCGGGATCGGTGCCGATGACAACCGATGCGTTGACATTTTTTGCAAGCGCAACCGCCATCGATAAGGCGTCGGCTTCCTCGGGGTTGGGCACGCGTACCGTCGAAAAGTCGGGATCGGGTTTGACTTGCTCGGGCACCGTCACAACGGGCATTCCCATTCTTTCAAGCATGGTGGTGACAGGCATGTATCCACTGCCGTGAATGGGGGTGTATACGATTTTCATTTTGTCGCGTTGCGTCTTTACTGCGTCCTCGGACAGCATGAGTTTTTCAATCGCACGGAAGTAGCACTCGTCCACGGTTTTGCCAATGATTTGTACGTTTTCGTACGTTTTGCCGTCGGCGTTTCGGACGTCACGCTCGGTAAGTCCGATTTTGTTGAACGGCGCAAAATAGTCCTTTTCTTCCTCGATATACTTCACGACAACCGCCGTGTCCTCAGGCGACATTTGCGCGCCGTCTTCGCCGTAAACCTTGTATCCGTTGTAGATTTTCGGGTTGTGCGACGCGGTAATCATAATCCCCGCGACGGCGTTAAGATGGCGTATCGTGAAACTGCACACGGGCACGGGACGGACGTTTTCAAAAAGATACGACTTTATCCCGAACGAGTTCAGAACCTCCGCCGAGATAATGGCGAACTCCGTCGAAAACCGCCTCGTGTCGTAGGAAATGACGACTCCGCGACGCATCGCGTCCTCGCCCCTACCGATGATATAGCGCGCAAGCCCACGTGTCGCGCGCGCAACCGTGTAAACGTTCATTCTGTTGACGCCCATTCCGAGTACGCCTCGCATACCCGCCGTGCCGAATTCGAGTTCCGCCCCAAAACGCTCTTTTTGCGCGTTTAAGTCGTCAAAAATCGATGCTAATTCCGCCTTTTCGTCGGGAGTGATTGCGTCGGACGTGAGCCATTGTTTGTAGATATCTTTGTAATCCATAGCCTTTTTGCGTTTTTTTATCAAGTTATCAACAGAAAATTTGCCCGATGTGGACAACTTTGTGGATAACCTGCCCTTTTTTTGATGTTTGTCAACCGAAAATAACGCGAGCTTTCCCAAGCAACGTTATTACTTGTTGGCATAAATATTATATATGATAAAGAGTATAAAGTCAATTTATCGCGCGTCGTGTTTTTTCACTATTCTTTGTCGGAATTCGGCTTTTTGGTGCCCCGCGCCACGATTTTTTGTTGAGATTTGTAAAAGTCTTTGCGGATTTCTCGCCTGAAAATACATTCGCCGTTTGCATATTTTTCCATTATGCCGTGGCTGATCACGCCGTCCGCTCCGTTAAAAACCACGACTTCTTCGCCTTCGTTTATGGTGTCGTCGTCAATATATTTTATGTCGCGAGGCGCGCTTCCCGTGATTTCCGACACAAGTCGCACTTCATAGTTTAATGCACTTCCGTACACTTCAACGGTCAATTCGTCATCTTTAACATACGATTTGATGAATATTGCATACTTGCCCTCGTTCATAAACTTGAAGTCGGTCATCGACGATACCATCGCGTCGAAGCTCGCCGAAACGTACTTCACAGGCAACGAGTGGCGTGATACGCTTATCACCGTCAGGTCGGCGTACAGCACCGCATTGTATAAGGTTGTCGACACCTGACACACCCCTCCGCCGACACCGCCTTGGAATTTTCCGTCGATGATGACGGGCGCTTCCAAAAATCCGTTGTCCAAAGTCCTTGCTCCGATTCTTTCGTTGAACGAGAAAATCTCGCCGTGCTTGACGGTCGCGCCGTTCAGTTTTTTTGTGGCGAGTTTCACGTTGGATTTCCTCGCGTCCGAACTGTTCTTAAACGCCGTCTTGAACCTTGCGCGAAGTACAGTGTTGTCACGCAAGTCCTTTTCGGTGACGGCGGGATATACGGGGACGAACGAAAGCGACACGACGCTCTGCCCGCCTTTTGCGCCTCGCACGACGTCTTTAATTAGTTTTTCAAAATCTACTTTTCGCCCGACCGTTTCTTCGGTATAGCGAAATTCACCCGTGTTTTCGTCAAGCGTCACCGTCGCGTCCTCGGGCGGTAAAAACGATTTTTTCGAAAGGGTTTCGAGTGCGCCGTACAACAAAGGAAACGTCTTTTTCAGAGCGTCACCCTCGGAATATCCCTGCCGAACAAGATTCGATAAGTGCTTTTCAACGTTAAATCCGAACAACCGCTTCAACGGCGGTACGCCCTTTCCGTCCGCCAAAAAAACCTCGTCAAAACATACCTCGTCTTCGAAAACTACAACGACGCGCATTTTCGTCCTCGGCTTGCCCGCCACCGACACAAACAGCAATAGTATCAGCACTGCCAAAATAAATCTTCTTTTCGCCATACCGATATTATGCGCATTTCCCACGCTTTTACTGCGTAAACGCTTTTCTTGTTTTTTTGCTTTGTCATTTTAACAAAGCATTAACTTTTCGTGAAAAGGAACCCTTGTGAAAGCGATGATGCAATGTGTGCCTATCGGCACGATGTCCGAAGCAGTGATATGCGTTCGGCGTGATATTTGCCCTTTGGGCAAGTTGCGGTTTCCCTTCCGGGAGATTCTCACGTCGCTACGCTCCTCAGAATGACATAATTCTTTCAACGGCAGAATGTCTCAAAATTCAAAACGGCGAGAATGCGTCACAAACTATAAAACGGCAGAATTTTGATGAGATTTTGATGTTTCTTGGCAAGTTCTTACGAGGGCGCGTACTTTCCGTACGTAACTGAGTAAGGTTTTGCCAAAAACTCAAAAGGTCGCAAAATTCTGCCGTTTTATTTTATGGCGTTTTATTTTATGCCGAGAATATGCAACGACCGACTATCCACCCTCGTGCAATCATACGTCGGCGAAACATACAAATTCGCGTCGTGCAAATCGGTGCCCGTGGTGGTGATGAGGTTGTACTTTTTCGCAAGCTCCAAAAACCGTCGGGTGTCGGTCTCGTTGAAGGACGAGTAGTAACATTCAAGCCCGTCCAGCCCATAGGGGACGAGCCCCGAAATAAGCAATTCCAACTTTTCCTTGGGGATATAGACGGGGTGGGCGATGACGGCGACTCCGCCGTATTTTTTGATGAGTTTCACGCCGTCCATCGGGCGCAGTCGATAACCCGAAATATACGCTTTTTTGCCCGCGCCGAGATACTGATAAAAGGCGTCGGACACGGACCTTGCAAGCCCTTGTTTGACCATTTCTTTGGCGACGTGGACGCGTCCCAAGTTTGCATTTTCAAAGTCCAAAACGCTGTCGTCGAACCGCACGCCGAGGTTGTGAAGTTTTGTGACGGTTTTGCTGATTCTTTGGCGACGAAGGTCTTTGACTTCCTCCAGTTCCTGCAAGAATTCGGGGTTTTTGTAGTCAAAATTGTATCCTAAAATATGGATTTCGCAAACGCTGTAACAAGAAAGCTCGATACCGGGCAAGACTTTCACACCGTATTTTTCGCCGGCAAGGGTTGCCTCGTCGATGCCCGAAACGTTGTCGTGGTCGGTCAGCGACATCACCTCGATATTGTCGTCGTACTGGATTTTGACGACTTCTTCGGGCGTGTATGCACCGTCACTGTTCAAACTGTGAGTGTGCAGATTAAGCCTCATAGTCGCCTCCTTCGATTACGTCGGCAACGTCACTGCCCGCGCCGATTTCGTCAACGGTGACCTTGTCGAGTTTTCTTTGTATAATCTGTGTTCTTTTGCCGGCGCGTTCGATCTCGCTCGTGACCTCGCCGAGTTTCTTTTGCGTCTTTTCGATGATTTGGCAAAAGGTTTCGAAGTCGCTTTTGAACGCACCCAAAAGTTTATAGATTTCGCTCGAACGTTTTTCGATTTGCACCGACCTGAACCCCATCTGCAAACTGTTCAGAAGAGCCGAAAGCGTAGTGGGGCCCGCAAGGATAATGCGCTGATTGTTCAGAAGTTCGTCCGACAGTCCTCTTATCTGCATGGCTTCTGCGAAAAGCCCCTCGATGGGCAGATAAAGTATGGCAAAGTCGGTGGTTTTCGGCACGCGGATATACTTGTTTTTGATGCTGATTGCCTCGGAGCGAATACGGACGGCGAGCGCTTGTTTTGCGTCCCTGATTTCGGTTTCGGTCTGCGCTTCCAAAACGTGCTGATAGGCTTCGAGCGGGAATTTTGCGTCGATGGGCAACATAACTTTGTCGCTGGTTTTGCCGGGAAGATTTATGACGAAATCGACGCGCTCGGCACTTTCCGACTTGGTAAGCGCGACGTTTTTGTCGTATTGATCGGGCGTCAAGAGTTGCGACAGCAGATTGTCAAGCGACGCCTCGCCCCACGTCCCGCGAAGTTTTATGTTGGTCAAAACCTTTTTCAGGTCAGCCATGCCCGTGGTAAGACTTTGCATTTCGCCAAAGCCTTTTGTGATTGCGTCGATTCTTTCGGAAACCATCTGGAAAGATTTTTGGAAGCGTTGCTCCAAATTCTCGCTGAGTTTCTCATCGACGGTCATACGCATTTTTTCAAGTTGTTTTTCGTTTCTTTCGTTGATTTCTTTCAGCGAATTTTTGAGTTCCGTCGTGATTGTGGCGAAGCCTTCGTACATACCCGTCTGCAATCTTTCGGCGCGCTCCTCTTCCTTTCTCACCGTTTCGACGATGGCGGAATGGTTGGCACTTAATGCGTTTTGTATGGTGGTATTTTGAAGTCCCATCGCATTCAGGACGTTTTCTCTTGTCGCCTGTCCGTCGCGCGCGACCTCGCCTTTTATGATATCGACGGTGGCTTGCCCGATTTCCACGGTGGCGTCCGTCCTTTTTCTGCCTTTTATGACAAGCGCAAGCGTCACCGCAAGCAATATAACGGCGACGACACCCAAAACAAGAGCAATAATACTAATTGTTTCCATAGTTCAATCCCCTTAAATACTGAAGTTGCGCCTCACGCGTGCGACAGTCCTCGTGCACGACGGCATGCTCCAAAATCTTGCGCATAGCCCAGGCGCGCTTGTCCTCGGGTATTTTCGTGCCGATGAGGTCGTTGCCGTCGATTTTGAGGTCGGAATAGCACAGCGGGGTGCCATCCGACAACATTTCTTGATAAACCTTGTAAAGTTTTTCGGCGGAAACGGAAATCGCGTCGGCTTTCCCGGCGGACGCCTTTGCGTCGGCGCGTTTCAGCGCGATAATATCGTTTATAATATCAAGATTGTCCACGATGAACATTCTCAACTTTTTCTCGGTTGTCAGCCCGTCGATGTCGTACATGTGCGTGTCGATGAGGCGCAATATTTTTTTCAAATCCTTATTGGACGCTTTCAGACCGTCCCTGCCCAAAATCCGTTTGGCAACCTCTTGTCCCGTCTTTCCGTGCATGTGCATATTGCCGAATTTTTGCACCGACAGCGGTTTTCCTATGTCGTGCAGAAGCCCCGCAAGTCGCAGGTCGGGCGGACAGTACCGCACCGTTTCGATAAGGTGGTTGAACACGTCGTAAACGTGAAAGTCGGGACGCTGTTCCATACCCTTAGCCTCGGAAATGCCCGGCAAAATGTATTCGAGCGCGCCGATTTCGTCCAGCACGCGAAGTGCCTTGACCTCGCTGTCGTGCGTCATCGGGGACGGATATTTTTTGTCCGCACGCAAGATTTTCATAAACTCGTCGCGAATTCTTTCGCCCGAAATGTCTTTGAGAAGTCGCACCGATTTTTTTGCGCCCTCCAAAGTGTCCTTGTCGATGTCAAAGCCCAGCTCCGCGGCGATACGCACCATACGCAAAATGCGCAAGCCGTCCTCCGAAAAAACCTTTTCGGGCGATTGCGTTGTCCTCAGAATATGCTTGTACAAATCGGGAATTCCGCCGGTGTAATCGACGTATTCCGCCGTATCGATGCTGTAATAAATGGCGTTGACGGTGAAGTCGCGACGCAAGGCGTCTTTTGCAATGTCGCGCGTGAAAATGACGTCGGACGGCGTGTGCGCGCCCGAATTTATGGGATAACTGTCAATGCGGAAAGTCGTGTAT
Source organism: uncultured Clostridia bacterium (assembly GCA_934254835.1). GTDB lineage: Bacteria > Bacillota > Clostridia > Christensenellales > CAG-917 > CAG-349. The sequence goes on along the minus strand of CAKQMI010000019.1, from coordinate 15,973 downwards.
TCCGCCTGAAAACGCCTGTCCTCACGGCTCAAAATCTTGACCGTGCCCAGTTTTTTATTGAAGTCTTTTAGGAAAAATTCCGTGTTGGAAAGCGTCGTGGCGACTTCTTGCACGGTGTATTCCGAGGCAAGGTCGATGTCGCTGACGGGAAGTTCCAGCAAAGAATTTCTGACGTAACCGCCGACGATATACAACGACGGCAGATAGTACGAAAGAATTTTCAGTTTTCTTGGAAGTTTGATGTCCATTTTATTTTTCCGTATTGTAAACCCACGGCGCAAGGACGCAGACGTCTTTCAGCGCGCGGTAGTCTTCGTTGAAATCCAGACCGTATCCGATGACGAATTCGTTGGGAATTTCAAAAAGTTTATAGTCGGGAATAAGGTCGGTCGTGCGACGAGCGGGCTTGTCCAAAAGCGTGCAGATTTTGAGCGACGCGGGCTCGCGACTCATAAATACTTTTTTCAGATAATTGAGCGTAATGCCGGTATCGACGATGTCCTCGACGATGATGACGTTTTTGCCGGCAATCGGCGTCGAGCAGTCTTTGATGAACTTGACCTCGCCCGTCGAAACGGTGCCTACGCCGTAACTCGACACCGCGATAAAGTCAACCTGCGCGTTGACGTCGTACTCGCTGATTTCTCGGACCAAGTCCGCAAAAAACATAAACGCGCCACGCAGTACGCAGATGAACAAAACGTCTTTGCCTTTATAGTCGTCGCCGATTTTTTGTGCGACCTCTTTCAGTCTTTTTTCGACTTCCTCTTTTGTGATAAGGATTTTTTCAATCTCTTTGCCGTACATTTAGATGTCCTCCGATGTGATTTTGAATGTATGTTCGGGTTTTGTGAATTCGTCGGTTTTTACCTTGTCCGAGATTTCGACGCCGACGACGATAAGGACGTCTTTGTCAACGGCGACGATGGGTATTTCGTCACGCTCTCTTTTGGGTATTTTTTTGTCAGTGAAGTAGTCGTTCAGTTTTTTTGTCCCGCCCGAAAACTTTGTGAAAACGTCGCCGTCCTTGCGCGTGCGTATTACCGCGCCCCCCGGTATCTTCGACAAATCAAACGTCAACGTCTTGACGCCGTCTTTGCTTGTTGCGGTTTTGTCGATTATCACGGTTTTGTCAAAAAACGATACTTTACCCGTTGTAAACTGAGTGATAAAGTCCTGTTTTTGTTTGGACTTTGAAAAAACGATTTTGTCGTATTCCTTCGACACCACAACGCCGTAAGGCATATCGACGCTTGCGCCGTTTTCTTTTTCCATAAGTTCGACGACGATATTGACGTGTCTTTCTTCGACGTCCTTTTCAACGCCCAACCTTGAAAACGCGTTTTTTACGGCGCGCTTGAAAAGATAAGACGGCAGTGCTTTTTGAATGTCGATTTTCACCACGCCTTTTTCGTCGATAAGCGGTAAATCGAGGGTTTCCAGAAATGCCTCGGTTTCGCTTGCAATGCGAGAAAGCCTTGTCAGACTTTCCGTCGCGTCGCCCGCTTTTTTCATAAGCGGAAGAATTTCGTTGCGGATTAAGTTGCGGGTTTTGTCGTTTTCAAAGTTTGTTTCGTCCACGACAAACGGCACGTCGAAATACTTTTGGAAGTCGAGAATTTCTTCCTTTTTTACGTCAAGGAGCGGACGGACGTATCCGCGCGTTTCCTTTTGCATGCCCGAAAGCCCCTTTATCCCGGTGCCTCTGATTATGCGCATCAGTACCGTTTCGGCTTGGTCTTCTTTATGATGAGCAAGGAAAATTTTGTCGGCGCGTCCCGACTTCAAAATATTCTCAAAAACCTCGTATCTTAAAGCGCGCGCGGACTCCTCGACGGTCTCGCCCGTTTCTTTTGCGCGACCTAACGCGTCCACCCTGAAAACCTCGCAGTCGATGCCATTGTCTTTTGCAAAGTCACAGACGAATTTGCTGTCTTTTTCGGACGCCTCGCCCCGAATTCCGTGCTCGATATTTACGATGAAAAAAGAAAAATCGGCTGTCTTTTTCGCCTCGATCAAAGCGCGCAAAAGCACCATCGAGTCAACCCCTCCGCTGACGCCGACGGCAATCTTTTGATTTTTTACAGCCTCCGTAACGTTTTTTAGGATATTTTCTTTCACGGATAAAATTATACTATTTTCCGCGTTAAAAAACAATACTTTTAGTTAATATATATTATTAAATGCGCGAAAAGATTTTGACGCAAAGGACGGTTGCGTCGTCGCTCGCACCGTTTTTCACGGCGGAATTCAGCACTTTCGACGCAAAAACTTCGGGGTTTATCCGCCTTTCTTCCTCAATCATCATCGCGATTTCTCCGCCCGTCGTCACGTCGGTCACGCCGTCCGACATTAGCACCGCAACGTCGTTTTCGGAAAATACCTGACGGCGAATATACGGCTTTACGTTTTCGACAACGCCCATAGGAAGCGCGTTTCCCGTGATGATTTCGGGCGTTCCTCCGCATTTTATAACGGTGAAAGTCGCGCCCAGTTTAATAAAGTCGGCGGAGCCCGTGTTCAAGTCCAGCACCATTACGTCGAGCGCGCTGAACCCGTCGCCCGTGGCGTGGCGCGTCAATATTTTGTTGGACACCGCCATAACGACGTCCTCGGAAAACCCCGCTTCAAAAAAGTTTTCGATGGTTTTCACCGCGCGTTCGGACAAATCGGCGGCGTCTTTTCCGCTTCCCATTCCGTCGCCCACGGCGAACAGCACGCGGTTTTTCGACATACGTCTGACCAAAATCACGTCGCCCGACACCTCGTTTCCGTCGCGCGGTTTTCTGGCGTCGCCATAGACAAAATCGTATCTCGGCTGAGGCGACAGCACCACCCCGACGTAGCCGTCCGTCGCGTCGCTTTCGTGCGTTTTTTGAAGTTTTACTTTCATCACGCGCGACGTTTCTTCGACGACTGCTTTTTTGTCGGCGTCCTCCTTTTTCAAGACGAGAGTGACATCGACGTCCGCGCCTTCCCCGCACACCAAAACTTCCTTGCAATCGACGCCACGGCGGATGAGTTCGTCGGAAATGCGCCGTTCTCTTTTCCCGTCAAAGGACAGCGGACGCTTGAATTCGTCGCCCAAATTGTCCAAAACTTCGGCAACCCCGCCCATTTCGGTTGCAAGGAGTGCGCGACTTTTGTCGGTTTCTTTGCCCTCGTTTTCGGCGCACTCGATTTTGATAAGCCTGTCGTTGACCGCGCCGATAAGTCCGTTGAGTTGACGGCACCTGCTGGTGATGAAAGGTGGCATATCGATAATCGTAGCCTTGCCTTTTTTCATCGAGTTTTCCACGACGTCGTTCAGCACCACGCGAGTGTCCCCGCCAAGCGACTGAAAACAGTTTTGTGCGTTTTCGCATCGACCGCAAAAATTCGACGCCACGTCATAGGCAACCGCCTCGGCACTCACCTCGTTTTTTCCGCCCGCTTCTAAGGCGAGCAGGTTTTTCATATCCTCGAAAACGCCGGCAAGAGAATATAGCCTCAGCGACGTTTCACGGCGGTTTTTGTTGACAACCGACTTCCCGACCGCCGTATAACTTATCCCCGACGACGACAGCATTGTCTTGTATTTTCTCGGGACGAAAACGTACGCCATCGCCCCGACGAGCGTCGAAATCACGTTGACGTAGCCGTACCCCGAAAACGTATCGAAGAAAAACAGCGAAAAAGTGAACGCCACCGTCATCGCGAACGCGCACACCGCCTCGGGCAAATTCTTGAACGCCGACGCTATCCCCGCGGTAATCATAATCACCGCAAAAACTCCCGCCGATCCGCCCTGCAAACTCGCCCCGAGCGCAACCGCCAGCCCCGTGACGAGCGCGCCTTGCACACCCTGAAAGGAATACGCCGACACCATTACGAAGAACGCAAATATGGGATAAAGCAGATTGAAATTCCTTATTTTTATCGTGAACAGCGCAAGCGACAACGTCCCGACCGCCACCACAAGAGATATCCTTTCGTCCACCGTCAGGCGGTAGCGAAGTCCGCGGACAATCAAGGCGTTCAGGGCGGTCATCAGAACGTAAGTCAACACCAGCGTGACGACCGTGGACAATATCGGCGCGTATATTTCGCCGTGCACCGCCGAGAATACCACCCGCGGTACGCACGACAACAGCGTCACGAACAGCGCGGAGGTTTTTTGCATAGGTCTGTTCAGTTTGTGATAAATGAAATACGCAAGCGTGAAAAGTAGCGCGGGCGTCACCGCAACGACAAGTCCCGCATACGAAAAATCTTTGAGAAGACACGCCAAAAGATACATCGGCGCAAGAAGTACGACGTTGCGACGGGAAAATACCAACGCCGAAAATACGGCAAGCCCGAACGGACGAAGTCCGCCCGTCGCCTCGGCGTTTTCAAAAAGCAATAAAATGACGAGGTCCAAAAAATATCTTATCAGGTCGCCCCGTCTTACGGCAAACTTTTTCATACGAAAAAATTATTATATTTTCCCCGCAAAAAAATTCCGACAGGCGAAAATATGCGTCGGAATTTGTATGAAAATATCGATTTTTGTCGGATTAAAGTTTGCCCGCGGACACAATCTTTTTGGTGTCTTTTTTCAGGACGAGGACAACACGCCCGACAATGGAATCCGTCTTGACAACGCCGATTTCACGACTGTCGGCGGAATGCTCGCGGTTGTCACCCAAAACGAAAATTTCGCCGTCGCCCACCGTCCACTCGTTGCCCGCGCCCGAATATGGATAAGTGTTGCCTTTGGCGTATTTTTCGTCAAGCACCTGCCCGTTCAGAACAACCTTTCCGCCCTCGATTTTTATATGGTCGCCGGCAACCCCGATGACGCGTTTTATCCACTGTTCGTGTTTCCTGGGCGCACCGCTCATAAACACGACGATATCGCCCCGTTTCACCTTTTTTGTTTTCAACAAAAGCGCCTTATCGCCAAGGGTATCCGCACCCCCGAAAAAGAATTTGTCGAACGCGGTGTTTTGACTTATCGCGTCGAAATGCGTTGAATTGTAAGCATTGTCGTCATACAATCCGACGCTTTTCCCGCCGTACAAAGTATCGTCCATACTGCGTCCCGAAATCCTTGTCACGTCAAAAAGCGCACCGCTGATTATGCTTGCGACAATTATTGCGAAAACTATCGCAATCAGTACTTGTGCTGTCGATTTTGTGCGATTAAGTTGTTTTTTTGTAATTTCGTCGTTCATTAAATCCACAAAATATTGTTAAACAAAACGTTTTCTGCGTCCTTGATTTTCATCACTTTGACAAGACGCCAGTCTTTCAAAGTGCGTCTGTCGGACGTCTTGAAATCGGAAATTTCCAGGTTGAAGCGTTGCCACTTTTTGCTTTTTTCAAGATGCAGAATGCAGGTGTATTTCGTGACGGTGTTTTCCGCCGTGTACATAACAATCCTGATGTCCCTTTTCGTTTCCGAAAACGCTTCGAGTTGCAATATGTAGTCCTCGTCGCGCACGGTCTTAGACTCGGGCGGTTCGACGTCGTAGGTGCAAAGCCTGCCTTCCGTCGTGGTGAAGCCTTTCAGACCTTGCGGTCCCGTCTTGATTTTCAACACTTCGTTGTCGACGACGGGGCTGAAATTTTCAACCGAAAACGGCACGACGCTCATTTCCGAATTGTACAAAATTCTTTCGGTGGTTTTGGCGGTTTCGTCGTAGTCGTTCAGCGACACCTTTGTCAAATCCATCATTATTTCCTGCGTCGAAAGCACGATTCCGCTTTTGAGAGTTACGTTGGCAAAGACAAACAAAATCTCGTTTTCTTCGGCGGGGTGCAACTCCGAAAGAACCTCTTCGTTATTCAAAATGACGGGGTTTTCGCACTTCTCCCAACGGCGGAACGCCGGGGTAAGCTCGTCGGCGGAATAATACACCTCGGTTTTCACGGCGTCGCCGATTTCCGTCACGCTCGCATACAATCTGCCGTCGCTGACGTACGTCTTGATTTTGGGCTGGACAAGCGACTTTTCGGCACCCGAAACAATCCCTTTTGTAAATTCGAGCGCGCCGACGAAGTTTTGCAAAGATATGCTCATATTCGTGCCCACCGAAAACGACGAGTACTTTTCATTGTGCGGAATAAGGTTGAATAAATCGGACAATCTGTCCATATCCGAATAGGAACTGTTGGTGCCGAGCACGCAATAAACGGGACACGTCAGCATGCGCGCGTAGGCTTGCGTCGAAATGCCCGCAAGATAGCACTCCCATTCATCGGAGAACTGCGTCGTGGGATTTTTGTCGTACTTCGGCTTGTTGAAAAACTCGGTAAATCCGACGGCGTTGACGGGGATAACGCCCGATACGCGACCGTCGATGCCCGCGACTTTCCAGGCAAGTTGCCCGCCCTCGAGGTTGCCGATCAAAAACAGGTTGTTTTTATCGACGTTGCTTTCCTCAAAAGCCAGCGTTATCGCGCGACGCACCACCTTCATCCATATAAACCACGGCGACTCGTCCGCCTGACACGGACTGTACGCGCGCTCCTTATTCGTCAAAAAATTGCAATAAGAAACGCTGTCGGGATATTCGGTATACGCTCTTTTTTTGGGGGATTTGCCCGAATAGTCCAGCGCGATTATGTTGAAGCCCGCGTCCACGATTGTGTCGAAAAACGTCGTGCGGAAAATCGACGAAGATCCGCTTGGCAAGAATAAGAACGTGGGGGCAACCTTGTTTTTTTGCACGACGACGTCGGCGTACGCGCGGATTTTGCCGTCTTGCAAAGTCTCTGCGGTGAACGTCACTTCCTTGGAAACGTATTTTTCGGTGTTTTTTACGCCGTTTACGACAACATCCAACGGCTCGGTCGTGGGATTGTAGTCGCGCCAAAGCGTCATCGGCGTCAGTAATTTATATTCCATACCTGCTATTATACAATATATTCGCCGTTATGCCAACCGATTTTTTTCATAAGGTTATATCTCAACCTGTTTTCACAAAAAACGGTTGCTCCGCATAATAATAGGTCAATCGGAGGTACGAAAATGGACGACTTTGCTTTTCCCGACGAAGAAACGATAATCAAAATGAAGCGCGAATACGACAAAGCGTTAAGAACCGCGAAATCCGTCTCCACGCTTTCGTCCGCGCGCAGGACAACGCCCGCAACACGGTGCTACTTCTTGACGACGCTGATTTTTGCATTGACGATAAATCGTATTTTTTCAAGGTAGTTGACGTCGTCCGCCATGCGTTTGAAGTCCTTATAGTTGTTTTCGTACAAGATGTCAAAGAGTTCATAGACGTCAATGCCGAGCGTCTTGCACTTTTCGTACGTCGTCATCATCTTTTTTTCGACGGCTTTTTTCAATGCATTCTCGATTTTTTCGGTGACGCGCGACGGTATTTCGTCAATCGCAAAATAGTTGCCGAGCCCGTCCGTTTCTTTGATGGTTGCTTTGATATCGACCTCCGCCAAAACCTCGGGGACGCCCCCGCTTACTTTCGACCTTGTTTTCGTCTTTTTGGACGTTATTTGCAGGCTATAAGTTTTGCCCTCCTCCTCGACGATTTCCCCACCGCGTTTTAGGTCGTATTTCATATAATTTATCGCCACGGTGTCGTCCTTGTCAAGGAGCATCGCGTCCTTGTTTTTTGCAAAAACGACAAGTCTTGAGAAGTCGTATTCATAGACGTCGCCACTGCTCTGCGTGCCTTTGTCAACAGTGGTTTTATCGACCTTTTTTGCCGAAATTCTGACGACGTTGGCAATCCCGCTTTTAGACAAATACCCCTTGAAAAAGTCCTTGACGTTGGTTGAAATTATCGACGCGTCGTCGGTTGCCGAGTGCAGAGTGCGTTGCATTTGAAGTGCGCTCAACGTTGTCATCACGGGCTTTGTGGTAAGGAGTTCTTTTGCGCTGTTTTCCGCCGTCGCGATTATTGCAAGTTCGGGCACGCTGTACGTTTGCACAAGGTAATTCAGACTTGGAAAAACTCTTTCTTTCATAAACATACTTCCCAAAATCACAAGATTACACTGACTTAACGACACCTTTAACCCCGTTTTCTGCGCAATAACGCCGAGCGCGGAGTCAACCGTTTCGCCCGTTCCCGATATAAGAGCAAAGCCGTCCGACTCCCCGAGCCCGCCTCCGCTTTGCGACTTCGGATTGATGATTTCGGTCGTCACTTCATAGCCGTCAGCCGTCTTGTCTATGCCAAGTCCCACAACGATTGCCCGCTCCGACAACGACGTTTCGGGCACGGCGCGAAGATAAGTCAGAATAAACGCGCATAATACAAGAAAAACAAATATTGCTTTTTTACGTCCCAAAGTCACTTTGCGCCTCCGCTTTTTTTCGGCTGATTTTTGCCGACTTCCTTTTTTCGATTTCCGCAAAAACGATAAGCGCGACCGGCACAAGGTAGTTGGTCACTGCGACGTACCACCGCGCGTTTCCCATCACGATATCCAGCATATCGCGCACGTCTTTTTTCATTATCACCGTCGTCAAAACGCCGACAGCGGTCAATATTATCACGGCGTTTTTCTTGCCGAGAAGCAATCCTTTCAACGCCTCGCCCGACGCCCAAAGATATATCGAAATATACATTACCGCAAGGGTGAGCCACACGATTATCCCCGTCCAGTCGAGCCTGCCCAAAACGTCCGAAAACTGATTGAATCCCGCGACTTTCACGACAAGGTTCACGACGTATTTGCTGGCGTCGCCGTAAATGGCGTTCATCAGGACAAATCCCGCCACGACAAGCCCCGTCGCAAGACCGTAAAATACCGCCGTCGGGTTGCGCTTGGACGGTTTCATACTCAAAAACAACAGTGGCGTGGCGTCGCCAAACCAAGTGAAAAACCTGTCGCCGTCTTTCAAAATTTCCGTAATTTCGCCGTCCAGCACGGGCAAATTTTTGGAAAAATCAACGTACACCTTCAAAAATACGAAGTTTAAGGCAAGCACCGCAAACGTCATAAACGACGTGACTTCCGCCGTGCGGGCAATCGTCTTTATCCCTTTTATCGAGGCGTAAGTCGCCGGGATAACCAACGCCACCGCAACGCACCATTTTTCGATGTCCTCAAAAAGCGTCTCGGTCGTGAACGCCGTCGCCCCCGCGGACGCCAAAAAAACCTTGAAGAAAAAGTTGACGAAAAGGACTGCGCCCGAAATTTTATAAAGCGGGGTGTCTTCAATCGCCTCTTTCCCGCCCGTCGCGACGAATTTATACACGACGAAAAACTGAACCGCGTCCGCCAAAAGATATAAAATAAGCACGAATACGTTGCTCGAGCCGACCGCCTGTCGCATAAGCGGAGGAAGTCTCGACACCCGAAACGTAAAACATAAAATAAACGCAAGTAGCGCAAACTGCCTTGTATAAACCACGTTTTGATTATCTGTCACGGCGCATTCTCCTTCGGTTTTTCGTCGGCACCGAGTACGGACGCTTCTCGAACGCCAAAAGACTTTCCTTGAACACGGCGTCCTTGAAATCCGACGTTATCATCGGTGCGAACGGCGCAAGGTACGGTGAGCCGAAACTGTCAAGCCCGCAAAGATAAGCGATAAGTCCCACCGAAAACACCACAACGCCGAACAATCCCAAAATGCTCCCCGTAATCAGCACGATAAGTCGCAAAATGCTGAACGCGTCCACAAGGTCGGGTACGCAGTTTATGCCGATTGCAGAAATTGCGATTATCAAAACCGTCGGACTGCTCAAAAGTCCCGCGTTGACCGCCGTTTCGCCAAGCACGATTGCACCGACTATCGACAGCGCGGTGCCGACGTATCTGGGCATTCTTACGCTCGCCTGATGCAACACCTCGAACAGCACCAGCACAAACAACATCTCCATCGGCGGGGTGAACGGTATTCCCGACACGCTGTTCAAAAGGGATATCAAAAACTTCAACGGCATCAGGTGATAATGGTACTCCTGAAACGCGACGTACAGCCCCGGCAACAGCACCGCCATAAACGCGCCGATTATCCTCACGACTCTGAGCATCGTGGCGCGCTTGTTTTGGACGTAGTAGTCGTAGCCGTCCTGAAAACTTTCCAGCAATACGTATGGATAAGTGATGACAACGGGCGTGCCGTCGATGAAAATCGCCACGCGACCTTCCAAAATTTTCGCCGACACGACGTCGGGTTTTTCGGTCATTCCCGACTGATTGAATATGCTTCCCGCGTGCTCGCTTACAAACCTTGCGACGTATTCCGCGCCGATTATTCCGTCGATATTTATATCTTTGATTTTTTTGGATATTTGCTCAACAACGGCTTTATCTGCAATATCGTCAATATAAACAAGCATTACGGTTGTATTGCCGTATTTTCCGACGCTGAGTTTTTTCACCTTTAACCGCGGTGATTTTATGCGCTTTCTCACAAGCGACACGTTGGTTTTTATCTCCTCGGTGAAGCCTTCGCGCGGACCTTTTATCACCGTTTCGGTGGGCGGTTCGGCAACGGCGCGGTGCGGATAACAAAGAAGGGATATTTCATAAAGTGCGTCCGCCCCGTCAAGCGCAAGCACGATATTTCCGCTTGCCACCGAGCGCCCCGCACGCTCTTCTTCAATCTCTTTCACGTCCTCGCCGTACGGCAATTTTTTGACGTCAGAAAGCGCGACGCCCTGCCAAGACACCGACAAAAGCGGTTTTACAACGCTTTCTTCCAGCAGTAGTTTGTCGCTCATTCCGTCGATGTAAAAAAGCACGCCCGACGCCCCGTCCGCCTGAAAATCGCGGACAATGAAGTCGTCGGACGAAATATCGTTTTTGAGTTTTTTTGTGATTATTGCGCTATCAATCATTTTGCGGGCACCTTTACTATTCTTGCCCGAAAAGAAAACGTCAAACGCGCAAAATAAAAAACCGTTAGGAGACGGTCAAATTTCTTTTATCGTTGATATGCTGACGACACCGCTTCTTAGCGTTTCGACCGCGCCGTCTTTCATGACAACCAGCCCGAATTCGTCGTCGATATCGAGAACGTGCGCCTTGTATTTCCCAAAAACGTCGGTGATAAGGACGTCTTTCCCCGTGAGATACGATTTACTGCGATAAGTCGAAAGCGCGGATTTTTTGTCGAAATTTCGGTATTCGTCAATGAGATTTCTTGTGAGCGCGCCGATATATTCCGCCCGTTTGTCGCTGAACAAATTAAGCGAGCCCGCAATATCTTTTATTTCGTCGGGGAAGCCGTCGTCGGGATCTTGGAGGTTTGTGCCTATGCCCACGACCTGCCCATCCGCGACCGTTTCCGTCAATATTCCCGCCACCTTTTTGTCGAAGACGAAGACGTCGTTCACCCACTTTATGAAGGCGGGACTGCCCGAAAATTCCTCGACTGTGCGTGCCGTTGCAAGCGCGGAAATAACCGTCAGATACGGCAATCTTTCCTTGTCCGCGCGCATTACGACGCTGACGTACGCACCCGTGTCAACAGGCGAATAAAAGGACTTTTGATTGCGTCCTTTGCCCCTCGTTTGTTTTTCCGCAACGACCGCTGTAAAGTCGGCACAGCCGTCCTTTATCATTTGTTTTGCGACGTCGTTTGTGCTTTCCGTTTCCGAAAGCACCACGGGGCGATTTACCCCAGTCGACAACAATTCAAGCGTGACTTTGTCGGAAAACGGCGGTTTCCTATTCATCCTTGTCCGCCTTCAACAATGCTTTTCTCGTCAACTCCCTGTCGATATACACAAGCGACATCGGACGAAGTTTTTGCGCCTCGATACTCTTCTCGATTGCAAGCGTGATGACGAAAAGGAAAATAAGTCCGTTGGGCGTAAAGTAGAACACGTCCACCATTCCGTACAGCCAAAACACCGAGTATCCGAAAAAGATAAACCACTTTTCGTCGCAGGGAGCGGACACGAACGCGCGAAGTCTCACGACTTCCAGATTTATCCACGCCAACAGCCCCACAAGCCCCGTCGATGCAAGCGCTTGGAAGAACGTCGAGTGATACCAGTACGGCGTGTATCCGTCGATATTTCCGCCCTGATGCCCGCCGAGGAAGTAGTCGAAGCCGGTGCCGAAAATGGGGTTTGCCTTGAAGTTTTTCACGGCGTCCTGCCACAACGGGATACGTCCGTTTTCGTCCAACGCCTTCTCCATAAACTTGGAAACGGCGTTGTGAATGACGTCGGCTTTTGCCATCACGATGACGACCGTCAAAAACATTGCGATACAAGTCGTCAAAATCATTCTGCCACGGTATTCGCTTTTGTAAATCGCATAGCCCAGCGACGCAATCAACCCCGCCGCGCCGAACAACACCGCGCCTCTTGACGCCGACGCGAAAATGAAAAAGTATTGTATGCACGCAAAAATTATAAACAGCGGTGAATACTTGCCGTGCTTTACGGCGTAATAGAGCGTTGCGGGCATCATCATACCCAAAATTATGCTGTAATTGTTGGGACCGCCCCAACCGAGTTCAACGCTTTTTTCGACAAATCCGTTGATGACGGCGGACATTCCGCCGTTTACCGAATAATATACGATGAGTTGCAAAACGATTACGACGCTCGACGCGAACATCAAAAACGTAAGGTGACGAAGCACGCGTTTGCCGTCCTCTCCGCCCGATATCGTCGCCGAAAAGAACAGATAGCAAAGCCCCAGCATCACGCCAAGCACGCCGACGATCGTCGCATACAAGCCGTGCTCCGAAAAGTTTTGGTATCTTTCGCCCCTCGCTATCCCCGAAAACATCACCGCCACGCAAAACGCAAGTATCGCAACAGTGGTCGCCGTCACCGTCTTATAGCTTAAAAATTTGAAGTTCGGACGGAAGCGCACGATGTTTACGACAATACCGACCACAATAAACAGCACCGCGGCGATAAGCCCCGCCATTCCCTGAAGCTTGTGCCGGTTGGCGCCAAGAATAAACAAGAACGTCCAAAGTATCGTCGTCACGGGCAACGTGTCGCGACATAAACATAAGATTATCCCCGCAAGCACCGCTGCGATTATAAAGCCCGCCACCCATCCGCCGGTAACCCAACAGATAAATACCACGGCGAGCCACGCCCATACGAATTCCTTTGATTCAAATACCTTTGCGACATTTTCTTGTTTCAGAAGCGTTTTGATTTTTTCCATATCTCTCTTTTGAATACAATCGGGGCGCGTCCGCGCGTTTTCGTTTGCGCGATTATTCCCGATTTCCTTATTAAAACAATATGTATATTATATCACAATATACAATTAAGTCAAGACCGACAATATTTTTAGCACTCGCGGAAAAATATCGCACTTTTTGAAAATTACCCCGAAAAATCGTTGACAAGTCGGGTTTTGTATTATAGAATAATCGTGCTATAACGATAGCGCGAATATTCCTCCTTAGCTCAGCGGTAGAGCATTCGGCTGTTAACCGAAGGGTCGTCTGTTCGAACCAGACAGGGGGAGCCAAAAACCCCGGAAATGCACGTTTCCGGGGTTTTCTTTTGCCTTTTTTCATTTGGTTTTCGGGCGTTTGCCCCGTTTTATTCTTCGCCGCGAGTGTCAAATTGAGTGTCAACTTTTTCAACCGGTTGAAATAAATCCGCAAAATAATCATTATAAAAATGATTAAGTCTTGCGTGTTCGCTACGAAGCGCCGCCTGACGTTGTGCGTTGTTGTAAATATTTCCCGTCGTTCTGATATCGGCGTGCCCTGCCCACACTTGCGTCGCCGACATTATTATCCCGGCGTCCGACGCCCGGGCAATGAACGTATTACGCAAATCTTTCAGCGTGTGTTCCGACGAAACGTACTTCCTGATTTCGTGCGTCCACCACGACGCCGTCCCGTATTGTCTGAAATAGTAACCTTCTGCGTCGGGCTCTATGCTATCCAGAAGTCCTTCCGTTACTTCCGTTAGCGGAATATCCCTGACGGCGTTAACAGTTTTGGTGCCGCCAACGTGAATCAATCGATTAACTCTGTCGATATTCTTCACGTTTATTGTCAGAAGTTCGCCACGTCGGACGCCTGTCAGCAATAAAAACACAAAGCCCTTTTCGCCTTTTTGCCCGCGAATCGCCTCGAAAAACATTTTTTCTTCTTCGCTTGATAATTCCGCGCCCTTTTTGCGACGATGCCGAACGCGCGGCAAGGCGATCGCCGGATTCGTCTTTATGATACCGTCAACAAGCGCACGCTGCCAGCAATCACGGATAATGTCGTAACAATACTTTTTTACCCGTGTGCTTTCGATACAATTCAAGCAACGTTGCAAGTCGCTCGGAAGAATCGCAACCATGTTGACATTTTTCAAATTCGGCTTGATATGCAATCTGATATTGACTTCGATATTAGTGACGTCGATATTATGCTTATAAGTTTCGCGCCAGAAGTCAAGCCATTCCCACGTCGTGAAAGACGTCTTACCGCGTTCCGTCGGTTCCTGAGGTCCCAGTTTTTTCAACTCGCGAATTCGTTTTTTAACGTTTGATAAGCATTCTTCCGCGGTTTTGCCGTAAACGGAATATTGCTTGCCGTACATTCTGAATCGCGTCCAGTATCTGCCGTCCGTCTTTCTTTGCGATATCGTAAGATTTTTATAAGTTAAAACTTTTTCCACGTGTGTCATTTCTCCTAATTCTGATAATCTGACACCGAGTTTGCTCATTATTGAATTTTCAAGCTTCGCAGTTATTTCTTCAAAATACTTCTTTTCTTCCTCCGTCATATTTTTTTCCTCCGTAACACGTTTTATCGTAACGGATAAAATATGACAGGGACTGTCGCTTTTTATGAAAAGAATTCAAAACTTACTTCTGACGTTCGGTCAAAAAATCAACGTATTGATACGCAAGTTCCTTGTTAAGCGGATCCAGACGACGAAGTTTATCAATCAGCGCCGATTCGTCTTTTGACAATTCGTTCCCGGAAACGATAACGACGCCGTCTTCCGCTTCTCTGCCGATCAGATAATCTACCGTGCAGCCGAAAAAATCAGCAAGTTTTTGTAAATCTGCTATATTCGGTTCAATCGCTCCAAGTTCCCACTTACTTATCTGACGTTGAGTTGAATTTATTTTTTCGCCCAATTCCGCCTGCGTAAGTTTTTTATCTGTTCTTAACTCTTTTATTTTTTGCATAGTCAAAGTTTCCTTTTTTTGGGTAAATTTTAGACCATTTTTGCGTTTTTGACTTGACATACTCAATTTTAGGCTGTATTCTTAATACAGGTACTCAATTTTAGGCTATAAATCAACAAGGGGATCGAAAATGAGATATTTAGTTACTTTTTGCGGACGACGTTCCGAAATAATCAAGGCGCATGACGACGAAGAAGCGATCCAGATAGCGCAGGCAATGGCGTTTGACGCCGGAATTGACGTTGACGTCGATTGCGTACAGCGTCTTAAACCGATAAAGCGATATAACACGTATAACCCGGACGACGCACCGAAATATGAATACATCTGACTTGCTGCATAAAAGCATTCTGGCATAATCACCTCCTTAAAACGTGTCCTGCCCGGCGGACAGTCGCCACCGGGGAACGGGACGCCCCACCAAACGACTTATGATTAAAAAAATTTTGTACGACACCTTAACATTTATTATCATCGCTGCCGTTCTGATCGCCCTTGCGTATCTTGCGATCGGCGGCGTATATGCCGCAATTTCCGGACAGACGTTCGAACAGAGTTTGTCCGCAATGTGGACGTTTATCACAAAAAGGCGGTGATCACCGGAAAAAACACCTTGTAACAACCATAAAACCACCCAAAAAAATTATAAAGGAGCAATCATGGCAAACAAAAAATCAACTAAACCCAAATCGGCAAAGCCTGCGGCACGCCCGGCGTCGAAACCTTCGAAGCCGACATCGAAGCCAAAGCCGGCAACGAAGCCGTCCGGCGGATTCACGCCGGTATCACAGACTATCAAAACAACGTATCAGAACTCTAACGGCGTCAGACGTACAGTTATTCAAACTACTTCTGCACCCGGCAAAAAATCAACTACAAAACAAGGAGCAAA
>CAKQMI010000018.1 GCA_934254835.1 uncultured Clostridia bacterium | reverse complement strand
TGATATCAAGGTCTTGTGCAATGTCGTCCCGTGAACCATGTCAGAGCTTGACCGCAGCAGCATTAAGCGGTTAACGACGTGTGCCACGAGGTTACCTTGAAGGAGTTACCTGTTTTTGCATCACTTCGGTGCAAATTGTCAGGTTACGGTTGCGCAGTTTTTTGAAAAAAACGCGACGGGCTTTCGCTCGTCGCCTTTTTTTGTCGGAAATTCCGTTTTGCTTTTATTTGTTCATCTGTTCTTTGAAAAATTCGCACATGTTGTCGATTGTTTTTTTGCTTTCTTCGAAGTCTTCGGGATACAGAACTGCATAGACGTGTCCCATTTTGTTTTCGCACTCGTCCGACTTCGGAAAGTCGAGGGTATACGGGATTTTCCTCCTGTCCAAAACCTCGATGAACTTATTCGTGTCGCCCCTCAACATATCATTGTAGCAACTGTTTATGAACATCGGCGGAAATTTTTCGATTTTGTTGTTTGCGATATCGACGCTTTTATAAAACTTGTTTTTTTCAAACTTCTTTTCCCCGCCGTAAAACAAACTGACGTAGGTTTTGGCGATATGTACGGGGATATATGCAATCGAGTTGGGATAAAACGCGGCACAAGTGAACGCAACGCCCTTAAAATTCATTCGACATTTTTCGACGTCATAAAGTTTTCGAAGTTCCTCGTCCGCCTGAATCGAAAGGACAAGCCCCGCATAGTGTCCACCCGCGCTGTCGCCCGTAAGGAAAGCGTTGTCGATGTCGAGGTTATATTCCTCGGCAATTTCGCGGACAAAGTTTATCGCCTTGAAAATTTCTTGGACGGGAGTCGGAAAAGTCACGCTCGGGAAAAGGCTGTACGAAAAACATACGACGGCGAACCCGCGACTGGCCAGTGCCTCGCAATACGGCGCGTTCAGTTCCTTGTCGCCGTACATCCACCCGCCCCCGTGAATATCGATGATGACGGGAAGTTTTTCGTTTTCTTTGCCCTGTGGACGATAAATATCCATAAGGTGCCATTTACTGCCGTCGCCGAAGTAGTCCAAGTCTTTGACGCACTCGACGCCCGTGGTTTTCGTAAGTTTCGCCATACGTTTTTTGTCGGATTTCAAAACCTGCTTATTCCACCACCAGTCCAGAAGTTTCATCTCGAATTTCATAATATCACCTTATTTTTTTGAAACGACGTTCAAAAGATTTTGCACTGCAAGTTTCAGACGGAACGCAGTCACGTCGTAAGCGTTTTGGTCAAGCCCGTAGGGATCGGGGATATCACCGCCCCCCACAAGTTCCGAAAAAGTAAAGACGTTGTCGTACGGCAAAGCGTCCTTTTGTTTTTGCGTCATCGTCACGACGTAGTCGGCGCGCTTGACGTCTTTTTCGGTGATTGTTTTTGACTTTTTTTTGCGAATGGGAATATTGAGATTTCTGACCGCCGTCAAGGCTTGCTCGCGCGTGACGCAGTCGTTTGGATTTATAAAAATACCGTAAGACGCCGTTTCGACGTCCACGCCGTTTTCACCCGCGTAAAACCTGAAAATCGCTTCCGCCATAGGGCTTCTGCAAGTATTGCCGGTACACACGAAAACAACGCGCATCATTCCACCTTTCCTTGGACGGCTTTCATCACCCTGTTCATCACCGAGTCATAAACACCGCCACCCGTCAGATTGTCTATGATGATAAGGTCGGCGTCGGTTTCCGCAACGTGCAAAGCGTTGTAAATTCGGCGTGCCACGGCGTATTCGTCACCGCCCAAATCAATAAGTTTTCTGTCACCGTAAACCGCAATATGTTCGGTTAATGCAAGGATTTCGGGCGATAAACCCTCTTTTACGGCGTTATCGTACAATTCGATTGCCTTGTCGGGAGTGCTTGCAAGCACCGCTCTGCAACGGGGTGCGTAGTGCTTGTATTTCATACCGGGGGCTTCGGCTTTTTGAACCTTGCCCTTGAACAATTCCACCTCGTTCAACACGCCCGAAAGGTCGCGCTCGGTGATAATCCCGGGACGCAAAATCGTGGGGATATCCTTGCACAAAGTGATTATCGTGCTTTCGATTCCGCCCTCGCACTCACCGCCGTCAAGGATAAGCGGGATACGCCCGTCCAAGTCGTCGAAAACGTGCTTTGCGGTCGTCGGAGAAACGTGCGTCGATACGTTGGCGGAAGGTGCGGCGATAAGCGTCCCCGTGGCTTTAATAAACTCACGCGCCAACTCGTGCGCGGGGTATCTGACCGCAACGGTGTTGAGCCCGCCCGTGCAGGCAAGAGGCACATTGTCCGCTTTCGGAAGTATCACCGTAAGCGGTCCCGGCAGAAACTTTTCGGCAAGGCGGAAGTAAGCGTCGGGCACGTCTTTTGCCACCCTGTAAACGTCCGAGAGCGTCGAAATATGCACGATCAGCGGATTGTCGGACGGACGCCCTTTTGCCGTGTAAATCTTTTTTATGGCGTCTTCGTTAAAGCAATCGCCACCGAGCCCGTAAACTGTTTCGGTGGGGAATGCGACGACTTCGCCGTCTTTAATAAGTTGTACGGCAAGGCTGATGCCTTCCGCTCCCATAACTTGTGTTTTCATACGTTAAAATATAAAGTTGTCGCCCGATTAAATCGGGCGAAAAAATCAAATATCACAGGAAATACACTTTCCACGTGTCGTTTTCCTTGGCGTAAAAGATAACCTCGCCGTACTTTCTCGAGTCGATAATGACCGATTCGAACTTGTTTTCAAAAATGATATCGCCGTCGTAGTTTTTCAGCCCCAGTTTATTTGTGGTGTCCTTTGTGACGTACACGCCGTTGAAAAAAAACGGGGTTTGCGCGCCATAAGAATCTGTCCTGAAAAACATATCTTTTAGCGACGGGTTGCCGATATCTCGCCCGTTGTTGTCAACAAGGAAATACTCTGTACCTTTTTTGACGATGGTATATTTGCCGTAAAACGCGATGCGGTCGTTACTGAAGTTTCCGCCCACGAGGTCGGCATATCCACGCGTTTCGTCAAACACGACCGTACCGTCCAGTTTATACGCAACCGCGTATTTAGTGCCGTTCACATTTTTAAGAGCCGTGACGATACCGTTGTTGTAAAACATTTTGCTGTAATCGCCCTCTTTCCTGAAAACCGTGTTGCCCTTTGTATCGTAGATAATCAAGTCGCCCGAAGATTCCTCGTCGAAGCCGTAGCCGTCGATAAAGGTCAATTTGACGTAGCGGTAATCGGACGAGCCTTTGTCGTAATTTGTGGCACTGCCCGACTTGTCCGTCAACGAAACGTAGATATTCAAATCGCTGTCGATGACGTACTGTTGGTTTTTCGTTGCGACGCGGTCTTTGTCCCTCGAAATGCCGACGGACACCCAGCTGTACCCTTCGTTGATATAATTCGAAATATCGCGTCCGACGTCTTTTTTGTAATACTTATTGATGATTGTCGAGAAAATGCGGTCGGGGACGATAAGGGTTTTCGTGCTTGTTCTCACGTCGTACGTCCACACCGAGATTTTGTGATAGGAATAGCGTTCGTCAACGTTTTCCTTTTCGGGGTTTGTCAACACCTTGTATTGATAGCCGTCATCTTTGGTGCTGTTGTTTTGCTCATAGCAATAGAACTTCCCGTTGCCGAGGTAGAACGACGCGCGGATGGTACCCGTCTTTGGCGTCAAACCTCTGAAAAACGAGGTGAGTTCTTTTCCGCTCAATGCGTCGTAAACGATGATGTCCAAAATCGAGCCGTTCGGATTCGTCCAGGACGCCTTGACCATGCGGGTTTCGACGATATAGTCGTCAACGGCGATATAACTTACGCTATATTCTTTGTTGTCGCTTTGGTCAACGTACTTTGTATTAAACTTTTTGCCACCCGCAACGGGCAAGGAATTTTTTGCCGAATATATTTGCCAATCATCGTTGCCGTTGGACACCGCGTAATAGTTTTCGGAAAGCGTCATAAACATTTCGGACACATTTTTCGAAGTGGCGGACACCTGATGCAATAGGGTGTCGTCGCTTTTATAAAGTTCATAAGTGCCTGAAAAGTTCACGCCGATAAAGCCGTTTTCGACAAAGAAATCACTGTTGTACACCACGCCTTGTCCGATAAGTTTTTTCGTTTTAAGGCTGATGAAACCGAATGTCGAAGAAACAACTTTACCTTCCTCGTTTTCCGTGTCTTTCCTGACCTTCAAAACGCCGTTTTCCTTGTCATAGGCGTCGGTATATTCGCGTTTATCGTTTTTTCCGGTGTAATAAGGAATAACCCCTTTGTCCAATGTGATGGTACGGGCGCTGTCAACGCTCGTCTTTTTGGAGAACCCGCCGTGCTGGACGTAGATGTCGCCGTAGGTCGCGGAGGGAGTAGGTTTATTACGTTTGTTGCACGCCGTAAGCGCGGTCGTCGCAATGATTAAAATCAGTAAACTTATTAAAACTTTCTTGCGCATAAAAAAATCACCCTGAACATAAGTTCAGGGTAAATTATATCAAAGAAAATCTCTTATGTCAATTTTAACCGCCGTGTTATCTCTTCTTCCCGCGCGTCTTGAACATAATTAAGCCCACGACAATGCAAATTACAACCGAAATACCCGCGACAATCCAAAAACCATAGGTTTTGCCCTGCCACGGCACGCCCGTATTCATTCCCCAAAACGCCGCCAGCATCGAAGGTATCGAAACCAAGAACGTCAAAATCGTAAGGGTACGCATGACGATGTTCAGGTTGTTGCTGATGACCGAAGCGAATGCGTCCATCGTGCCCGACAAAATGTCACGATAGATATTACACATTTCGATAGCCTGACGATTTTCAATGCCGACGTCTTCCCAAAGGTCCTGATCTTCCTCATAAAACTTCACGCCCTCGGTGCGCTGGATTTTGTCGATGACAAAGCTGTTTCCGCGAAGCGACGTCGAAAAATAAACAAGCGACTTTTCAATGTCCAGAAGTTGAATCAACTCCTTATTTTTCATACTCTTGTTAAGTTCCGCCTGAATACGCGTGCTGGTCTTGTCGATTTGGCGCAGGTATTGCAAAAATTTTGTACTTGAAACGTACATAAGTTGCAACAAAAACCTTGTGCGCTTGTATGTCGCAAAGCCTTTGACGCGGTTCATAATGAAGTTTTGCGTGATGATATTTTCCTTCAGACAAACGGTGACGACCGTCTTTTGGTTGGAAATAAACGCAAACGGCAAGGACGAATAAGTATAGTAATCGTTATCGTCGTCGTCCTCCATAACGGGGATATCGAAAAGCGTCAACAGATTGCCGTCTTCGACCTCGATACGGGCGCGTTCTTCCTCGTCCAACGCCGATTTAATGTAGTCCTCGGGGATTGCGGTGACGCGACTCACAAGTTCGATTTCTTTGTCGGTGGGGTTGGAAAGGTTGATCCATTTCCCGGTAAGGTCAACGTTGTCGATGCCGTTTTCGACGTCGAGAGACAAGAGTTGATTATTTTCGTCGGTGTAGTAAATTTGAAGCATTCTCTTCCTCCATACAAAATAAATGCGCGGGGACACCGCGCTCATCGTACAAGGAAAGAATTACTTACGCAAAAAGAACGGTGTCAACAATGTTGATTTGATTTTTACTTAAAGGGTCGTCCATAGTAAATTATTAACACCTCGTGTTCAAAAAGATAATGAAATAATAACACTTCAAAATTTTTTTGGCAAGGAAAAATCCGCTTTTCGAAGAAAAAAGATTGTTTTTGGACAAATGACCGCAAATTAACAGTATTTTTCAAAAACAAAAACTACGTTTTTCTTCCCAAAAAAATATCCCCGACAAAACTGTCGGGGACGGGATAATTTTTTTTATTCTGCCTCGGCGGGATTTTGCCATTCGCCGTAGGCTTCTGCCTGAGTGGACGCGTCCGCCGCAACGAGTTCCGCCTCTGCCACTCTTTCTCTTTCAACCGCCGATTTGTACGCAACAATGAATTTTCTGATGGAGTTTTTCAAGGTTTCGCGTTGTTCGGGCTCGGTAAACTTTCCAAACGCAAGCACCAAAATATTTGCCATCTTGCGCATTGTGTTTTTGGAATATCCCTTTGCGATTGCCTCGTCCAGAACTTTGACAAACGGCTCGAACGGGATAACCTTTTTGGGTTTTTCGACGGGGACTTCCTCTTGCACGGGTTCTTCTTGTGCAGGCTCCTCGACAACTTCCGCCGCAGGTTCGTCGTCCAAGATTTCGTCACGGATATCGTTCAGATCTTCGTCAACCAAATCAAGTTCTTGCGCTCTTTGTTTTTCAAGTTGGTCCTTCTTTGAAGGAATAGGTTTGGTCTGTTCGGAAATAATGACGTCGCGAATGCGATTTTCGATTTCGTACAAGCGAGTGTTGTCAACCTTGCGCTCGACGTGGTGTTGAAGTCTTACCGCGGTATCGAGGTCTTCGAGCATTTGGTCAAGTGACGCCGACGGCTTTTTCTCGGGTTTAACAAAAACGTACGACAACAAAAGAATGATGGGGAGTGCAAGCACGATTGAGTAAAGCGCGATGTCGTATGCGCCGGTGGACTGTACCTTGACAATGCCGTAAATCACAAACACGGTTGCAAAGATGAACAATGCGCACACGGTGGAAATAAGCGCGACCTTAAACTTTTTGCCGGAAAACTTTTCCTTGATTTTGTCGGAATCGACGTAGGCGCTGGGGTAATCGAAACGCGCCTCTTTGAACGCTTCCCAACCTTCCATAAAGGTTTTGTCGGTTTTCTCGTTGAAACAGGTTGCCTCGAACTGTTCCAGATTATCGTCGTTGATAACGCCCGACTCGTTTGCGAAGTTGCCGATAGTCTTGCAAGATTTGATAAACCTGCGCCCCGACAATTTGCCAAGAAGACCGCCGAAAACGATAAGCCCTATGAGCGTCAGTCCGACGACGACAAGTATCCCGCAGAGAAGCGCCTTTTCAGGCACGGGCATCGTATCAAACACTTCCTTAAAATCAACAGATGACAAAACTTGAGCAATCATAAAACACATCCTCTTACTTTGCACAAACGATCTGTGCATAACATTCTATGTTATTATACCACAAAATAAGTGATTTGCAAATAATTACGCGCTCTTTCTTAAAAAAATTACTTAATATTTATAAAATGTCCGGTTTTGAAAGAATAAAGCAGGACTTTATCGACTTTTACGTCATAGGCGTTCGACAACGCGATTTTGTAAAGTTTGAGTTGTCGCTCGTATTTTCCCGCAAGTTTTTCGTCGGAAAGTCCCGAATATTTGAAGTCCACAATGACGTTTTCCTCGCCGAAAAACGCAAGGTCGACTGTGCCTTGCACAAGCACGTCGTCCGACGCGTCCCCTCCGACCTCGCCCGCCTGCAACGACAGCATAAACGACTTTTCACGGATATATTTGCCTTTTATCCCGTTTTGAATGACGGGACTTTGCACGCATCTCAAAATCTCTTTGGCGTCCACAAGTTTTTCGTCGCCCTCTTGAAGCGCGCCGTTTTCGATAAGTTTTTTCACAAGATAATAAATCTCGCTTTCCGACTTTTCAAAGAAATCGACGTTTTCCATAATCGCGTGGTAAACGATACCCGTCCTTCGGTTGTCCGACGACGGCGAAATAAGGCTTGGCACAAACCCTTCGTTTTCCTCGTCACGCGCCATTCTGTTTATTTCGGTGACGGTATATTTCGGGCTGACGCCCACCGATTTCTCGTACGGATAAACGAAATCAAGCACGGTTTTCAACGCTTTTTGCACTTTATCATCGCATTTTGACAGATAAAGTGCGTCTTTTTCAATTTCAGACGGATTTTCAACGTTCGGCTCGACGACTTTTATAAGTCCCAAAAGACTTTCGTCAATCGCCACGGCATACGTCATCAAGTCCAAAAAACTCTTGGAAGATATAACGGGCACGGGGAAATCGAGCCTTGCATCGATGTCCTTTTTGGTCGTTCCCGTGACGTAAATGCGGTTTTTCGCGCGGGTTAAAGCGACGTACAAAAGTCTTATGTTTTCGTCCGCTTCCCTGCGTTTTTTCTCAAGATTTATTGCGTTGTAGGCAAGCGAATTTGCCTTCAATCTCGTGTCTTCGTCAAAAAGTTTTATGCCTGCGCCCAGTGTTCTGTCAAACACGATGTTGCCTTTTTTGATGTCGCCGTCCCAGCCTGCGTCCGTCCGCGCAAGGAACACGACGGGGAATTCCAACCCCTTGCTGGCGTGCACCGTCATGATTTTTACGGCGTCGACCTCGTCGTCGATGTTAGCATATTCGTTATCCTCGCCGTTTCTTATCGACGCAACGAACGAGCAAACGTCAGAATAAGGCGCACTGTCGTCGATGAATTTTCGGACGGCTGTCATATCGTCTTTTCCGTTCTCGCCGGCAAGGACGTACGCGTCGAACGCCGTAGCCCCGACCACCGAATACAAAAAGTCTTTCACGCAGGAAAACGCCGATTTCTCCCTGCAATCGTACAAAAAGTCCAGCGCGTTTTGGCATTTTTTCGATATTTCAAAGTCCGATTTTGCGCACGCTTTCACCGATTCGTACACCGACGAGGCACAAAAATATTTCAAAACTTTTGCGACTTCCTCGTCCGAAAATCCCGCAAAGTGCGATTTCAGATACCCGACAAACGGCAAGTCGTCCAGCGAATTATCGACGGCTTTCAAAAGGCAGACAAGTTCCTTGACGTATTTTTTGCCCGCGCCGTTCGTAAAGCCGTCGCTTGCATACGGGATGCCGTGGTCGGCAAGCGCCCTCAAAAATCCGTCCGCTCCGCTTTTTCTTTTTTTGAAAAGCACCGCAATGTCCTTATATTCCAGCGGATTGTCTTTTGTGATATACTTTGTTCCGACAATTTTTTTGATTTCCTCGGCGACGGCGCAACCCTCGGCATAGCCTTTTATTTCATCGGGCGACGAGTTTCTTTTGTGCGCCGTTACGCTATACACGCCGTTGATCTCCGCCCTTTCGTTTTCGGGATCGTTTTTCACCAGCATAATCCGCGCGCAGTCCGCCATATCGACAATTTCTCCGTCTTTCAGGAACAAACTTTCGTTTTGATAGTCGCACCCGCCGTGAGCCATCGTCATTATACCCGAAAACACGCGGTCGACAAATTTCAAAACGCCCTTATCGCTTCTGAAATTTACGGTCATCGGCAAAGCGCGCCCCGCCGTTTCACCGCTTTCAAACGATTTCTTTTTATCGGTAAAAATCTTTGAGTCGGCGTTGCGGAAGGCATAAATACTTTGCTTGACGTCGCCCACCATAAACAAATTGCCGTCGGTGATTTTCAAAAGAATTTCTTCCTGCAACGGGTTGATATCCTGATATTCGTCCACGAAAACGAGCGAAAACTTTTTTCTGACCGCTTCGGCACGAGCCTCGTCTTTCAGAAGTTTGACTGCGAATTTCGACAAATCGGCAAAATCGATTTTGTTTTCGCGTTTTTTCAGCCGTTCGTACTCTTTATCGAACTCGTCCACGACGCGCATCACGACGTTCATAAACGTTTTTCCGTCGTCCACGTCGTAACTGGAATAATCGACAAAAAGGTTTTTGGAAAGGGATTCCAGCGTTTTTGCCGTCGTATCCCTGATAATTTTGACCAGGTTTTTGTCATCGTCCGAAATCACGGGCGACGCACCCCTGAAATTAGGTTTTACATACGACTCCGCAACGGCTTTCGCATCGGCGGAGCACCGAGCGTTTGCAAGACTTTCCAACGTTTCGATTGAACTTTTCAGGGCATTATCGTATGCCTTTGCCTCGCTCAAATTCGTGACGTCCACCGCCCTTTTCGCAAACGGCAAAATTTCCGTTGCAAGGTCGGAATAGTAGCCGAGAACGACCTTTCCGTAAACGCTGTCGGGATCGTCGGTGACGCTTGAGCGCAACATCGACTTGAACTCCTCGGGACGCGGGCTTATCGAAATGGCGTCGTAAATTTTCAGCACGATTTCCGAAAACGGCGTGTCGTCGACGATGCCCGACGTGCGCGAGGCAACGCGGATAAAGTCCTCCGCCCTGTTTTCGTACTCGTCGTTCATCACCTTTTTGACGGCGCGACGCTTCATATCGTCGGCTTCGTTCTCGTCCATCTGCTTGACCTTGGGCGAGATTTTCAAATATTCGAAATTTTCCTTGATAAGCCGTCCCAAAAACGAATCCATCGTGCCGATTTCCGAAAACGGGAGGTTGTCCAGTTCCATGCGGATTTTTTCGACGTCTTTGGAATTTTCGTCCTTTGCGACGTCGAACAGAGCGTTGATGATTTTCAGGCGCATATCCGTTGCCGAAGCGTTGGTGTAAGACAGCACGAGGATATCTTCGACAGGCACGCCTTTCACGACGTCATCGACGATTTTTTTGACCATAACCGACGTTTTTCCGCTTCCTGCCGAGGCGTAAACCAAAACGTTGCCCGTTGCGTCAAAGACGCTTTTTTGTTCGTTTGTCCACTCAGTCATCATCGTTCTCCTCGGCAATACGGCTTTGCAATTCGCCACCGTTTGCAAGCGTCAAAAGGTCGTCGGGCGAGGACACGGCGGGGAACCCCGCGCGGACAATCCTTTCGTCGCCCTCGTGCGGACATATATCCTTAAAGTCACAGAATACGCACGCGCGCTCGATGGGCGACGGCGCGATATTTCCGTCCAAAATCTCGTTTATTGCTTTTTCGGACAACTTTTCGACGTATCTTTGGAACGCCGTGAATGCGGTGTCGGACACGACGTTGGCGCGTTTTGTTGCAGTGCCGTCGCCTTTCAGCGACACCGGCAGAAATTTGCTTTTTACGTCTGCGTCGAGCGTGTTGTCCATATTTTTCAGAATTTCCGCGTCGTTTATGATAAATCCGCTCATTTTGAAGCGGTTTTTGCCCTTCGACTTGTACCCGACCGACACCGGCTGATACAATAACCCGACGGGATATTTCAGTTTTCCGTTATTCACCGCGCCCATATACAGCACGGGCTGGATTTTTTCACCGCTGAAAATGTCTCTGACCGACCACTTCTTTTCAAAACTTTTATAGTCGATTACGGAAAAATAGTCCTTATAAGCGTCAATACGGTCGATACTGCCGACAAGGACGTACTCTTTGCCGTCCTTTTCGATTTTCATACCGTGAAGCGTGGCTTCGCCCTCTTTTCCGATTTTCGCCTCGGCAAGGTACGGTTTGAAGTCGGATTTTTGGATTTGCGCTGAAATTTCCTTGCAAATCTTTGCCCCTTCCTTTTTAATGCGCTCGAACGACAGTTTGTATTTTGCGGTGTCGTACTGCTTGAATTCGGGCAAAGCGAGTTGCTCCTTTACGGCGCGATCGCACACGCTTTGTATATTTTCGTCGGTGGGGTTTTCATAAACCCTTTCTTTCACAAACTTTTCCATGACGGCGTGCATAAGCGTGCCTGTTTCAAGGGTGCGCAACACCCCTTCTTCGCGCGGTTTAAGCCTCAATCCGTAGCGCATAAACTGCTTGTACGGACACGCAAAATACGTTTCGAGTTGGCTTGCCGAAAACACGCCCCGCTCGAGCGACAAATTGATTTTGACTTTTTCCTGTTCGCCTGGCGCCGACAAAAGTTTTTGAACGTACGCCTTGTCGTCGTCGGACAAAAGTCCGAAGAAACTGCCGGCATTTTCCTTTTGTTTTGCGCTTTTCAAGGATTTTGCAAGCAAAAGTTTGTATTTTCCGTTTTCGTAGGTTGCCGTGTCGAAGGCGTAGTCCAAAATTTCCTCGTCTTTGGTTCTTGCGCGTTTTTTATCGGTTTTTGTCGGAACAAGGGGTTTTTTGTCGACGGTGAAGTATTGCGAAAGCGAGGTCACAAACGCCGACGCGCGACTTTCCGTCCCCTTATAATTCAGCGGATAAGTCACCACGACTTTGTCGGGTTTAATTAAAAACGACGTCAGCTCGAAAGCGTTGTTTTTGACGCTGTCGCGCTTGGACGGGTAAATATCCAAACCTTTTTTTATGAGGCTTTCTTCCTCCTTGACGCCCAAAACCGCCGTATTTGCGACCGCCTGAGGGACAAGCCCCTCGACCGCCCCCGCGACGTACGCGATTTTTATGCCGTCAAAGAAACTTTCGTTGATGCGCCCGACGTACACGCTGTCGAGGTACATCGGCACAAGCGCGACTTTCACGTTCTCGAACACGCCTTTTAAGGTTTCTGAAAACTCGAAAAGCGAAAACGACGCGTCTTTCAGCACGACTTGCATTTCGGCGACGATATCGATAAATTTATCGTAAAACTGCGTGGACGCCTTGCCCTCAACGGTTTTTACGGCGTCGAAAACGCCCTCGGAAAACTCTTGTACGTTTTCGTTTTCCAAAAACTCGAAAAGCGCGGACGCGTATTTTTCGGTACTTTCACCGTCCAGTCCCATAAACGGAGCGGTCACCGAAAAAATGCGTTTTCTGATTTTTTCAGCCTCTTTGTCGTTGAATTTTTTGTTGAGTTTATTCGTGAGCGCGTTTTTCAGAACGAAATTTTCAAAGTACTGCACGCTCTCATAGCCATCCCGAGATTTATAAAACAGCGGATTTTTGATGAGGGAATTGACGTCGTCAAAGTCAAATCCGTCCGCCACGCACTTTATCGCCGACAAAATATATCTTGTCTGCGGTGCGGACGAAAAGGGAATTTTCTTGTCCAAAAAGTACGGAAGCCTCAGCCTTTCAAAGACGTTTTTCACGTCGTTTTCATAGTCGTCCGACGACGGCACCACGACGGCGAAGTCATTGTATCTCAGCCCGTTTTCGATGACGTTTCGTCTGATGTTTTTGGCGATATATTCCACCTCGTCGGTGATGTTTTTCGCCTCGACGATTTCGACTTTCCCGTTTGTTTCGACGGGCGGAAGTCCTGCGTAAGAAAAAAGATCGGACAGTTGTTTTTTGACGGGGTTGAGCGCAACGTCGGCGTGCGACACGTCGTACTTTATTTTTGCGTCGTCCAAATAGGAACAAAGTTTTTTAACGGGACGCGACGGATAAATCCTTTTGTTTTTGGCGTCGTCCGCGGGCGCGATAAGCCCCACCGTCACGTTTCTTGCGTGGACGAAAAGCCTGAAAATTATCTCGTACTGCGTTGCGGTGAAATCGGGAAAACCGAAGATATAAACGTCCGCGGACGAAAAATCGTCGCCTATTTCGTCCGAAAACGCCTCGAGCCGAGAGGTCGAATCAATGAACGACTTGTGCAAAACGTCCAGATATTTTTCATAAATAATGCCGACGTCTTTCAGTTTTTTGTCGTCGACGGACGCAGTGTCCTTGGCATTTATTCCGCTGTTTCTTAACGCGGTGATGACGGCGTACATTTCGCGCGGGAAAGCGACGTCGTCAACTTCCTTATAAACGGTCAGATTGTCTTTGACCTCGTCAATCGCCCTTTTCAACAGCATAACCGAGCCTTCGGGCGTCAGACACTTTTGATTTTTATTTCTGAGCGTTTTGACGGCAAGACGCATAAACGACGTGACGTCCACGTCGAAAGTCGAGGTAATGCCCAGTTTTTTCAATATATTTCTTTCAAAGGCAAGCGAAAACTTGTCGGGGACGATGACGATTTTTTTGCCGTCCTCGGCGTTTTTGGCGATGAGCCGATACATATTGTCGGCGGAAAACCCGAACGTGTTGGAAAGAATAATTTTTACGCTCATATTTATAATGATAAAGTATATATCTATATTTATAATAATTATACAGTACTTTCGGCGTTTAAGCAACGCACGGGGACAAAATACTTTATATGCTTTGCTTTTTTTTGAATATATGCTATACTACCGTATATGAAAAAATTTGTTTTGATTGTATTAACGATTATCACTGCGTCGATTCTTGCGTTTTCGCTCGTTGCGTGCGGAAACAACGTTCCGACCGATAAACTTCTGCGTTTGAACTTCTGCAACAACGACTTTGTCGAGACGTTCGTATATTCCGTATCGGGAAAAGTCGGCGACAGCGTCGTCAATGGCACTCTCACTTTCAAGATCAGTCCCTCGGACGGCGGTTACGTCATCGAAAGGACGCAGGAAATGGACGACGGCACCAAATTTTTCGGGCGCGTCAAATTTTCAAAATCGGGCAGTTTTCTTCCGTCCGAAAGTCTTTTGACCACCGAGAAAAACGGCGAAAAATCCACCGAGAAAATCGTCTATGACGGCAAAAAACTCAGGTTTTTCGTTGCAAAAGGCGACTCTATCCCCGTCGAAACTTCTGCAACCGAGCACGAAATCGCGTCGCCCTACTACGACAATATGCAGTTTTACACCATAATTCGTGGCGCGACTTTCGACAAAAAGTTCAACCTTGCGTTCAACACCTTTGCGCCTCGCGAAAACCGCGTTGTGAAACTTCAATGCTCGCTTGGCTCCACGGAAAACAAAAAATACACCGTCTCAGGCAACGAAGGTGCGGTCGATTGTCAGGCTGTTTACGTTGCGTTGACGTCCGCTCCCGTCACGACAAATCAGGCTTTCCGCGCCTATTACGCAAAGTCCGATATCGAGCTTGCCAACCAATATAAATTGAAACAGGTGCTTGTCGAGTTTGTCGAAAACGGCTTCACCTATACCTTGAAAGACGCATCGGCAACAAGCGCGTCATAATATTTCATAAATCACACTGCCTCGCCGTATATTTATTGTATGGCGAGGTTTTATTTTGCCCCGAGCGGGATTATCGTTTGCAACAACGTATCGTACGACGCCCCGTTTTCGATTGAAAAATCAGACGGCAATATTATGCTGTGCGCGCTGAAAGAGAACGCGGGCGGTGAAATTTTCATTCCGTCCTACGCCGTCATCGACGTCAAAAACACGGTGCGGGTGTACGGCACGGCGCAACTTATCGACTGGCGAAACGGCGCGTACGACGTGCTGATTTCTCCGCAAAAATTTTTTGAGTATGCCCCGCCTGTCGCAATCGTGCAAAACGAAACGAATTATTTTGGCGACACAGTCCTCGTCACAATTTATAAAGACACCAAAACCCGTGCGATTTTCGAGTGCGCGGGCGGGGTGACAACCGTCGAAATACCGCCCGTAACTTCCCCGAAAATTTCTTTTTCCGAAACGAAAGAAGGCTTGCTTATCGTGGTCAGCGGAGAAGCCGAGCAACAATTTCTTCTCGTTGCGCTGTACGACGGCAAATTTCAAAAACTGCTGTCGGTTTCGGCGGACGACGTGTCGTTTTCAAGCCTCGGCGTGACCGCAACGACTTATATGAAAGATATGTTGTCGCGCGTGAAGTCCACGACTTTTTCGTTTTCCAATAAGCGCGTGACAACAAAAACCGAGTTTTCTTATCTTCAAAACAAGCGTTATCCCGACGAACTTGTGCCCTATCTTTTTTTGGAGGCATTGCAGGCGGGCGATTTTGAAAAGTCCAAAGAATACCTCGCCCCCGAAATGCAGGAAAACCCGCAGACTTTTTTGGATTACTTCCGACCTTTTGACGAAATTTCGCCGATAAAGCACGAAACGGCGCAAAAAATAAGCGACCTTAAAAAAGTCGCTTTGATTTCTTATACAGCCGAGCCGATAATCACGCCCCGCGTGTTCGATTTCACCGTAAAAGACGGATTTATAACCGATATAAACTGATTATTTCTTCCTGCTTCTCGATCCGCCGAAAATCGCGATGATCCTAAGCATTTGCAAAAGTGCCATCGCAAAACTCATGACATAGGTCATGCCCGCCACGCGAAGCATCGAGTTGACCTTTCTTTCGTCACGGGCGTCGATGACGCCGTAGTCCACAAGGTTTTCGCCGGCGCGTCTTGACGCGTTGAACTCAACCGGGAGCGTAATGAGCGTGAACAATGCGTACAGTGCGTAGCACGCGATACCCAAGAAAAACAGCACGCCCGACACGGGATTGTCGCTCAGGAAAATTTCCAAAAGTATGCCGATAAGAAGAAGTGGCATTGCCGCTCTGGACGAAATATTGCACGCAGGCACAAGCACCCCGCGAAGTTTCATTGGGGCGTAGTCTTCGGCGTGCTGAATGGCGTGACCGACCTCGTGCGCGGCGACCGCGACAGCCGAAATAGTCCTGCCGTCATAGACGCTCGCCGACAGCGAAACAACGTTGGTTTTCGGGTTGAAATTGTCGGTGAGATTGCCGTCTATCCTGACGATTTGCACGCCGAAAAGCCCGTGCTCGTCCAAGATTTTCCGCGCCGCTTCCGCACCCGAAAGCCCCGAAAGATTGCTTTCTTTCGAGTATTTTGAAAACCTGTATTGCACCATAAACCCGACGATAAGGGTGAGCAACACAAGGGGTAATATTGCAATTGTCGTGTATAAATATAAATCTGGCATATTTATATTATACAACATTTATATGGCGTTTTCAAGCGGTTAAGATACGTTTTTGAGTTCACCTTTCAATTTTTCGACAAGTTTATTGATTTCGTCCTGACTTATCGAAAGTCTGTCCGCCTCCTCCATAAGTTGTTTTTCGGCGTCGTTTCGGTCGTCCACGAGGGGTATGCCGAAGTCCTTGTTGAGGATAGCCTCTATTTTCAAGGACACGTCGGTAATGGTGCTTTCGACGGTCATCGCGTCGGTGTCGAATTTGTATTTCTTTTTCAGCTCGTCGTACGCGCCCGTCCACTTCGCCTTGAAAAGTTTCAGCCGTTCGGTTTCGAGTGCGTATTGCAGTTTCATATCCGTTTTGATGTCAAACGCTTTTTTCGTTGCGACGGCAAGGACGTTCTTGACCTCTTCCTCGTTTTTTTTGTACTTTTCGACCTCCTCGGACAATCTTTGGTTTTCCTCTTTCAATCCATCGACAAGCGCGATTTGCGCCTCGAGCACCTCGATGCGTCTTGCGTCCTTTTCAAGTCGCTCGTCGACCTCGCTTTTGTTGTAGCCGTTGAGTTGTGTTTTGAACGTTAAATCTTTTTTACTCACAAAAAAACCTCCGTGACCATATTGTAGCCGACGAAGGTATTTTTATTTTTGAAAATATTGTCGAAAAAAGACGAAAATTAGTATTTTTTGCTGTTTTTGGTGAGCATTTTGATTTTGAGGTTATAAAGATTGTCCGAAAGGTCAACCTTGTATTCCTGCGTGTTGACAGTCCTGAGATACTCGGGATAAAAATGCGCGATTTCGTCGTCGGCGTGGACGGCGATTTCTTTGAGCGACGGCAGTTTATACACCTGCTTTCCGCCCTTGAACACCGTCACCATAATTTCTTTGACCGAATACTTTTCAAACGTAGTTTTTTTCCACGGATATTGCGGGTGGAATATGGTCAAAGGTTTATCGACGTCGATTTTGTCCTTTTTGAGCGCGATGAGGTCGGCTTTCGCAAACCCGTTTTCGTCGTAAATTCTGAAAATCTTTTTGAGCCCCGGATTGGTGATTTTCGCCTGCGTATCGGAAAGTTTGATTTTCGGCACGAGTTTTCCGTTTTCCTCGATTGCGCAAAGTTTGTAAACTCCGCCGAGCGACGGTGCGTCGTAACTTGTGATAAGACGGGTGCCTATACCGAACAAATCGATTTTCGCGTCCTGCGCCTTCAAACTCAACAAAACCTGCTCGTCGATGTCGTTGGACACGCAAATTATACAGTCCCGATGCCCTGCTTCGTCCAGCATTTTTCTGGCTTCCTTTGAAAGATACGCAAGGTCACCGCTGTCCAAGCGAATACCCAAAGGTTTGTATCCTTTTTGTTTCAGCTCGTCAAAGACTTTTATTGCGTTGGGGACACCGCTCTTTAACGTGTCGTAGGTATCGACAAGCAACATACAGCCCTCGGGATAGAGGTCGGCGTACGCGCGAAACGCCGTCAATTCGTCGGGGAAAGACATCACCCAACTGTGCGCGTGCGTGCCCTTGACGGGAATATCGAACATTTGCCCCGCAAGCACATTGGACGTACTTCTACACCCTCCGATATACGCAGCCCTTGCGCCGTAAATGCCTGCGTCGGGGCCCTGTGCGCGACGAAGACCGAACTCCATAATCTTTGCGTCGGTATTTTGGCAAAGCCTTGTCGCTTTGGTTGCGATAAGAGTCTGATGATTGAGGATACAAAGTATCGCCGTTTCCAAAAGTTGCGCCTCGAAAAGGGGTGCTTTTATCGTCAATATAGGCTCGTACGGGAAGATAATAGTGCCTTCTTTCACCGCGTAAATATCCCCCGTGAATTTGAAGTTTTCAAGCCTTTTTATAAATTCCTCGTCAAAGACGCCCAAGCCGTCGAGATAGTCGAGATCGTCCTTTGTGAAGTGCAGATTGTTGACGTAGTCCACAACCTGTTCAAGCCCCGCGCACATAGCATACTCGAGCTTGTTGCCACCGCGATAAAAGACGTCGAAGCACGCCTCGTTGTCGGCGATGCCCTCTTTCAGATAGCCGTGCATCATCGTAAGTTCGTAAAAGTCTGTCAGTAGCGTTAAGTTTCTCATAATTCTCCTTTAATCGTCCGAGGCGAGCATTTCTTCGACCTCGAACTTTGCTTTGTCGTGGTCGAGTTTTTTGAGCCCTCGCACGTAATACAGTATCCCCAAAACGGTGAACGTCGGGATAACGATGATACACGCGATTTTCGTCGACAAAAGCCCGTCCACGCGCAGGTGATCGAGGATAAGACGAATCACGCAGTACCATACGGCGTAAAAGAAAACGAGCGAGCCGTCCACTTTGTTTTTGCGCCACAGACAGTACGTCAAAATCGCACCGATGAAATTATACACCGATTCATAGAAAAAAGTCGCCTGATACCAACCCGCTCCGTTGACGGCGTGCGACGCGTCGATATAAACGGAAAACGGCAAACCGAACAATTTTTCGTTGGTGACGAGTCGTCCGTAAGCCTCTTGATTGCAAAAGTTACCCCATCTTCCGATTGCCTGACACAGCAATACAACCGGGACAAGCATATCGACGATCGTGCTGAACTTTATCTTTTTTCTTCTGCTGAAAATAAAGATGCCCAAAACTCCGCCGACCATACCGCCGTAAATGGTGATACCGCCGTCCCAAATCGCGATGCAGTTGACAAAGTCCGACCACGACTCGATGGGGAAATATCCGTATTCTCTATTATTTGCAAAAACGTAAATTATTCGTGCAAAAACTATGCCGAGCGGTACCACCCACAAAAAGAGTTCCAACGTGTCGTCCGAGGAAATGCCCTTCTTTTTCGCCATGAAAATGAGGATAATAAGCCCCAAAATCATTGCGGTTGTGATGATAAGTCCGTACCACCTGACTTCCAGATTGCCGATGCGAAACGCCACCGGATTTATGTTTGCTAAAAGGTCGTATATCATCAAAGTTCGACGCAAAGCGCGCCCTCCTGCCTTATCGAAAGTTTATAGACGTGGTCGGCGCCGAAGACTTCGCTCATTCTTTCGACGTACTCGTGCGTTTCCGCCTTTTCGACGAATGCGATAATAGTGCCGGCAAATCCACCGCCGTGCACGCGCACCGCCCTGACGCCCTTGACGTGCATCGACAACGCAATGCCCAAAGGTATGCGCTGTATTAAGTCGGACGAAACGTAGCAATTTTGCAACAGTTTGAAACTGCTGTCCCCGCTTTCTCCCACGATTTTGTAAAATGCGTCGGCGTTTTTAAGGCTTATTGCGGACACCGCCTTATCGACGCGCACGTTTTCGTCAAAGAAATGTATGGCGCGCAAAATCGCTCTGCCCGAAACCTCGTTTTGGAGGCTCGGTACGGCTTCCAAAAACTTTTGGTAATCGACAAGCCTCAGATAATCCGCGCCGAACTTTTTGGACACTTCTTCCATTTCGGTGCGAATCGAGGAGTATTCGTCGGTGAGGTCGGCGTGATTTCCGCCCGTGTTGGTGATGACGATGTCGGTGTCGGTGAAAGGATACTGCACGCTCAGAACGTAAGGATCTTCGACGTTTTCAAAGTCAATCATCGACACACCGCCCAAGGATATCGCCGATTGATCCATCAGTCCGCACGGTTTCATAAAATAAACGTTTTCGGCAAACTGCGACGCCTGCGCCTTTTTCATTTTGGACACCGCGCCGTCGTTGTAAAGTACGTTGAAAACCTCGGCAATCAACAGTTCGAACGAAGCCGACGAGGAAACGCCCGCCGCCGTCGGAACGCACGAAGTAACGCTTGCCGAAAATCCGCCGACGCCAAACCCGTTTTGTACAAAGTATTTTGCAATGCCTTTGACAAGCGCTTTGCTTCCGCCCGCCTCGTTTTCGTCCAAAGACAAGTCGGAAAGGTCAGCCTCGAACGGGGCGTATCCCGAGGAATTTATCCTGACCACGTTGTCGTCGGTTTTTGTGACGAACGCCAAAGTATCAACCGAAAT
Source organism: uncultured Clostridia bacterium (assembly GCA_934254835.1). Classification (GTDB taxonomy): domain Bacteria; phylum Bacillota; class Clostridia; order Christensenellales; family CAG-917; genus CAG-349. The sequence goes on along the minus strand of CAKQMI010000018.1, from coordinate 13,769 downwards.
CGATGCGGTCAAAACCTTGCCGTGATTGTGGTCGGTGTGGTTGCCGATAACCTCGATTCTGCCGGGGCTTGAAAAGAAAAAACCCGTGGACAAATCGTAATTCTTTTGATGAGTAAGGTACAGCGATTTATATCTTTCCGCCTGACCTTCCGCCGAGCCGTACAACTCGGTCGTGATTTTTTCGAACTCCGATGAAAGCGTAATTTCATCGATTGACGTTATTTTTTTCATATTATCCGTAAATCCGTTGCATATTTCCCCGAATTACATTAAAATTAAGTTGCTTTGTCGGGAATAACGATAAAGCGATTATAACACAATCGTATAATAATTGCAATTATTATAAGGAGTTTTGACGATGACAAACGATATTAAAGTTGTTATTGAAGAGTTGCTTTTTTACGCCGGCAAAAACCTCGATATGTACGAGGAAGACTATATTTTAAGAAGGAATTACCTTCTTGACCTTTTGAAAGTGGACGCGCCCGCGGACGCCCCCGTCGATTCGTGTCGCCCCCTCCAACAGATTTTGGACGACGTCAACGAATACGCTCTTGAAAACCACCTTGCCGAAGAATGGGAAAAAATCAATTTCGAAACGCGCATTATGGGGCTTTTGATGCCGATGCCGTTTCAGGTTATCACCACGTTCGAGCAACTTGCCTCGTCCGACTCTGCCCTCGCCACGAAATATCTTTACAACTTGTCGGTCAACAGCAACTATATAAGAAAAGTCGACATCGACAAAAACATAGGTTGGAAAGTCGCAAACCCCCGCGGGGATATTATGATTACCATAAACCTCAGCAAACCCGAAAAGGATCCGAAAGTAATCCTCGCCGCCAAAAACGCACCGCAGACCGCTTACCCCAAATGTATGCTCTGCAAGGAATGCGTCGGTTTTTCTGGCAATGCGTCGCGCCCCGCTCGTGAAACTTTGCGCACTATCCCCATTATTTTGAACAACGAGGTGTGGCACTTCCAGTTTTCACCCTACGTCTATTTTGAAAACCACTGCATAGCGCTGTCGGACGAGCATCGCCCGATGCACATAGACGCCGATACCTTTGACAGAATGTTCGACTTTATCGAGTTGTTCCCCGATTACTTCATCGGAAGCAACGCCGATTTGCCCATCGTGGGTGGCAGTATTTTGTCGCACGACCACTACCAAGGCGGAAGCAAAGTTTTGCCCGAAATGCAGGCGAAAAGCAAAAAATTCTTTATCCACAGTGCGTTCGGAAGCGTCACGGTTTCCATCGTCGACTGGTACAACAGCGTAATTCGTCTTGAGGGCAAGGACAGAAAAGAAGTGAAAGAACTTGCTTCTCATATCCTCAAATGCTGGCGCGAATACAGCGACAAAACCGTCGATATTTCGGCAAAGACGAGAACCGAGCCTCACAACACCATTACGCCGATTGCAAGGTTTAACGACGAAAATCACTATGTAATCGATATGATTTTGCGAAATAACCGCACAGACAAGGCGCACCCGTTCGGCATTTTCCACCCCACCGAGGACCTGCACAACATCAAAAAAGAAGGCATCGGGATTATCGAGGCGTTGGGACTTTTCATTCTGCCCGGTCGTCTTGAATCCGAGGCTCACGGCATACGCGATATCCTGACCGGGAAAACCCCGCTTGACTTCAAAAAACTGTCCGACGAAAGCAATCCTCTGAGCAAGCACTTCGGTATGATTGCGCAACTTGCCAACGACTTCGGCACAAAACTTTCGGAAGAAGAAGCGGAAACCCGCGTCACCGATTATATCAACGGCGCGTGCGAGCGTATCCTCGATTGCACGGCGGTGTTCAAGCACGACGAAAAAGGCGAAAACGCATTCGACCGCTTTATGACATACTGCGGATTTTAATATGAAACTTTGGATAAAAACCTACGTCAGCGACAAAATTACAAACTCGATAGTCCTTTCAAGAAAAGGCGTATCGCGCGACGTTTTTGACGAAATGCTGAAAGAGGCGGTGGACGCTTTCGACCTCTCCACTCCCGTCGTACTGTCACAACACTTTCACCATTTCATAAATTATAACAGCGTCAAATTTTTGCCACGCGACTTTGTCGAGCCGGTGGATTTTGACAAACTCATCGTCGAAAACGTAAAAGAAGATTGAAAACAAGGGCTGAAAATTCAGCCCTTTTCAATATTATTTTTGCACAGCGTACCTCAATATTCTTCGACAATTTCCGCAAAATAAAAGTTGTGATAATCGGGGTTTTCCCCATACGCGGATTTTACGAAATCGGATATTTCCTGCCCGTTAAAATTCAGGGTTTGCAAAACCTTGCACTCGTAATACTTGTCGCACCCGTCGATAACAAACGTGTTCACTTTTTTTGCGGGCGAAATTTTGAGGTTTAGTTCTTTCACCTTATCGACATCGCGTCCCGACTTCGTTCCGCAATACAAAAGTTCCGCCTTAAACTTGTCGCCAAACGGCACGCACAAAGTAAGTTCTTTTGTTTTTTCGACTATGCCGTTTGTAAATCTGCTGTCCCTTATCGGCACGACGGCGATTTTTTTGCCCCACATCACGCCGAACAATCCCCAACTTGCCGTCATGACGTTGGGTTTGTCGCCCGACACGACGAAACAGCCGTGCGAAGTATAATTTTTCAACATTTCTTCCGCATTTTTGAATTCTGCCATAAATATCTCCTTAAAAAAGTTGTAATAAATATTTTTTTGTGCTATATTGCATTTGATGGTTTTCGGAAAACACATCAATAAAAAAACCGAGGTGCTTTGTGAAAAGGATTCCCGTCAAAAAAATCGCATATTCCGCTGTCGTTTCGGCAATGTATTTTGCATTGACCGTTCTGTTGCAACCCATATCGTTCGGTCCGGTGCAGTTCAGGCTGAGCGAGGCTCTTGTTATGCTTCCTTATATTATGCCCGAAAGCATTTTGGGGCTAACGATCGGGTGCGCCGTGGCAAACTCGTTTTCGACATTCCCTCTTTACGACGTGATTTTCGGCTCGCTTGCGACGCTTGTTGCGGGCATACTGACCTCGCGCATCAAAAACGTATGGCTTGCGGGGCTTCCTCCCGTATTGATGAACGCGCTTGTGCTTCCGCTTATGTGGTATTTTCTGGGCGTGGACTCGGCGTACTGGATAAACCTTATTTCCATCACCGTGTCCGAGGCGGTCGTGATATATTTTGTGGGCATACCCCTTGTTCTTCTTCTGAAAAAGAAGGCGCCGTCGCTTGTCACCAGAAAGATTTTTTTGGACGAAACCCCCTCGGACAGCACCGACGAAATTTAGGAAATCAACTTTTCCATTCCCCCGTTAGTGTCGATTTTTTTTGTCATCACAATATATTGTGAATTTAAAAACGCGCGCTAATTCGCTTATACCAAAGCGGGATTTCGTGCTATACTTTCTCTTACCGTTTATTATACGCCTTTGTGATGAAAATTACAAGGTCGATTTTTTCTGAAAGGGTTATAAAAATGTCGTTTTGCAAATTTTCAAGCGATTATCTGATGGAGTCGTTTACTCTTGTCGATAATCTTTTTATGAACGAATATCTGCCTTACGCCGACGAGGGCTACATCAAGGTCTATCTTTACGGACTGTACCTTTGCACAAATCCGTCGGGGCGCGACAACTCTCTTGAGAGTTTTGCCAAAGTCCTCGATATGGAAGAAGACAAAATCTTGGAAATTTTCAAGTACTGGCAGGACGAAGGTCTGTTGGAAATCATCTCCATGAGCCCGCTCGAGGTCAGGTATTTGTCGATAAAAGGCGCAAAGCAACCCCCGAAAAAGTACGCATCGGGGAAATTTGCCGACTTCAACGTGGAGGCGCAACGACTTTTCAACACCCGCCAAATTATGCCCAACGAATTTTTGCAATACTACGAGGTTATGGACAGCACGAAAATCCAGCCCGACGCCATGCTTATGATCATTCAATATTGCATAAATTACAAAGGCACTACGGTGCGCTACCCTTACATAAACGCCGTCGCCAGAAACTGGGCGCGTGAAGGCGTCAGGACTGTCGAGGACGTCGAGGAAAAACTCAACGAATTCAACGCATTGGACGAGGATATGCGCTCCCTTATGCGCGCGCTCGGCAGGCGCGGTTCCACCGATATCGAAGAAAAACAAATGCTTGTCAAGTGGACGAAAAATTGGGGCTTCGATATGCCCGCAATCCTTTTTTCCGCAAAACAATGCAAAAATAAAGGCGGATTTAAAAAACTTGACGCCGTGCTGGACGAATACTATCGTCTGAATAAATTCACCGAGTCCGAAATGAGCGAGTACGTCAAGGAGCGCGAGCATTACTTCGACCTCGCCAAAAAAATCAACAAAATCATCAGCGTGCGCTACGAAACGCTCGATTATATCATCGAAACTTACACCAGTCCGTGGCTTTCAAAAGGCTTTGACGACGACGCCCTGCTCGACATCGCAAAGTATTGCTTCACCTCGAACGTGAAAACTTTGCAGGGTATGAACTCGACCGTCATGCACTTTTATAAGGAAGGTTGCATTACTTCAAAATCCATACGCGACTACATCGACCAGCAAATCCAAAACGACGAGTTTATCAAAAAAGTTCTGTCGCTCGCCGGTACCAACAGGTTCGTGTCGCAAAACGACCGCGAATACTACCGCGTCTGGTGCACCGAGTGGGGTATGCCCGACGACCTTATTCTGTACGCAGCGGAACTGGCGTCTACAAGTCGCTTCCCCCTGCAATTTATCAATAAGCAGTTGGCAAAGTGGCGCGACGCCCGCATAACCACCCTCGCGCAAGCCAAAAAATCGGCGATTGCCGTCGAAAACCCAAAACAGTCCTCGGCGAAAAACTTCACCGAGCGCGAATATACCAAGGAACAACTTGACAGTATCTTCAAAAACGTTCCCGACATCGAGGAATACGATATATGATGAAAAGCGGAAAAATCGTCCTGATGGTCAAGGACGAATATAAATTGAAGCACGAAAACGCCGTTGACGTCGCCGACAACAACCTCGCGCGCGCAATGGAAAACGACGATTTCAGACGCGTCACCAAAGAACTGTCGGCACTGAACTTCGACGTCGTTTTGAAACAGTCGAAAAATCAGGACGTGACAAAAGAACTCGCACGTCAGAAAACCTTAGAAAAAGAACGCTCCCAAGTGCTCAAAAAAATGGGTATGCGAGAAAGCGACTTTTTGCCGAAGTTCGACTGCGACGTGTGCAACGACACCGGCGTGCTTTCGGGCAAATATTGCGACTGCTTCAAAAAGCGTTATTACGAGGTGCTTTTGGATTACTTGGGCATCGGACAAATCCCCGACGTCACTTTTGATAGCGTCGATTTTTCCAAAATTAAGGACGTAAAACAAAAGAAAAAGTTGGAGTCCAACTACAAACTTTTCAAAAAATTTGCGGACAAATACCCGTCGGTTAAATACAAAAACGCCCTCATCATGGGCGGGACGGGCGTCGGAAAAAGTTATCTTATGTGCGCGGTTGCCAACGAATTCAAGAAAAACGGGTTCAGCGTAATTTACCTTTCGGCAATCCAACTGGATAAACTTATGCTTCTTTACCACACGTCTTTTGCTTCCGAAAGGGAAATTTACCTTGCCGATATTATCGACTGCGATTTGCTGGTCATCGACGACTTGGGAAGCGAACAAAAAATCAAGAACGTAACCGACGAAAATCTCTTAAAGATACTTGACGAGCGTGAAAAAGCAGATAAACCCGTGTTTGTGACAACAAACCTCAATGAAGAACAACTGAAAACCGCCTACAACGAGCGCGTATTTTCACGCCTCACCAACGTCAACAAGACGATTATTTCCAACGTGGACGGCAACGATCTCAGGCTTTTTTAATTACCTCAAAAAATAAGCAAAAGCGCACAAATTTTGACGCTTTTGCTTTTTTAATTTTCGGTTGGCATTTATATTTTATAAATCCTTATTTTCTTGTTGAAATAAGCGGTCAGCCCGATATTTCGTCGGCGACCTTCAATGCGGACGCCACCGCCCACATTATATTGTATCCGCCGGACAACCCGTCAACGTCGATACACTCCCCGCCAACGTACAAATTCTCAACGCCCTTTATCATAAGGGTGTTTTTATTTACGTCCGAGGTTTCGATTCCGCCACACATCACCTGCGCAAGCGATTTGTCCGCCGTGCCCGTGATTTTGATTTTGAAGTCGGACACCGCCGTGGCGATTTTTCTTATGACCTCGTCGCTGATTTTTGCGTTTCCGTCAACGCCCGCCATATTCAAAATTTGTTGCGCAATCATCTTATGGAACGCGCCCGACAAAAGTTCGACGGCGGTTTCGAAAAACTTTTTGAGGTTGTTCAAAATCTCGCAAGTTTCGTTGAAGTCCGCGTTCAAAAAGTTGAGCGTGATATATGCGTTTTTCGGCGCGCCCAAACGCGCGTAGTAAGCCGAATTATTGAATGTTGCAATGCCCGACAATCCAAAGGTCTTGAACAGCACTTCGCCGTACTCCTCGTGCACGATTTTGCCGTCGACGAGAAGCCCGACTTTCGCCTTGACTCTGACGCCGTTCAGTCCTTTTGTAAACGTCGTATCTGTGGCAATCGGGGCGAGCGACGGCACAAATTTTTTCACTTTCACAAAGCTGTTTAGGACGTTGCCCGAGTCGTATCCGCTCCCTGCGTTACTGCCCGTCGCAAAAAACACGCTCGTGGCGCAAAACTCGCCGACGCTCGTAGTCACGATAAATTCTCCGTTTTGTTTTTTGATATTTCGGACGCTCGCGCCAGTCCTGACCTCGACGTCGTTTTTTGCAATCGCGCGACGATAGGCGTCCAGCACGGTGTTTGCCGACTCGGACAAAGGATAACCCCTGCCCTCCTCGTCGAAGCGTATCAAAAGTCCAAGATCTTCCAAAAACTTTTTGACCTCAAAAAAGCCGTATGCGCCAAACGTTGCCGACACGAAATCGACGTCGTTATACTTTTCCGTACTGAAATTTTCGTTCAGAAAATTGCACTTTCCCGCGCCCGTTGACAGTAATTTTTTGCCGATTCTGTCGCCTGCTTCGAGGAGCAAAACTTTTTTGTTTTTGACACGGACGGCAGTCGTCATACCCCCGACACCGCCTCCGACAATAATAAGGTCGTATTTTTTCATAATTTCAAAAAAATTCCCCACGGCTTGCGCCGTGAGGAAGTATGCTTACAGTTGATTAAGCGGTGTATTCGTCAATGGTGTATTGATTGCCGAGCACTGCCTCGAAAGTCGCCTTGTAGCCTTGTCTTACGCTAAGCTTTGCATTGTTCAAACCTTCAAAGATATTTCCGCCGAATTCGGGAACCGTCGTGCCTATGAACTTGACGATGATTTCGTCGTTGCAGTATGCAAACGCGTCTTCACCGATACGCTCGATATTTTCGCCGATTTCGACAAATGCAAGGTCGGAGCATCCATAGAATGCGGACGAATTCAACACCGTCAACGATGCGGGCAGTTTGACGCTTGTCAAGAGCGAGCATCCGCCGAACGCTGAGTAGCCGATTGACATGAGTTTTGAGCCGGTCTCGAATGTCAGCGTTGCGATACCGCGACATCCGTTGAAAGCCGAGTCGCCGATTGTGACAACCGAAGCGGGGATAACGACTTTTTGTACAAGCACACAACCGTTGAACGCATGTGCGCCGATTGATTTGATACCGGGTGCGAACTCGATTGCCCTGAGATTGACGCAGTTTCTGAACGCGCCGTCCTCGACACCCGCAAGTTTTGCCGTGATGTCGCCAATCTCCGTGCAGTTCATAAACGCTTCGCGACCGACCGTAATGCTTGCCGACGTGTTCATTGTAACATTTTTCAAAGCAGTTGCGTTTCTGAACACTCCTTCATTGAAGGCTCTGACGCCAGAAAGGTCGATAGTGACGAGAGCAATACACTTTTCAAACGCAGAGTTTCCAAGCGTGCTGACGCCTTTTGTGGTTCTATTCTCAACATTACTGAGCTTGACGCAACCGAAGAACGCTTCGTTTCCGATATAACTGAGTTTTGCACTCTGCTTGTCGCCTTCAATGCCTTCCATGGTGGTGAACGAAGTAAGTTCGACACAGCCTTTGAATGCGTAGTTGCCGATACTTGCGACAATGTACGGGAGAGAGACGCTTTTCAGTTTGTTGCAACCCATAAACGCGCCGTCGCCGATTGCGGTGATAAGATTATCTTTTTCGTATTTCGGATTGGAACCGCCACCTTCGACTGCTTCCTTCTCCTCAAGTTTTGCATTAGTGATAAACTCGATGGTTTCAATATTTATACAGCCGGCGAACGCATACGCGCCAAGTTCTTTAAGGTTTTCGGGGAGTTTCACACTCGTAAGTGCGACACAGCCGTTGAACGCATAAGCATTGATACTGAGCGTCAAAGTGTCTTTCGTGACCTTTTCGTACTGTTTGAAAATAAGTTCGTTCAACAGCTTGCAATCGGCAAACGCATATTGCCAAATGCTCGTGAGGTTTTCGCAAGCGGAGAAATCGACGCTCTGAACTTTCGAACCCCTGAACGCGCTATCTTTAATAATCATCAGTGACGCGGGCAGTTTAACGGTGCTAATATTGCTTCCTGCAAATGCCTTTCTTTCGATTGATTTAAGACTTGTGTAATTTGTCAAATTAACGGTGTTAATCGTCGCGTTTTTGAACGCATTCGGAGCAATCGACACGATTTCCGTATCGGTATCGGGCAATCCTGCCGTTCCTTTGTAGGCGTACAGCACCTTGCCGATTTTCACAACACCAGTAGCGTTTTCGAAGAAAGTGGTATTATGGAAAGCCTCTTCGTCGATATCCGTGACGTTTCTGAATGCGTCGGCAGAATTGATTTGCGCCTTGAAGAACGCTTTGCTTCCGATACTTTCGACAGTGGTTGCGTTGCTGACGCTTTGTAAACCGCTGTTTGCAAACGCGCTTGCATAGACGACTTTGATACCCTTAAGGTTGACTGACACGAGGTTTGCGCAACCTGCAAAAGCCCAACCCGGAACGTAGTCGATGGGAGCGTTTTCAAAGCTGACGTTCACCACGCCCGATCCACTGAACGACGCATCGGACATTTTTTCCAAAGACTTAAAGTTGACGTCTTTGATATTGCTGTTTTTGAAGGCGTTGTTGCCGACTGTCTTGACAAATTGGAGGTCAACAACGAACACGTTGCCCTCACCGCCCTTCGTATTTGCAAACGAGTAGTTGCCGATACCGATGGTGTAAGGTTTATCTTCCTTTGCAGTTGCAAGGGTGACCTTCGTCAATTGCGTCGCATTTTGGAACGCATAGTCAGCGATGGTCGAAACCGTGTTGGTAACGATAACTTCCTTTAAGGCAGTGGGCAGGTAATAGACGACGCCGTCCTGTTGTGCGGAATACCAATAGGTATTGTTGTTCGGGTTGGACGTTGTGAACAACACGCCCAGCGGGACATTCGCGGAGTACGCAAGTTTTTCTAATGAGTAGCAACCCTCAAAGATATTGGCTTCCAGTTCCTCAACGTTGTCGGGAAGCATGATTTCTTTGATGCCTACGCAGTCGCGGAAAGCCCCCTCATCGATGACAAGCCCTTTGAAGTTGCCCTCGAACGTGACGGAGGTGATATTGCTGTTTGCAAAGGCTTCCTTGCCTATTCTCTTGATATTGCCTTTTATTGTAATGTTTTTGATAAACTTATTGTTTTTGAACGCGCCGTCTGCGATTTCAAACACATCGTCGTCAAAGTCTATCGTGAATGTATCTTTATAGGTGTCGCCCTTCTTCGCCTTTTCGGCGTCGATGCCTTTGATGACGCCGTCCTCGATGAAGAAGTAGTTGATATTCTTCCATTTTGCGGTCAACGTGATACCGTTTTCGATGAGCATGACGTCTTTGAAAGTTCTGTTTTCAAAGCTCTTTCCGTCCGCGCCGGTGTATTGGAAGTCGCCGTTCCACCAGCCGTCAAAAGTCTTCTCATCGGGTGCACCCTGCGGGAGCGCAAGTTCCAATTCTTTGCCGAACGGAACTTCTGTTTTTTCGGGAGCGGTCACCGACGGATCTCCGCTTTCAAACGTTACCGTAACGGGTTTATAACTCCAGAAAGCAACGTACGTTACGTCTTTTTCGTGGACGGTTACCGACAAGTTTGCATCGGTGGTGACGTCTTTGAGATTGCCGTCCGCTTCGAGTTGCTTCCAACCGACAAACATATAGTGGTTGGGTGTATTTACGGTTGCGGTGATGCTGACCGTCGAGCCGTTGCTGAACGCTTTCGTATATCCTTTGAGGATATAACCTGCTTGTTCAAGAAGCGCGCTGTCCCATTCGCCCCAACCTGTTGAGCCTGCCGTAATGTCGAGCCCGCCCATATCGGGAAGGAGGGTGTATTCAGCCTCGTAAATGGTGACATTGAATTCGTACGGTATCCATTCGGCAGTGAGGGTTTTGTCCTCAGTGAACGTCCATTTTTCAATCAGGACTTCGTTTTCGTTCTTGTCGTAGTTGTATTTGACAACGTAAGTTTTCGTGCCGTCCTTTTCAAAATAGTACCAGCCGATGAAACGTTTTGTCTCGTCGTCGGAAAGTTTCGTGACGTCGGGAACGTTCGTGCCGAGCAGTACAGCCGAGTTGAATTTTACGTCGTAAGTATTGTTGTATTTGGCACTATCGACGTCGCTTTCAAAGGTGATTTTCACGAGTTTTTCTTCAAACACCGCCGTGAAGGTAATCGCGCCTTTTTGGACGTGTTTTTCATCGATAGTGTATTCAAAGTTGGAGTTTGTGCCGACAGCGTCGTATTTCTCGCCGTTCAAGAGCCAGCCTTTCAGGACATAGCCGGTTTTTGCGGTTGCGGAAATGGTGACTTTTTTGTCGTAAGGCGCTTTGTCGTTACTGCCCACGACGTCTTGCGCCATAGCGGGATCGTTTGCGCTGACGACGATTTTATAAGTATCCGCCTCAAACTTTGCGAGAAGCACGATATCTTTTCCAAAGTCGAAGTTGTGTTTGCCGTAGCCTTGGCTATCGATAACTTCGATTTCACCCAACGTGGGATCGGTGTAATACCAGCCGACAAACTTTGCGTGCGGTTTCGTGGGATTCTTGTTGCCGAGTTTGTCGTTGATTTGCGATGCAATGTACGAGCCGGTCGCGCCGTGACTAATGTTTTCGATGACGCGTTCCTTCTCAGTGGTGCCTGCAAACTCTGCGCCGTCGGGCAATCTCAATGTGATTTTAAATTGTTCTTTCGTCCATTTACCGTAAATTCTGATGCCTTCACGGTCAACTTTATTTTTGGCAAAGTCCCATTTGTATTCGGTAAAGGCGTTGACTTTTGTCGGCGTGCCTTCTGCGTAAACGGGATAGCCGTTTTCGTCCAATTTATTGTATTTTACTTCGGCTTTGTCGGTCGTGCGCGCGCCCGTCTTATCCGTCAAATAATATTCGCCGTTGAAGTAAACTACGTTTCTGCCGTTTTCGTCAACGTATGCAAACATTCTTTCGCCGTTTTTGTCAGCGAAATAGTACTTGCCGTCGACTTTCACGAGTTTGTCGCCGTTGACGTCAACAATATCGCCGTCGGCGTCCCTTTCTTCCTCGGAAAGATAATACCAGCCGTTAAAACGGAAACCTGCATTGTCGACATTGGTGGGTTCGGTGGCAAGCTCGCCTTTTTTATATTGCTTGATGCTGACGCTGTCTTGCCTGCCCTTGATTTTTTCAAACGTTACATTGTAAATCGGCTCAAGATATACGTTGACCTTATATACCTTATATACTTTCGTATCCTCGGCAACAGCCTTTATGTAATAGATATTGTTGCCGTTTTTAAGGTTGACGACGAGGTTGTTTTTGTCGTTGTTGATGGTCAGCGCACATTCTTCGTCCGCCCATACCGAGTAGGTCGGTTTGGCGTTGGCGTTTCTGAGTTTGGTCAAAACCATAGTGAAGTCGAACACCGAGTTGTCGTGATTCAACACGTTGCCCGCGGTGCCGGTGATATAGCGATATACGCCGGTTTCGACATCTTTTGTGCCTTCGTCTTTCAAAGTGACCGACACTTTTTCAGGCGTGAAAACCGTATCGGAAAGTGAAGCGTCCGTCGATTTCCCGTTTTCCTTCCAATGGGCGTAAATCTTGGTATTTTGGGTGATTTTCGTTGCGAAATCGAATTTTTCGGCACCTTCTTCCTTCCCAACGTACCAGCCGTCGAAATCGTGTCCCGCGAGGCGGTCGTCCTCGGTAATTTCGTACGCGCTGACGGTTTTGCCCTGCTTTACGGTCACGTTGGTGAACGCAACGTCCTCGTCCGTATTGGGATAGTTTTTAATGAAAGACACCCTAAACGACGGAGTGGTCGGCGTACCGCCTTGGTCTTCTTTGTCGTCGCACGCGACAAGCAGTACGGACGTGCAACCGATAAGCAGTACAAGTGTCAAAACTAAAAGCAACCTCGAAAGTTTTTTCATAAAATTTTCCTTCTTCTTTTTTGCCGATATACTTTATTGTGAGAATTATGGATATAATACTCACTCATATATTTTATTATATAAACAAAGTAAAGTCAATACATATCCAATTTTTTGTATTTCGGAGGTTTGAAAACGGGCAAAATCACCGCATTGTACGGCGGAATTTGCGAAAAAATAAAATTTGTCCGCGCGATTTTTGATTTTTGGCAAAACAAAACGGACGGCGTTCAAAAGGAGAAAATCATACGCAGTCCGTCTTGTTTTCAATATAATTTTGGGGGGTTATCACACGTCGTAATTGATCTTTTTTGCAGTGCGTCTTATCTTTTCGCGGTCAAGCCCGACAAGCACCGCAACGTCGCGAAGGGACACACCGCTTCTTGTTTGCAGTTCGTAAATGACGGTTTTTAAAAGTTCGGGGTCTTGCAGAGCCGCCTTGTCGGTGATATTGAATCGTCTTATCAAATCCATCAAAACGTCGTCGCAGTTTTCGTAAGGTTTTGCCTCTTTGAAGCGGTATTCTTGTGCACCACCGCCGTAGGACGAAAGCTCCGGCACTTTTTTGAACAAACGTTTCAGTTCCTTATAATCGATAAAACTCAGTTGATTGAGATAGTCCTTGGCACTGCTGTAAAGGTATTCTCCGCTGTTGACGGCAACGCGCGCCTTCACGGGGTTGTTGTGCACGAAATATATCGCGCCCAGAATTTCGTCGGGGGTTTTCAGAGCGTCGCATTCGTACCTTCCGTAAAAAACGTATCCGCTTCTGCCCTTAATGCGGTTGAAAAACTTGGCATAGGTCGTGTTTACCCTGCGCATGAATTCCGAAATGTTTTGGACGTCGTCGGACGTGATGACAAGGTGCGAGTGGTTTTGCATGACGCAGTACGCCAACACGGACACGCCCGTCTCTTTCGCCTTTTCTTCGACCGTGACCAAATAAAAGTTTTTCATATTAGGTTCTCTGAAAACATCAAGCCCCGGGAGACCGTCCGTCAACACGAGAAAGTGCTTTGCATCGTTAAAAATACTGCCTCTTGCAATACGAGTCATAGGATACCTCATTATTGTGATACTTCAATTATACATATTAAAAAGTACGCTGTCAATTATTTTCTGTCAAAATAACTAACACTTTGACACGCTTTTTTGACAATTTGATTAAATTGTATTGACATTGCGCCATAATGCGGTATAATGAAAGTGTACCTGGGTTGTACGATATGTAACTTATTTTCCAACCACAACTTTTTCAGGGATTACGATTTCCGTCTCTTATG